>JBCNPL010000576.1:0-2635 GCA_039593375.1 Paraburkholderia sp. | reverse complement strand
ATCGATGCGTGTCATCGGCAGTACGGCCCGGCCACTACGCTTGTTGAGCGCGATCGATGAGGAATTGCGTCAGGAGCGGCACCGGCCGCCCGGTCGCACCCTTCGCGGCGCCGCTCTTCCAGGCCGTGCCGGCGATGTCGAGGTGCGCCCACGGATAGGCCTCGGTGAAACGCGACAGGAAGCAAGCCGCCGTCACGCTGCCTGCCGGCCGGCCGCCGATATTGGCCATATCGGCGAAGTTCGACTTCAGTTGCTCCTGATACTCGTCGTCGAGCGGAAGGCGCCAGGCCGGGTCGACCGCTTCTCGCGAAGCGTCGAGCAGCTCGCCGGCAAGTGCATCGTCCTTCGCGAACAAGCCGCTGTTGTGATGGCCGAGGGCGATCACGCAGGCGCCCGTCAGCGTGGCGATATCGATGACGGCCGCGGGCTTGAAGCGCTCGGCGTAAGTGAGCGCGTCGCAGAGAATGAGGCGCCCTTCGGCGTCCGTGTTGAGCACTTCGATCGTCTGACCCGACATGCTCGTGACGATATCGCCAGGCTTCGTCGCCGTGCCGCTCGGCATGTTTTCGCAGGTCGGCACGATGCCGACGACGTTGATCTTCAAGCCGAGCTCGGCCACGGCCCGCAGCGTGCCGAATACCGAAGCGGCGCCGCACATGTCGTATTTCATTTCGTCCATGCCGTCGCCGGGCTTCAGCGAAATGCCGCCGCTGTCGAAGGTGATGCCCTTGCCGACGAGCACGATGGGCGCCGCCTTCGACGCGGCGCCCTGATACTGCATGACGATGAATTGCGGCGGTTGAGCGGAGCCACGCGTCACCGAGAGGAAGGAGCCCATCTTCAACGCTTCCAGCTGCTTCTGGCCCAGCACCTCGACCTTCAGCTTCCAGTCCTTGGCCAGCGTTTTGGCCGTGTCGGCGAGGTAATTCGGCGTGCAGACGTTGCCGGGCAGGTTGCCGAGATCGCGCGCGAGCTCCATGCCGTTCGCGAGCGCCTCGCCCTCCTTCGCCGCGACCTTGGCCGCCTTCTCGTCGACGGTATCGACGCTGAAGACGACGCGCTTCAGCGCCCGCTTGGCGGGCTCGGGCTTGCTCTTCATCTGCGTGAACTGGTACGTCTCGCCGCGCAGCGCGAGGATGGCGGCGCGCACGCCCCATTCGGCCGTGCGCTCCTTGATCGGCAGCTGCGCGAGCGTGAACGTCACTTGGGCGATCTTCGTGCCGAGAATCGCGCGCCAGGCCGCCCGCGCGGCCTCGCTGTAGGCCTTCTGGCCGAACGCGTCCTGCTTGCCGCAGCCGACGAGCAGCACGCGCGAAGCACCGATGCCGGACACTTCGTGCAGAAAGAGCGTCGTCCCGCTCTTGCCCTGCATATCGCCGGCTTTCACGACGCGCGTGATGAGCCCCTTCGTGGCCTCGTCGATCTCGAGCCCCGCGCCCGACAGCGTTTGCGATTCGAACACGCCGATCACGATGCAATCGGACTTTCCGGTCAGAAATACGTTCGTCGTGCCCTTCGTCCAGTCACAGGCTTTTATGCTAAAGTCCATCGGCTCGTCCTCGGATAAAATCGGCATCACTCACACGAAAGTCGCAATTATCCGCTATTTTTTCGCGGCGTCGGGCCGCCACGCGCAACGCAAGCGCGACTGCCTTCGCCCTTTCTCGTAGACGATGATTTTCGAACGCTCCCTGCAGCGCGAGCTCGCATATACGGCCGGCGCCGTATTCATGGTGCTCTTGACCATCTTCCTCACCACGATGATGATCCGCATCGTCGGCTTCGCCGCGTCGGGCGAGGTCGATCCGAAGGACGTCGTCGTGCTGATCGGCTTGACCGTCATCGGTTACTTCGCCGTGATGCTCGTCGTCACGCTCTTCGTGTCGATCCTCTTCGTGCTCACGCGCTGGTACCGCGATTCGGAGATGGTCGTCTGGCTCTCCTCGGGCGTGAGCCTCGCGCGCTTCATCAAGCCCGTCGTCAAATTCGCGCTGCCGATTCTTCTTCTCGTCGCCTTTTTCGCCTATGTCGGGTGGCCCTGGTCCAATGCGCAGAGCAAGCTGATCCGCGCGCGCTTCCAACAGCGCGACGAAGTGTCCCTGCTCGCGCCGGGGCAGTTCCGCGAATCGCCCGTGAGCCATCGCGTCTTCTTCGTCGAGAAAATGACGGCCGATCAAAGCCATGTCGAGAATGTGTTCGTGACGAGCACCGAGAGCGGCAAGGTCAGCGTCGTCGTCTCGCACAACGGTCACACGGAAACGGACAAGGACGGCTCGCGCTTCGTCGTGCTCGAAAACGGGCGCCGCTACGACGGCGAGCCCGGCAAGCCGGACTTCCGGATCATGGAATTTCAGCGCTATGGCGTGAAGATCACGCAGCAGCCTGTCGTCAACCGGCCGACGCCGACCGGCATGTCGACGCTCGCGCTTTTGCGCCATCCGACGAACGCGAACCTCGCCGAGTTCGTCTGGCGCACGGGCCTCGTCTTCATGGCCGCCAACCTGATGCTGCTCGGCATCCCGCTCGCGTATCAGAATCCGCGGCGCGGGCGCACGATCAACCTCGTCATGGCGGTGCTGATCTTCCTCACCTATTCGAACCTGCTCAACGTCGTTCAGTCGTGGATGGAGCAGGG
>JBCNPL010000575.1:0-2638 GCA_039593375.1 Paraburkholderia sp. | reverse complement strand
GACAAAGGTCTGTTTATAGGCAAGCCAGCCCGCGAGCCGTCCCACGGGGCCGTCCGGCCGACTTTCCACAAGGTTTTCCACAGAAATTGTGGATAACTCGACCGTTATGTTCTGACGTTACAGATTACCCGACGCGCATCGCCGGCGACGCGCGAGACGGGGTTCGGCAAGCATAGCGCAGCACGGCAGCCGGTTCCGCGAATTCGTGACGGAACATTGCGTTGCAGGCGGAGACCGCGCCCAGTAAGCTGCACGCACCGCGATGCGTCCGCTCCGTGATGCACGCGCGATCGCTTCGAGACACCGCCATTCACCCATGCTGTCCGCACACGACGACCCCGCCTATCTCGCGCAACTGCGGCACGACCTGCTGCGCTTCGCACGACTCCAGCTCCGCGATGCCGACGCGGCCGAAGACGCCGTGCAGGAAGCGCTGACTGCCGCGTGGTCGCATGCCGGCGAGTTCGCCGGGCTGTCGGCCCACAAGACTTGGGTGTTCGGCATCCTGCGCAACAAGCTGATCGACGTGCTGCGCGCACGGCAGCGGATGGTGAGCCTGACCGCGCTCGATGCGGAACTCGACGGCGAATCGATACTCGATCGCGAATTGTTCAAGGACAACGGACACTGGGCCGCGCATGCGAAACCGCGACCGTGGCCGAAGCCCGACACGCTCTTGCAGCAACAGCAGTTCTGGACGCTGTTCCAGGTGTGCCTCGACCATTTGCCGGAGCAGATCGGACGCGTGTTCATGATGCGCGAATTCCTCGATGTCGAGATCGCGGACATCTGCAACGAATTGACGCTGACGACGAATCATTGCAGCGTGCTGCTGTACCGGGCGCGCACGCGCCTGCGAACCTGTCTGAGCGAAAAAGGACTGACGACCGAAGATGCTGCCGGGGAAATGTACTGACGTGACACGCCTGCTGTCGGATGCGCTCGATCGGCATCTGACGCTGCACGAGCGCCTGCAGGTGCGCGTGCATCTGCCGACCTGCAGCGGATGCCGCGCCTATCGCGGGCAGATCTCGCTGTTGCGGATGGCCGCGAAGGCGGCGGCGGGGCGGGAGCCGGACGATGATGATGGGGCGTCTTCCGGTAAAAGCTAGACGCCGCGGTGGGGACATATCGTTCCGGGGGCGGGTGGCGGCGCGGGCAGCCTGACGGTCGCGTCGGTCTGGATTGCCGTTGTTTACGTGTGCAGGGCTGGGCCAGGCCGCGTTGATGCAATAAGAAAAATACGCCGGGCAAGAATTATTCGAACAACGCCTTCACCGACTCGGGCGGACGACCGATAGCCGCCTTGCCGCGGTACACGACGATGGGGCGTTGCAGCAGGATCGGATGAGCGACGATCGCCGCGTAGGCTTCAGCGTCGGTCAGGTCCGCACGGGCAAGGTTCAGTGTCTTGTACGGCTCCTCGCCGTCGCGCAGCATGTCGCGGACCGGACGGCCGAGTTGCCGATGCAGCGTTTCGAGCTCCTCGACTGTCGGCGGCGTCTTCAGATACTCGACGACGTTCAGCGGCGCGCCGGCCGTATTCAGCGACTCGACCAACGCAAGCGTCTCGCGGGACTTCGAGCATCGGGGGTTGTGGTAGATCGTGATCATCATTCAAGCCTGGATGGTGGAGCCCTGTATTGTAGCCAGTCTGCGTGGGAGGCTCGGCGGGCGGGGCAGCTGAGATCGTGTGGCTTTCCTCGTGGCAGTGGGTCGCTGGCGCGATTCGGTTTAGTGATGCGTCGTGATCGCGAGACGGCGAGTGTTTGATGTCGTGGGACACACCTGAGCGAGTGGTTGTTTATGCGCATAAAGTGCGGGCAGGCAATGGCTTCATGGAGACAGGGACTTGCGATTAGCCCGCCTAATGTCTCGTGAGGGCTGTCTCGGGCGGCGAAAAGAGAGCGGGGATCGCGGGACACTTGGGGTCGGTTTATGCGCATAAAGCCTGTGATTGTCAGGCGAGGTGAGATGCGGCTCCAGGCGTAGACGTATGTCGACAGGGATACGGCACCGGACGACGGTCGTATCGATAGGCTATCGTCCCAACATCATTGCGCGCCTGACGTAGGCCAGGTCTCTGCCTTGCCCTCCACTGCAGGCCATCGTTGCGTCCGGTTTATGCGCATAAACGCTGTGGGCAAACGGAACGTTGCCTCGATGCATACACGTTCAACGACGTGCCTCGTGGCCGTGCGTCTGCCTCCGGCCAGCAGAACACACTTCTCTGTGGCGTATCCCGAGCGCTCCAGCCACGAAGTCGATCACCCCGATCGCCGCGGACTTTATGCGCACAAACTTCCGGCTCCTCGGCCACTCGCCGCGTCCAGCGAGAGGGCAGCACACCGAGACATCGCCGCGACGAACCGCCCCGGCGTTGGAGCACGAGAGATCCACCATCGAGCACTGCATCGACCGCTCTACATCAGTCTCGCCATCTCCCACACGCCGTCCCAACCAGCAATCCAACCTCCACCATCCCGTTTATGCGCATAAACCGATAGTCCGAATGGCCAACGCGTAGTTGTTGAACGACAATTTCATTGAAATTCAAATATCGTCCTGTAGAATTCCAACGACCAAAACAGGAGTGAAAATTGGCCGCGGAAATCATTGCAGTCACTCAACAAAAAGG
>JBCNPL010000574.1:0-2641 GCA_039593375.1 Paraburkholderia sp. | reverse complement strand
CATCGACACGGATCTCAAGATCGCCCTCGTGAATCAGCTTAGCCGCTGCGGTTTCGCCAAGATCGAAGTGACCTCGTTCACATCGCCCAAAGCCATCCCGGCGCTGCGCGACGCAGAGGCCGTCATGCAGCGGATCGCGCGCGTCCCCGATGTCGTCTATACGGTGCTCGTGCCGAACGTGCGCGGCGCTGAGCGCGCGCTCTCCTGTGGCGTCGATGAGATCAATCTCGTCATGTCGATCAGCGAAAGCCATAACCGCAACAACCTGCGCATGACTCGAGAACAGTCGTTCGCCCAGCTTCGCGATGTCGTGGCTGTCGTGCGCGATACCGGTGTCGCCATCAACGTCTCGCTCTCCACCGCGATGGGCTGCCCGATGGAGGGTGACGTATCCATTGCGGACGTCCACGACTGGATGCGGCGCTTCGCCGACCTCGGCGTGCACGGCGTGACGCTCTGCGATACCACGGGCATGGCCTATCCGTCACAGGTCGAACACTTGTGCCGTCATGCCGTCGAAGCCTTTCCCGAGCTACAGCTCACGCTGCATTTCCACAATACGCGCGGGATGGCGCTCGCCAATACGCTCGCGGCAATCGAGGCAGGCATCGACCGATTCGATTCCTCGCTCGGCGGGCTCGGTGGCTGCCCCTATGCACCGGGCGCCACGGGCAATGTCTGCACCGAAGAACTCGTACACATGCTCGATCTCGACGGATACGAGACGGGAGTGAATCTGGAGGCCGTGATCGACGCGGCAGCCGTTTTGCCCGGCCTCATTGGGCACGACGTGCCAAGCCAAATACTGAAGGCCGGCCGCCGTCTCGATCTTCATCCGATGTCGCCCATGGCCGACGGTATTCCTGAAGAACGCTTGTTCGTTCAACGAACGTAACGTCGTTTTTCCTATCGCTGGTTTCGCACTGGGGCAAAGACCCCGGACACCCCGTCAAAGATGGACAACTCAAGGAGACGTCATGGGAAGCAACCCGCTCGATATGCGCCGCAACGCGGTCGCGGACACTCACCCTCCCCTCTGGGGCGATAGCACCGTGCAGGAACCGCATCGACAGAGCGGCCCTGCCGCGACGCTCGGCACGTTGATGGACGAGATGCCGGTATCGGCATTGCACCGGTTCGTGGTCTGGGTCGTCGGCATCGGCCTGTTCTTCGATATGTACGAGATCTTTCTCGTGAGCTCGATCGGCTCCGCGCTGCAGAACCAATTCGGTATCGATAGGCACAGTATCGATTTCAAGCTGCTGCTGGCGTCGGCCTTCATCGGCATGTTCTTCGGTTCCTTATGCCTCGGCAGCCTCGCCGATCGGATCGGCCGACGCAAGGCATTCGTGTTCACGCTGGTCTGGTACAGCGCCTTTTCGCTGATCGGTGCGTTTTCGGTCAACGCGGGAATGCTCGTGGTCTGCCGGTTTCTCACCGGGATCGGCGTCGGCGCCATCTATCCGGTCGCCGACAGTTACCTGTCCGAGGTTCTGCCGAAGGAGCGCAGAGGCCGGTTGGCCGCATGGGCTTACACCACCTCGTACCTCGCGGTACCGCTCGTCGGCTTTCTCGCGGTCTGGCTCAATCCCCAACACATCAACGGCATAGCGGGCTGGCGCATTATCCTCGCCATCGGCAGCATCGGCGCGGTGTTCGTGTTGCTTATCCAGCACAGGCTGCCGGAAAGCCCTCGCTGGCTGCTCGCACGAGGCCGTGTCGAGGAAGCACACGCCACGCTGCGTCGCTTCGCGCAAAGCGCGGGCGTCAGTTTGCCGACCATCGTTTCCGAAGGATCGGCGATGCGGCGAGCGACGAGCGTCGGCGAACGCATTGCCGTGCTGCGGCAGGCACCCTACGCAAAACGCTATCTGATGTTGACCGTCTTCCACCTGTTCCAGGCGTTCGGCTACTACGGCTTTGGCACGCTCGCCGGCCTCGTCGTCAAAAGCCGAGGCTTCGACGTCACCAACGGCACGCTTTTCATGGCGCTTTCGTTTATCGGCTATCCCGTCGGTTCGCTACTGTCGATACCGTTGCTCAACTGGATCGAGCGCCGCACGCTCGTCATCGTGGCCATCCTGTCGATCGCGGTTTTCGGGCTCGGGTTCGCCTACTCGGACAATGCTGCTCTGATCCTTGCGTTCGGCGTGGCGACGACCTGTGCGTCGAACGTTTTCAGCAACGCTTATCACGTCTACCAAGCCGAAATCTTCCCGGCGCGCGTGCGTTCCACCGCGATCGGCAGCACCTACGCGTTGTCGCGCATCATGAGCGGCTTGCTCCCCTTCATTCTGCTGCCGGTGCTGAACCAGCATGGCGCCGGCGCGATGTTCGGCGTCATCTCGGCCGCGCTGCTGATCGTCGCCGTGACCGTACGCACGCTTGGGCCGCTCACGACGCGGCGCAGCCAGGACGACATAAATCCGGTGTAGTCATGCCAGGGGGTTGTTCGATTCGAGATCGGAGTCGCCGGACAGGAATCTGAAGAGGCGGGCGACCTCCGGCGATGACATGGCCAAATCGTTCGCGCCGATCCACAGCGTTCTCGTCGCCCACGGGTCCAAGAGCCTGACCATGCGCAATCGTGTGACGACGAGTTCCGGCCTCACCGCCGCGCGCGGCAAAATGCCGATTCCGA
>JBCNPL010000573.1:0-2643 GCA_039593375.1 Paraburkholderia sp. | reverse complement strand
GCGGCCGGCGAGCGCGCGTTTGATGTAGGCCTCCTCGAAATCGCCCGTGCTCAAGCCGGCCTTCGGATGCACGCCCGTTACGCCCATGAAGTAGATGTCGGCATGAATGTGCGATACCGCCTCCACGGCGGCAGCGCCGACGGCGACGATCGAATGCTTGTAGAGCCGTCCACCGATAAGCACCACTTCGATCGACGGATGATCGACGAGCGCGACCGCAACGCTCGGGCTGTGCGTCACGACGGTCGCCGAGAGATCCGCCGGAAGGCAGCGAACCAGATGCGCCGAGGTCGTCCCGCCATCGATGATGACAACCTGCTCCGGCGCGATCATGGCGGCAGCTCGGCGCGCAATGCGTTGCTTGATGGGCGACTCCATGTCCTCTCGCTGCGCGAAGGGCGCAACCGCCGGCGATGCCGGCAAGGCCCCGCCGTGCACGCGTTGAAGCAAACCCTCGGTCGCCAGTTCGCGCAAATCGCGGCGCACCGTATCTTCGGAGACGCCGAATCTGACGCTGAGCTCGGTCGCCAATACCTGCCCGTCGCGCTTGAGCGCATCGAGGATCGCCTTCTTCCTTTGACTTGTCAGCATGATGATGCACGAATCTTCTTGAAATTGCACGAATATGCACGCTAGTATAAGCCACCTCGGACAACCTGGGAGACGGCAGTGACATCCATGAAAGATCGCGTACGCCTCATCGATACGATGGTGCTGTCGGACGACTGGTACGTGCTCAGAAAAGTGACGTTCGATTTCCTCCGCAGCGACGGAACCTGGCAACGTCAAAGCCGCGAAACGTACGATCGCGGGAACGGCGCAACGATCCTGCTTATCGATCCGGACACGCGCAACGTCGTTCTGACGCGCCAGTTCCGGATGCCGGCGTTCGTCAACGGACATGACGGGATGTTGATCGAGGCCGCGGGTGGGCTTCTCGACGACGCCTCGCCTGAAGTCCGGATCCGTGCGGAGGCGGAGGAAGAGACCGGCTACCGGGTCACGCACATCCGCAAGGTCTTCGAGGCATTCATGAGCCCCGGATCCGTTACGGAAAAGCTTTATTTCTATATCGGGGAATACGACGCCTCGATGCGCGTCAGCTCCGGAGGCGGGCTGCACGAGGAAGGCGAAGATCTCGAGGTCATCGAAGTGCCGTTGCGCAGGGCGCTCGAGATGATCGAGCAAGGAGAAATCATCGACGGTAAGACGATCATGCTCCTTCAATACGCCGCTTTGCACGAGCACGAGCTTTTGTCGATGAACCGGCCCGACAACGGCGGCTAAGCCGCAAGATTTAGTAACAAGCTTTCGATTCACGCCGCAGATGCGAGCTTTCGGTTGGTGTGCGCGCGCTTATCTTCGTTGCCGTCGGGGCACGGACGCCGGTCTCTCCGAGAAGGCGAGCCATGCCCGCGATGCCATCCCCGAGCCGTACAACGAGAGGTCGCCCATGATTCGCCACATCGACAAGTCCGCATTTTTTTCACGCCGGCGCGCGGCAGCGTCGGTTATCGTCCCGCTCGTCGTGTTGACCGCAACGATTCAGTTCGCGCACGCGGCCAGCTTCAAGTGTCCGCACAACGCATCGGCTTCAGAGAGGCTGATCTGCGGCGATCCGCAACTCTCGGCGCTCGACGATAAGCTTGCCGTCGTCTATCGGCTCGCCAAAGATGCGGCGCCGGTACCCGATGCGATCGAGGCGGACAGAGTCGCGCAATGGCAATGGCGTCAACACAACTGCGCGGACAAGGCCTGTGTCGCCGACTGGTACGAGCGCCGCATCCGCGAACTCGGTGCCGACATTGCACATGGGCGGAACGCGGAGATCGCCACCCTCGCGGCGAACATGGCCGCACAACAGATCGAACCCGGAGCGAGAGCCGCCATCGTCCAGCTGAAGGGTCTAGGCGATGCAATGGCCATCGATGGCAACGGGAATGCGCGAGTCGATCAGCGCGCGGCAGCTTGCGCAAGCAAGCCCGGCCCGGATAGCTGCTTCGTTTCCAGCGCCCACGAAGCCGTGGCTGGATTGGACAAAAAGGAAAAATAACCGAAGCGTCGCGAAGGCCAACGGACGGAGCCAAGCGCCGTCCGCGCGGAACCAACTGTCACCGGTGCCGATGCCGATGATGAATGTCGGGAAAATGCGCGTGCCTGGGCGGATCGACATGTGAGAACGCGGAAGGACGTGCGGCACCTCACTCAGAACGTCACGACGGTCCGCAGTCCGACCACCGCCTCGTTGCCGATTCGCGCGCCTCGTTCGGTCGGATTCGGAATGCCGCCGCCCGGCCGGAAGAAGTACTGGCAATCGGCCTGCAACAGCCA
This sequence comes from Paraburkholderia sp., assembly GCA_039593375.1. Lineage (GTDB taxonomy): Bacteria > Pseudomonadota > Gammaproteobacteria > Burkholderiales > Burkholderiaceae > Trinickia. The sequence continues at coordinate 312 of JBCNPL010000573.1, read as the reverse complement.
CCATGGCGCCACTTGATACTGGTACGTGGCCTCGATCACCGTTTCGGCCGAGCGCACCGGATAGCCGGGCGTGGTCGATGCGGCCGTGTCGCGATCGAACGCACTTGCGCTTGAACCGATGCTCGCATAGCCGACGGCGAGACCGACCGAATCGTTGTCGCGCCCCTTGAACGGCGCCTTCAGGACGACGCCTGCATCGACGTTGAAGTCGACGAGGTTGCGGTTGCCCGGCGCACCCATCGCACGTGCGAACACCCCCAATGACCGCGGACTGTCGGGGCTCGACCGCCAGACCATCTGATCGGCCACGGC
>JBCNPL010000572.1:0-2651 GCA_039593375.1 Paraburkholderia sp. | reverse complement strand
CGTCGCGCTGCCGAGCAGCGGGAATCCGGTCGTGCCGTAAGCGGGATTGCCGGTCAGGTTCGGGAACGTTTCGCCGTCCGAAGACAGCAGTGCCGCTCCGCGAGCGACATAGAGCGTGCCCAGCGTCGCGATGAACGGCGCCACGTTGAGCCGAGTGATCAGCAAACCGTTGATGGCCCCCACCGCCGTGCCGACGACCAGCGCGACGACGATCACCATCGGCACGCTCAGATAGAGCGTGTATTCGCCCAGCGGAATGCCATGCAGAATCAGCCCGCCCGCCACCATTCCCGACAGTCCGACGACCGATCCGACCGACAAGTCGATTCCGCCCGCGACGATGACGAACGTCATGCCGATCGCGAGAAACGCGTTGAGCGCGACGTGCCTCGACATGATGAGCAGATTCTCGATGTTGAGAAAATTGTTCGCGGCGAAAGAAAAGAAGATCACCACGGCGAAGAGCGCGATGAAGGTTCGCAACTTCAGCAACAGCAGCAACGGCGCTTCTCCGACAGTCCACGCCGAGCCCGTTTGCTTGACGACAGCCGTCATTTCGATGTCTCCAGTGTTATGAGTCTGTGTTCAGCGGTAGGCAGCGCTCGCCTCGTTGCATCATGCGCGAACGGCATCCGCGTCGCGCACGGTCGCAGGCGCGCGCCGGCCGACCGCCGATGCCGCGACGATATCGTGCTGCGTGGCTTCGGCCGCCTCGAATTGCGCCGTCACTCGCCCGCTCGACATGACGAGAATGCGGTCCGACAGGGCCATCACCTCTTCGAGATCCGAGGTTGCGAAGAGAATGCCGAGCCCCTTCACGGACAGATCGCGCATCACCTTGAAAATGTCGGCTTTGGCGCCGACATCGATACCGCGGCTCGGCTCGTCCATCAGCAGCACCTTGGGCGTCGTCATCAAGGCCCGCGCGATCACGACCTTCTGCTGGTTGCCGCCCGAAAGCGAGCTCACGGGCAAGCGCCAATCGGCCACTTTGATCGCGAGATCGCTGATGTACCCCATGATCCGGCTCTGCTCGCGCTTCGGGCCGATGTCGAAGCCGCGCGCCAATGCGCCAAGGCTCGACAATGTCATGTTGCTTCCTATCGAGAGGATCGGCAGCAGCGCGTCGGCCTTGCGGTCCTCGGGAATCAGGGCGACGCCCTCGGCGACGCGCTCGGCGATCGCCTTGCCGCGAAGGGGCTTGCCCCCCAGCATGACTTCGCCTTGCGCATCGGCGTGGCAGCCGAGAATGCACTCGAACAGTTCAGAGCGCCCGGCCCCCATCAAACCGTAGATGCCGACGATTTCGCCCGCATGCAGGGTCAGCGAGACGCGATCGACGAGATAACCGCCCCCCTTCTTCGGGAGCGAAAGGTCGCGTACGCAGAGGACTTCCGCGCCGCGTTCATGCCCGACCGGGCGAGCGAAGTCACGTGTTTCCCGCCCGACCATCTGCTGAACGATCCACCGAACGTCGACGCGCTCCATGCGCTGATGGCCCGTGATGCGCCCATCGCGCAGCACCGTGATGTAATCGCCGATGCGAATGAGCTCCTCGAGTCGATGGGAGATGTAGACGATCGCGACACCATGCGATTTGAGGTCGGCGATGACGCGAAAGAGCACCTCCACTTCCGCCGCGCTCAACGCCGACGTGGGCTCGTCGAGTATCAGGATGCGCGCATCCTGCGCGAGCGCTTTGGCGATCTCGATCAATTGCTGCTGACCGATCGGCAAATCCTCGACGAGCGTGTCGGGACTCAGGTCGAGTTCCAGCCGCTCGAGCAACGCGCGAACCTTCGTGCGCTGCGTGTCCCTGTCGATGTGAACGCGGCCGCGTGTGATTTCGCGAGCGAGAAACACGTTCTCGGCGATCGACAGATTCGGAAAAAGGTTGAGCTCCTGATGAACGATGCCTATCCCCAGTTTCAGCGCTTGCGCGCTGTCGGCAAGCTCGATGGGTACGCCGTCGAGCACGAGCCGCCCCGAAGTCGGCTGCTCGGCGCCCGCGATGATCCGCATCAGCGTCGACTTGCCCGCACCGTTCTCGCCGACGAGCACGTTGACGGCTGCCCGGTGCACGGCGAAGCTCACTTCCTTCAGCGCGGTCGTTCCCGGATAGACCTTCGTGATTGCTTCGACGGACAGGATCACGTCGTCGTTCGGCACCGCATCGGACCCGGCAGTCATTGTGCTTTCTCCAGTGCGATCGCGACGGGCACGACCTCGGGCTGATCGCTCGTGCCGTCGTACGAAAACGTGCCCGTCACCATGATCGTCCTGCCTTTCAGGTCGGCGCGCGGCAGCGCCTTCATGACGTGCTCGGCCGCATAGGCGTTGAGCGCGGTGCCGTACCGCGCGTAATCGATCTGATTCTTGAATTCCGAAAACGAAACGAAGTCGAGCGAATCGCGCAACGCCGTGCCGAGCACGGTCGGGCCGATATCGACGATGACGTCGGGCTTGCCGCTGCCGCTCGTATCGACGCCGACCGTTCCCACGCTCGAAGACGTGTCGACCGATACGATCGTGCCGCGCAGCTTCGTCGGAAAATTCCACGGCCCGTCGCTCGTCTTGTCGCGATAGCCGTACTTCTGGCCCGCCGCGTCGGCGTCCGCCGCCACGGCGTCGCGCAGCAGGTTGAAGTCCGT
>JBCNPL010000571.1:0-2652 GCA_039593375.1 Paraburkholderia sp. | reverse complement strand
AGCTCGCGATAAGCGAGGCACCGGCGCGAAGACCGACGATCGCCGATCGGACGAGCCGAAGCCGGCGGAACGCTCGACTGCGCAGCCGCCTGCCACGGACGAACAGCCTGTCAGGCAGGCGCCGGGCGCGCAAACGCTCGTCATCGACAGGCCGCTTCGCTCGGGCCAGCAGGTCTATGCCAAGGGCGACTTGATCGTGCTTGGGCTCGTCAGCCACGGTGCCGAAGTGATTGCGGAGGGCAATATTCATATCTACGCGCCGCTGCGCGGGCGGGCGCTCGCCGGCGTGCACGGCAATCACGGTGCGCGCATTTTCTGCACGTGTCTCGAGCCGGAACTGATCTCGATCGCCGGCATCTACCGAACGACCGAAAATCCGCTGCCGGCCGACGTTCTCGGCAAGTCCGTCCAAATCAGGCTTGCCGACGAGAAGCTCATCATCGAACCGTTGAGGCTTACGTAGGACGCGCGAATATGCGCCGCGCCGCGCGGGCCTCATCGAACTCATTTGACGAACAAGGGTAAGGGGAAATGGCAAAAATCGTTGTGGTGACTTCGGGCAAAGGCGGCGTCGGCAAGACGACCACGAGCGCGAGTTTCGCGTCGGGACTGGCGCTAAGAGGCCACAAGACGGCCGTGATCGATTTCGACGTCGGCTTGCGCAACCTCGATCTGATCATGGGCTGCGAGCGCCGCGTCGTCTACGATTTCATCAACGTGATCCAGGGTGAGGCCAACCTCAATCAGGCGCTCATCAAGGACAAGAAGTGCGAGAACCTGTTCATCCTGCCGGCCTCGCAAACACGCGACAAAGACGCGTTGACGCTCGAAGGCGTCGAGAAAGTCATCAACGACCTCTCCGGCATGGGGTTCGACTATATCGTCTGCGATTCGCCGGCCGGTATCGAATCGGGCGCGCTCTACGCGATGCATTTCGCCGACGAGGCGCTTATCGTGACGAATCCGGAAGTGTCGTCGGTACGCGACTCCGACCGGATTCTGGGCATCCTGTCGTCGAAGACGAAGCGTGCGATCGAGGGCAAGGACCCGATCAAGGAGCACCTGCTCATCACGCGCTACAACCCGAAGCGCGTCAGCGAAGGCGAGATGCTATCGCTCTCCGACATCCAGGAAATCCTGCGGATCGAGCTGATCGGCGTCGTGCCCGAATCGGAGGCGGTCCTGCACGCATCGAACCAAGGTCTGCCCGCCGTCCATATGGACGGCTCCGATGTGGCCGAATCCTACAAGGATGTCGTCGCGCGCTTTCTCGGCGAGGACAAGGCGTTGCGCTTCACCGATTATCAGAAGCCGGGCTTGCTGCAGCGCCTGTTCGGCAACAGATAAGGGGGGCGCTCGATATGTCGATTCTTTCCTTTCTGCTCGGCGAGAAGAAGAAGTCCGCGGTGGTCGCGAAGGAGCGCCTGCAGCTCATCATCGCTCACGAGCGTGCGGGCGGGCGCCCGCCGGCCGATTATCTACCCGCGCTGCAACGCGAACTCGTCGCGGTCATCTCGAAGTACGTCAACATTTCCAATGACGACATTCGCGTGAGCCTGGAGCGCCAGGACAATCTCGAGGTGCTCGAAGTCAAGATTGAAATCCCGCAGGTTTGACGACGATATAGGCGCTTGACGCTCATATCGGCCGATATCGCCTCGAGCTTGTTTCTCCTCGAGCCGCAGCCGGACGACCGGCGCGCGGCTTCGCGCGATCGCACTCGGAGCCGGCCCGTGGCCCCGCATGCGGCTTCGCGCCCGAATCACTTGCTCGGCGTATCGGCCTGCTGCTCGGTGTTCTCGGGTTCGTCCTCGAACAGCGGCTCGAGGGCTTTCGGTGAATCGGCCGCCGGCGCCGCTTCCATTCTCGGCGTCAGGTAGCGATGCGAGAGCGCTTCGTAAAGCGGCGGACCAAAGAGGCGCGAGACGCGGCTCGCAACGAGCGCGGTAGCCATCAGCGAGATCACGAGCGCATGACCATTGATCATTTCCATCACGATGACGAACGAGGTGATCGGCGATTGCGTGACGGCGGCGAGATAGCCGACCATCGCGAGCGCGATCAGCATTTGCAACTGCATGCTCGTGAACGCCAGGTGCAGCAAATTGCCGAAGCCCGCGCCGATCGATAGCGACGGCGCGAAGATGCCGCCTGGAATGCCGGGCAAGTACGACGCCACCATCGAAGCCATCTTGGCGAACGGGTAAAGCATCGACAACTGCTCGCGACCCTCCAGCAGTCCGCGCGCTTCGGCGTATCCGCTGCCGAACGTATGACCGCCGCTTGCGATGCCGACGATGGCGATCGCAAGGCCGCAGAGCGCCCCGAATACGACCGGCTGTTCGCGGTGCAGGCGGGCGAGCGCCGCGGGTTGCCAACGCGACGTATGGAGCAGCAGCCACGAGAAAATGCCGCCGGCCACGCCCGTGACCAGCGCCGTGACGACTACGGCAAGCGCCAGCACGCCGGGAAAGTGCGGGGAGACGTCGATCGTGCCGAAGTATGTGTAGTTGCCGTTGAGCCCGAGCGCGATGACGCCCGCCACGATGATCGCGGTGATCAGCACGCCGCTCGTGCGGACTTCGAAGCTGCGCGTCAGCTCTTCGATGGCGAAGACGATACCCGCGAGCGGCGTATTGAAAGCGGCCGACA
>JBCNPL010000570.1:0-2659 GCA_039593375.1 Paraburkholderia sp. | reverse complement strand
TTCAAGGACGCGGCGCGCGCGGCCGGCGCGACGGGCTGGATCGCGAAGCCGCTCGATCTCGACACGCTGACCGAGCTGATCGCGGCGCTGTCCTCATGATTCTTCGCGGTGACTGAAGCATGACACTCGACATCACACAGTTTTATCAGACGTTCTTCGACGAGGCGGACGAGCTGCTCGGAGAGATGGAGCAGTTGCTGCTGAATCTCGACGTCGGTACGCCCGATCCCGAGGATCTCGCGGCCATCTTTCGGGCGGCCCACTCGATCAAAGGCGGCGCGGCGACGTTCGGCTTCACGGCGCTCACCGAAACCACGCACATTCTCGAATCGCTGCTCGATCGCGCGCGCAACAACGAGCTGACGCTGCGCAAGGACATGATCGATACGTTCCTCGAAACGAAGGACGTGCTCGCCGATCAGCTCACGGCCTATCGTGCGAGCGCCGAGCCCGACGCCGCGGCGGCCGCGGCGATCTGCGCCAAGCTCGAGCGCCTGCGCGACGGCGAGGCGGCACCCGCTCAGGCCGTGGCGCCCGCGCCCGTTGCGGCGCCCGCGGCGGAACCCGCGCCCGCGGCTGCTCCGGCGCCCGCGGCGAGCGCGAGCGATGGCGGCGCCGCCGACGGCAACGCACCCGATCATGTCGTCGATCAGGCGATCGATGCGACGCACGGACGCGCAAACGCTGTCGTGCAAGACACCGGACAAGCGGGCAACGAACCCGCGGATGCAGGACCTCACCTGAAAGTGACGCTACGGGGGGTGGGGGAGAAGGACCAGGCGCTGCTCATCGAAGAGCTGGGCAACCTGGGCCACATCGTCGGACAGGCGAAGAGCGGCGGCGACTTGATCGTCTACCTCGAGACCGACGTGCCGACCGACGACATCACGGCGGTACTCTGCTTCGTCATCGACGAAAGTCAGATCTCGATCGGCCGCGGCACGGCGCCCGGCGCGCAAGCGGAAGCTTCGACCGAGGCCGTCGCACCCGCGGCTGCCTCGGCGGCCGCGGTTTCCGCGGCACCGGCCGCCGCGGCGCCCCAAGCGGTGCCCGCACCCGCCCCGGCGGCGGCCTCGCCGGCCGCGATCCAGTCGGAGCCGCAGCCCGAATCGGCGTCTGGCCTGCCGGCCGCCGCGCCGTCCGCGGCTTCTTCGTCATCCGCTTCGTCCGCGAGCGCCGACGAGCGCAAGGCGCGCCCGGCCGCCGCCGCGGCGACGAGCGAGGGCGGCTCGATCCGGGTGGGCGTGGAGAAGGTCGATCAATTGATCAACCTCGTCGGCGAGCTCGTCATCACGCAGGCGATGCTGGCCGAGACGACGAGCGCGTTCGATCCGGCACTGCACGATCGCCTCTTCAACGGCATGGCGCAGCTCGAGCGCAACGCGCGCGATCTGCAGGAAGCGGTGATGTCGATCCGCATGATGCCGATGGACTATGTCTTCAGCCGCTTCCCGCGCCTCGTGCGCGATCTCGCGGCGAAGCTCGGCAAAGAGGTGGAGCTCGTCACGTTCGGTCAGGCGACCGAGCTCGACAAGAGCCTCATCGAGCGAATCATCGATCCGCTCACGCACCTCGTGCGCAACAGCCTCGACCACGGCATCGAGACGGTCGAGGCGCGGCGCGCGGCGGGCAAGGATCCGACGGGGCAGCTCGTTCTCTCGGCGGCTCACCACGGCGGCAATATCGTCATCGAAGTCAGCGACGACGGCGGCGGCCTGCGCCGCGACAAGATTCTCGCGAAGGCGGCCAAGCAGGGCATGCAGGTCAGCGATTCGATGACGGACGAGGAAGTCTGGAACCTCATCTTCATGCCGGGCTTCTCGACGGCCGATCAGGTGACGGATGTCTCGGGCCGAGGCGTCGGCATGGACGTCGTCAAGCGCAACATCCAGTCGATGGGCGGGCATGTCGAGATCGCCTCGCAGGCGGGCAAGGGCACGACGACGCGCATCGTCCTGCCGCTCACGCTGGCGATTCTCGACGGCATGTCGGTGAAGGTCGGCAACGAAATCTTCATCCTGCCGCTCAATTTCGTGATGGAGTCGCTGCAGCCGTCGGCCGACGACATCTATACGGTCGCGAACGGCGAGCGCGTCGTGCGCGTGCGCGGCGAATATCTGCCCGTGGTCGCGCTGCACGAGATTTTCTCGGTGGAAGGCGCGCGCACCGATCCGACGCAAGGCATCGTCACGATCATGCAGACCGAGGGCCGCCGCTTCGCGATGCTGATCGACGAGCTCGTCGGCCAGCAGCAGGTCGTCGTGAAGAACCTCGAAACGAATTACCGCAAGGTGCACGGCATCTCGGCGGCGACGATTCTCGGCGACGGCAGCGTCGCGCTGATCGTCGACGTGGCGGCGTTGATCCGCGACTCGCGCGCCTCGCATGGCGCAATGAACTTTTCGTAATTCCCAACTGTTGTGGGGGCTAACGTGGCAGAACTCCAAGTCAGCAACACGAATAACGCGCTCGTCGCCGGCGGCCGCCGGGACGCGCAGCAGGCCGACGCGGCCGGACAGGAATTCCTCGTCTTCACGCTCGGCGCCGAAGAGTACGGTATCGACATTCTCAAAGTGCAGGAGATTCGCGGCTACGACAGCGTGACGCGCATCGCCAATGCGCCCGAGTTCATCAAGGGCGTCATCAACCTGCGCGGCAT
>JBCNPL010000057.1:0-11285 GCA_039593375.1 Paraburkholderia sp. | reverse complement strand
GCGTGTATAGACAAGTTGGCGGCGGGTCGCGCCGCGAAAACCGTGCAGTGACGACAGCTGGAGGCGCCATCGTCGATCCGTCGTTTGCACGATTTTCCTCTCGAAAATCGGTTCTTCGAGCCGACAGGTCAGCGCTTCGATCGAGCTAATGGAAATCCCTTACATGCGGCTTGTAAAAACGAGTTGTATATACAAGACGACCGGGCTAGACTGCCATCTCAACGACGACCGACTGTTGCAGCAGGACACTTTTCATGATGATTCTCACGCCCGGCCATCTCACTCTCCCGCAACTGCGCCGCATTGCTCGCGAGCCAGTCACGCTCGCGCTCGACCCGGTGAGTCATGCCGCCATCGACGCCGGTGCGCAGGCGGTGGCCGACATCGCCGCGAAGGGCGAGCCCGCCTACGGGATCAATACGGGCTTCGGCCGCCTCGCGAGCACGCATATCGCGCACGATCAGCTCGAGCTGTTGCAGCGCAACCTTGTGCTGTCGCACGCGGTCGGCGTCGGCGAGCCGATGGCGGCGCCCGTCGTGCGGCTCTTGATCGCGCTCAAGCTCTCGAGTCTCGGCCGAGGTCACTCGGGAATACGGCGCGAGGTCATGGATGCGCTGCTGACGCTCTTCAATGCCGATGTGCTGCCCGTCATTCCCGTCAAAGGGTCGGTCGGCGCGTCCGGCGATCTTGCGCCGCTCGCGCATTTGTCCGCCGCGCTGCTCGGCATCGGCGAGGTGCATGCGCGCGGCGAGCGTATGAGCGCGGCTCGAGGATTGGAACTCGCGGGCCTCGCGCCGCTGACGCTGCAAGCGAAGGAGGGGCTCGCGCTCTTGAACGGCACGCAAGCGTCGACGGCGCTCGCGCTTTACAACCTCTTCGCGATCGAGGACCTCTTTCGGACGGCGCTCGTGGCCGGGGCGCTGTCGGTCGATGCCGCGGCGGGCTCGGTCAAGCCGTTCGACGCGCGTATTCACGAGTTGCGCGGCCATCGCGGCCAGATCGACGCGGCCGCCGCCTATCGCGCCTTGCTCGAAGGTTCGGGCATCAATCTCTCGCATCGCGACTGCGGCAAGGTGCAGGACCCGTACAGCCTGCGCTGCCAGCCGCAGGTGATGGGCGCGTGCCTCGACCAGATGCGCCACGCGGCCGACGTGTTGCTCGTCGAAGCGAATGCCGTTTCGGACAACCCGCTGATTTTCCCCGATACGGGCGAAGTGCTGTCTGGCGGCAACTTCCATGCGGAGCCCGTTGCGTTCGCCGCCGACAATCTCGCGCTCGCGGCCGCCGAGATCGGTGCGTTGGCCGAGCGACGGATTGCGCTGCTCATCGACGCCACGCTTTCGGGCTTGCCGCCGTTTCTCGTCAAAGATGGCGGCGTCAACTCGGGCTTCATGATCGCGCACGTGACGGCGGCCGCGCTCGCCTCGGAGAACAAGACCCTTGCACATCCGGCCTCCGTCGATTCGTTGCCGACCTCGGCGAACCAGGAAGACCATGTCTCGATGGCGACGTTCGCGGCGCGCAAGCTCGCCGACATTGCCGCGAATACGGCCAATATTCTTGCGATCGAGTTGCTCGCGGCCGCCCAGGGCATCGACTTGCGCCAGCCTCATCGCACGAGCGCGCCGTTGCGGCGCGTGATGGAAACCGTGCGCGCGGCCGTGCCGCACTACGACCTCGACCGGTACTTCGCGCCGGACATTGCCTCCATCGAGGGGCTCGTGCGCGACGGCACGATTGCCGCGGCAAGCCCGTTCTCGTTCGAATCCGAGGCGCCGCTCGCGAAATGAAACGACCCCCACGCTTACTTCGTTCGTTGTCATGAACGCCCCCGCCTATCAGGGCATCAAGGACTTCATTCTCGCGCGCATTCACTCGGGTGAGTGGGCCGAGGGCGATCAGGTGCCTTCCGAGAACGAGCTCGCGCGCGACTTCAAGGTGGCGCGGATGACGGTGAACCGCGCGCTGCGCGAGTTGACGGCCGAGCAGGTGCTGACGCGCGTGCAGGGCGCGGGTACGTTCGTCGCGCGGCCCAAGTACGAATCGACGCTTGTCGCGATTCGCAGCATCTCCGATGAAATCGGCGCGCGCGGTCACCGCCATCGCGCGACCGTGCTCGCGCTGGGCGCGACCGTCGCCGATGCCGCGCTGGCCGAGGAAATGCAGGTGAAGGCGGGCAGCCCGATCTTTCAATCACGGCTGCTGCATTACGAAAACGACGAGCCTGTGCAATTGGAGGAGCGCTGGGTGAATCCGGCGGCCGCGCCCGAATATGCGCTGCAGGATTTCACGCGGATCACGCCGAACCAGTACCTCGTGCGCGTCGCGCCGCTATCGCGCGTCGAATACCGCATCGAGGCGGCGTTGCCCGAGCCCGAGACGCGTGAGCATCTCGCGATGGCCGACGGCGAGCCATGTCTGGTCCTGCACCGGCGTACATGGACGCGAACGCTTGTCGCTTCGGTAGCCAACCTCTGGCATCCCGGCAACCGTTATCGATTCACAGGCCACTTCTGAACTGAAGCCTGCGGAATCGAGGCACACGAATCTCCGAGGAGAACTGAATGAACGACCCGAAATTTTCCGATCCGCGCTTCGACCCCACGCGCACGGTGCGCGCGCCGCGCGGCGGCGAGAAGACCTGCAAGAGCTGGCTGACCGAGGCGGCTTATCGGATGATTCAGAACAATCTCGACGCTGAGGTCGCGGAGCATCCGCATGCGCTCGTCGTCTACGGCGGCATCGGTCGTGCCGCGCGCGATTGGAATTGCTTCGACCAGATCCTCGAGACGTTGAGGGATCTCGGCGACGACGAGACGCTTCTGATTCAATCGGGCAAGCCTGTCGGCGTGTTTCGCACGCATGCCGATGCGCCGCGCGTGCTGCTCGCGAATTCGAATCTCGTTCCGCACTGGGCGACGTGGGACCATTTTCATGAGCTCGATCGCAAGGGTCTCATGATGTACGGCCAGATGACGGCCGGCAGCTGGATCTATATCGGCAGCCAAGGCATCGTGCAGGGCACCTACGAGACGTTCTATGCGGTCGCGAACCAGCATTTCGGCGGCAATGCGAAAGGTCGCTGGATCCTGACGGGCGGCCTTGGAGGCATGGGCGGCGCGCAGCCGCTTGCCGCGACGATGGCCGGCTTCTCGATGATCGCCGTCGAATGTGACGAGACACGGATCGACTTTCGTCTCAAGACACGCTACGTCGACAAGAAGGCCACGACGCTCGATGAGGCGCTCTCGATGATCGAGGCGGCGAAGGCGAGCGGTAAGCCCGTTTCGATAGGACTCCTCGGCAATGCGGCCGACGTATTCGCCGAGTGCGTCTCACGCGGCATCACGCCCGATTGCGTAACCGATCAGACGAGCGCGCACGACCCGATCAACGGCTATTTGCCGCAGGGCTGGACAGTCGCCGAATGGCGCGAGCGCCAGCGAATCGATCCGCACGGTATCGTCGCGCCCGCCAAGCAATCGATGGCGAACCAGGTGCGGGCGATGCTCGCGCTGCAAAAGCGCGGCGCGGCGACGCTCGATTACGGCAACAATATTCGGCAGATGGCGCAGGACATGGGAGTCGAAAACGCGTTCGACTTTCCGGGATTCGTGCCGGCCTATATCCGCCCGCTCTTTTGCGAAGGCAAGGGGCCGTTCCGCTGGGTGGCGCTCTCGGGCGACCCCGAGGACATCTACAAGACCGATGCTAAGGTGAAGGAGCTCATTCCGGACGACGCGCATCTGCATAACTGGCTCGATATGGCGCGCGAGCGTATCGCGTTCCAGGGATTGCCTGCGCGCATCTGTTGGGTCGGTGTGAAAGACCGCTACCGGCTCGGCCTCGCTTTCAACGAGATGGTGGCGCGCGGCGAGTTGAAGGCGCCGATCGTGATCGGCCGCGACCATCTCGACACGGGCTCGGTCGCCAGCCCGAATCGCGAGACGGAAGCCATGAAGGACGGCTCGGATGCCGTCAGCGACTGGCCGCTCTTGAACGCGCTGCTCAATACGGCGGGCGGCGCGACCTGGGTGTCGCTGCATCATGGCGGCGGCGTTGGCATGGGCTTCAGTCAGCATGCCGGCGTCGTCATAGTCTGCGACGGCACCGAAGCGGCCGCGCGTCGCATCGAGCGCGTCCTCTTCAACGATCCCGCGACGGGGATCATGCGACATGCCGACGCCGGCTATGAGCTCGCTCGGCGCACCGCGCGGGAAGTCGGGCTGAAACTGCCGATGCTCGGGCGGTGAAACGATGGAGATGGCGATGGCTCAGCCTCGGGTCATGGCGGGGCATCCGGGCGCCCCTTGCGCGATTCTCGCTTCGGCGCGAGTCGTGCGTGGCGCCGAGATTGTCGCGTCGCCATGGAAGAACGGCGGCGGCGTGACGCGCGAGATCGCGGTGCATCCTCCCGGTGCCGGCTTCGACGACTTCCTCTGGCGCGTCAGCGTGGCCGATGTCGAACGCTCCGGTCCGTTTTCGCGTTTCTCGGGGGTCGAGCGGACACTCGTGCTGCTGTCCGGCGCGGGCATGCTGCTCGCCGACGAGCGCGGCATGGCGCAGACGGCGTTGAGCGAGCCGTTCGCGTTCGCGCGCTTCGCGGGCGAGCTCGTCGTCAACGCGGAATTGCTGGACGGGCCGACGCGCGACTTCAATCTGATGCTGCGGCGAAGCGAGGCGAGCGGCACGGTCGAGCTCTGGCGCGACGGAAACGAGCATCGGCTCGACGCCGATGCGGCGCTCGTCTTTTGCGCCGAAGGCAGGCTCGATCTGACCGTCGTCGGGAGCGAGCCCGTCCGCCTCGCGGCGATGGACACACTGCATCTCGAGCGGCCGCGTGATCTGCGCTGCGTGGTGTCGGGCGCGGGAACCGCGATCGCCGTCAGCATCCGTTATTTCGACAGGCGGGCCAATCGACCATGAGCGAGCGGGTCTGGCAGCATCTTCATCTTTGTCCGCATGGCGATCCGGACGACACCATTGTCGACGCCGCGCTCGCCGTGCGCGCAGGCCGCATCGAATGGCTCGGCCCCGTCCGCGCGTTGCCCGTCGAAGTTGCGTCGTGGCCGCGCGAGGACCTCGGCGGCGCATGGGTCACGCCGAGTCTCGTCGATTGCCATACGCATATCGTTCACGGCGGCCATCGCGCCGACGAATTCGCCTTGCGACTGGCGGGCGTGAGTTATGAGGAAATCGCGCGGCGCGGCGGCGGGATCGCCTCGACGGTCCGGGCGACGCGCGCCGCCGACGAAGCCACTTTGCTCGACGATGCCGCTCGCCGCCTCGAGCCGCTAATGGCCGAAGGCGTCGCCGCCATCGAAATCAAATCGGGCTATGGTCTCGATCTCGCGAGCGAGCGGAAGATGTTGCGCGTCGCGCGCGAGCTCGGGCGACGCCATCCCGTATCGGTCTATACGACGTTTCTCGGCGCGCACGCCCTGCCGCCCGAGTTCGCCGGCCGCGCCGACGACTATATCGACGAAGTCTGTGAGCGGATGCTGCCGGCGCTGGCGGACGAAGGTCTCGTCGATGCGGTCGATGTCTTTTGCGAGCGCATTGGATTCTCGCGCGAGCAAAGCGAGCGCGTGCTCGATGCGGCCACTCGCCGTGGCTTGCCCGTGAAGATGCATGCCGAGCAGCTGAGCGCCAACGGCGGGGCCGCGCTCGCGGCGCGCTATCAAGCGCTCTCGGCGGATCACCTCGAATTCCTGGACGAAGCCGGTGTGGCCGCGATGAAAGAGGCGGGCACGGTCGCCGTCCTATTGCCTGGCGCTTATTACTTCATTCGCGAAACGCAATTGCCACCGGTCGATTTATTGCGCCGCTACGAAGTGCCGATCGCACTCGCGACCGACTGCAACCCCGGGACGTCGCCGGCTACTTCACTTCTCGCGATGTTGAACATGGGCTGCACACTGTTTCGCCTGACGGTGGCCGAAGCGTTGCAGGGCGTGACTGCACATGCCGCGCGCGCGCTGGGCCGGGAGGATCGCCATGGCGCGATCGAGGTCGGGCGGCAGGCCGATTTTGTCGCGTGGTCCATCGATACGCTTGCCGAACTTGCTTATTGGATCGGAAGGCCGCTTGCCTCGCGTGTCGTTCATGCCGGTATGACGGTATTCGAGCGCGGCGCTCGCACGTGAGACGACGCGTGCGAATCCTTTTCTTCTCCGAGATCGCCGGCGACGAGCTGTGGAGGGATCCGAATCCATGACGATAACGCTCGATTTACCCACGCCCCGTCAGTTGTTCGCCGAGCACGCATGGCTTCCCGGAGGGTGGCATCGCAATGTGCTGATCGAATGGGATGCCGAGGGCACGCTCACCGCTGTCACGCCGGACACCGCGCCGACATCCGATCTCGTCCGCGCGGCGGGCCCGCTGATGCCCGGGATGCCGAATCTGCATTCGCATGCGTTCCAGCGCGCGATGGCTGGACTCACCGAGTATAGGGCGAATGCGAGTGACAGTTTCTGGAGCTGGCGCGATCTCATGTATCGGTTCGCGGCGCGAATCGAGCCCGAGACGCTCGCAGCCGTTGCACATTGGCTTTATGTGGAGATGCTGAAAGCGGGCTATACGTCGGTCTGCGAATTTCACTACATCCACCACGCGCCCGATGGCAGCCGCTATGGGAATCGTGCCGAGCTCGCGGAGCGCATCGTCGATGCAGCCGCGCGTGCGGGCATCGGCATGACGATGCTGCCGGTGCTCTACCAATACAGCGGGTTCGGTGCGCGCGCGCCGCGCGACGATCAGCGGCGCTTCATCAGCAGTCCTGACGACTTGCTCGAACTGATCGCCGCGCTGCGCGATGCGAGGCCCGAGCATGGAGCGCTCGCCTATGGCGTTGCTCCGCATTCGCTGCGCGCGGTGTCGGAGCATTCTCTGCGAGCGCTCATCGACGGGCTCCCGAGCGACATGCGTGGCGCGCCGGTGCACATTCATATCGCGGAGCAGACCGGCGAAGTCGACGACTGCATCGCCGCGACGAGCATGCGCCCTGTTGCATGGCTGCTCGACCGTTTCGATGTGGATGCGCGTTGGTGCCTCGTTCATGCGACGCATGTCGATGCCGGCGAAGTCGCGGCACTGGCGGCGAGCCGCGCCGTGACGGGGCTCTGTCCGACCACCGAGGCCAATCTCGGCGACGGCATTTTTCCGGCGCGCGATTACCTCGATGCGGGGGGGCGCATCGGCATCGGCTCGGACAGTCATGTCGCCATCGATTGGCGCGCCGAATTGCGTCTTCTCGAATATGGGCAGCGTCTCGCGCGGCGGGAGCGCAACGTGCTTGCCTCAGAGGCGCGGCCTCGGGTTGCGGATCGACTAGTGGAAGCAGCGCTCGCGGGCGGAGGCTATGCTACAGGTCGCGCCACGGGCGCGTTGCGAGCGGGCTGCCGGGCCGATTGGATCGTGCTCGATCCCCTGCATCCCAGTATCGATGGACATCTGCGCGACAGCTGGCTTGCGGGTATCGTGTTTTGCGAGCATGGCGTATCGCCGATTCGCGATGTCCATGTGGGAGGCAAATGCGTCGTGCGGGCCGGCAGGCACTTCGATGAAGGACGAGCCTATGCGGCCTATCGGGACGCGATGGCGCAACTGCTTCGCTGAGGCGGTGCATCGTTCTTTCTTATAGCGACGGGATCTCATATGAGCACATCGAGCGCGCGACCGATTTTTTCACTACACCGCGGCCACTTGCCGCTGCTGATTTCGATGCCGCATGTCGGTACCGAGATTCCTGAAGAGATTCGGGCAACGATGACGGACGTGGCCGGTTACGTCGACGATTGCGATTGGCATCTCGAGCGTCTGTACGCGTTTGCAGCGCGACGTGGCGCATCGTTGCTCGTGCCGAACTATGCGCGGTACGTGATCGACCTCAACCGGCCGCCTGACAACGCCAGTCTTTACCCGGGGCAGGACACGACGGGCTTGCTACCCGTCGATACGTTCGATAAGGAGCCGCTCTACCATCCGGGTGGCGAGCCGACGAACGAGCAGATCGACCGGCGCCGCGCGCGCTACTGGCAGCCTTATCACGACGCGCTCGTCGAAGAGATCGCGGCGCTGAAGGCGCGGCACGGCAACGTGCTGCTATGGGAAGCGCATTCGATTCGCTCTCGCGTGCCGCGTTTCTTCGAGGGTCGCCTGCCCGATTTCAACTTCGGTACGGCAGGCGGCGCGAGTGCGGCGTCGGGGATGGCCGAGGCGTTGGCCGAATGCGTGACCCGGCATGGCGGCTATACAGCTGTCGCGAACGGGCGCTTCAAGGGAGGCTATATCACGAGGCAGTACGGAAAGCCCGCGGAGGGTGTTCACGCCGTGCAACTCGAGCTGTCGCAAATCACTTACATGCAGGAAACGCGCCCTTACGCCTATGACGAGGCGCGGGCCTTGACGATCGAGCCGTTGTTGGAAGCGTTGATCGACGAGGCGCTGGCGCGGATCGGCTAAGCACGTCGTCGCGCCGTGTATCCGACGCGACAACCGGCACTTGTCGGTTGACGAATCTCCACTTCGCCGATAAGGTTTCGGCCCATGGCCGATTCCGACTACATCCATCCCGGCGCTATCGTGCGCCAGACTTGCCTCGAACGGTTCAATCTGACCGTCACGCAGGGCGCGGCGGCGCTTGGCGTGAGCCGCCAGGCGCTGACGAACCTTTTGAGCGGCAAGGCTGGAATCTCGCCTGAAATGGCGCTGCGGCTCGACAGAGCCTTCGGCGGCGGTGCCGAGACCTGGCTGCAAAGGCAACTGCTGCACGATCTGGCGAAGGCGCGCGAGAAATTCGATGGATTCGATGTGATGCCGGTGACGCGGCAGCGGCAAAAGTCGTTGTTCTAGGATTTCGACATCGATCGGCGACGTTGCATCCGCGCCTGCCGCGACGAGGCACGATGCAGGCAACATTTCTTTCATCCGGACATTGTGGGGCCGCAAGTTTGGATTGTCGCGGCTACCCTCCGGTCAAACCCGCAACTCCCCCAAAATCTGCTCGGCGAGGAAATCGCATTCAGGACGATTGGACCCGGCGCTGCGCGCGAGCACGATTTCGAGCGGCGGTAACGGCGGCAGCCCTTGCGCTCGACCGAGCTGGACGAAGCGCTCGGGCAGCGCGCAGCGCGCGACGGGCGCTACCGCGAGTCCCGCTTCGACCATGCTGAAAAGCCCGAGCAAGCTCGGACTCTCATACGACGTGCGATAGGCGATGCGCGCCCGCTGGAGCGCACGAATCGCATTCGCGCGCGCGACGCTGCCGGCCGCGAAGACGGCGATCGGCAGCGGCCGCTCTTTCCATATCGGTCCGCCGCGCGCGGCGCCGGCCCACACCGTCGGCTCGAGCCGGACGAACTCGCCACGGACGCCTTTCGTGCGTGTCATGCAGGCCAAGTCGATCCTGTTGTCCTTCACGAGCGGGACGAGCGCATGGCTCGGCAGGCCGATCACCTGAATCTCGACCTTCGGATAGGTCGCCGAGAATTTGCGCAATACGCCGGGCAAAAGCGAGGAAGCGTAGTCATCGGGTACGCCGATCACGACACGCCCCTTGATGTCGGGGTGCACGAGCGACGCCCATGCCTCATCGCGCAGTGCGAGCATCCGGCGCGCATATTCGACGAGCAGATGCCCTTCCTGTGTCGGTACGACGCTGCGCGCTCGGCGCACGAACAGCGATTTGCCGAGTGCGCTTTCGAGCGCTTTCACCTGCATGCTGACCGCCGATTGCGAGCGATGCACGAGCGCGGCGCCGCGCAAGAAGCTACCGGCATCGGCAACGGCGACTACCATGGAAAGCACGTCGAGGTCGAGTGTCTTCATCGTCTTTTAGCTATCAGAAAAGCTGAACGAAGAGTTCAATATATCGCGTTTGTCTGAATCGTCCCATATCGGCATACTGAGCTCACCCGCCTTCGATTTCATTCCCGAATGACCCGAGAAGAGAACGCCATGCCGATGACTTACGACGACTTTGTCCGCCTGGGCCTATCGATCGATATGACGCGCGGCAAGCCCGCCCCCGAGCAGCTCGACTTGTCCCGTGCGCTGATCGACGAGGCGGCGACCGTTGGGCATCTTTCACGCGATGGTATAGATTGCCGCAACTACGGTCATTTGCTGGGCCTGCCTGAAGCGCGCGAGTTCGGCGCACAGTTGCTCGGCCTGTCACCAGGCCAAGTCGTCGCGGCCGGCAACTCGAGCCTCGAGCTCATGCACGACGCACTCGCGTTGGCGATGTTGTTTGGCATGCCAGGCGGCGAGCCGTGGCGCAAATCGCCGCAGGACGTGGCAGTTCTTTGTCCGGTGCCCGGCTACGATCGGCATTTTGCGATTTGCGAGGCGCTAGGCATCCGGATGATCGCGGTGCCGCTCGGCGAGGACGGCCCCGATATGGACTTCGTCGAGGCACAGGTTGCGGCCGATCCAACGATCAAGGGCATCTGGTGCACTCCGCTTTATAGCAACCCGACGGGAACGATCTATTCGGATGACGTCGTGCGGCGTCTCGCCTCGATGCCGACCGCCGCGCCCGACTTCAGGCTCTTATGGGACGACGCTTATCGCTTCCATCACTTGACCGAGAGAAGGCATGCGAGCCCGGACATCGTCGAAGCCACGCTGAAGGCCGGCTATCCCGATCGCGCGCTTGTGTTCGCGTCGCTATCGAAGGTCACGGTGGCCGGAGGCGGGGTGGCTTTTCTCGCATCTTCGCCGCGCAATATCGACTGGTGGCAGCGCCACCAATCGGTGCGCACGATCGGTCCCGACAAGCTGAATCAATTGCGGCACGTACGGTTCCTGCGGGACCGCGCGGGCCTCGAGCGATTGATGGACAGACATCGCGCACTATTACGGCCGAAGTTCGATGCTGTCGCGGCGACGTTCGAAACGACGCTTGCGGGCACACCGGGCGTTTCGTGGTCGACGCCGCGGGGCGGCTACTTCGTGAGCCTCTACGCGCCCGTTGGACTTGCCAAGCGTACGGTCGCGCTTGCCGCCGCGGCGGGCATCGTACTGACGCCGGCCGGTGCGGCGTTTCCGTACCGAGTCGATCCGCGCGATTCGCATCTGCGCATCGCGCCGAGCTTCCCGAGTCTCGCCGATATCGAACTCGCCGCGCAGGGCATCGCACTCTCGCTGCGACGGGCGATCGACGAACGCGGATAACGCGCCGCGGCCGCCGCTTCTCAACCCTCCACGCGCGTGGCGAGAAATTCGCCTTCGACGAACCAAGTCGCCCCGTCGCGATCGAGCGCCTCGCCGATCCAATGAAA
>JBCNPL010000569.1:0-2660 GCA_039593375.1 Paraburkholderia sp. | reverse complement strand
CCGCCGCTTACGACGAGGCGCGCGACTGGCTGCGCCGCGTGGGTCTGGAAAAATTCGAGCGCCACTATCCGCACCAGCTTTCGGGCGGCATGAGAAAACGCGTCGCGCTCGCGCAGACTTTCATCAACAAGCCCGAGATCCTGCTGATGGACGAGCCGTTTTCCGCGCTCGACATGCAAACACGCACGCTGATGCAGGACGAATTGCTGCAACTGTGGTCGGCCAACGCCGGTTCGGTCGTCTTCGTGACGCACGATCTCGAGGAAGCGATCGCGCTCGCCGATCGCGTCTTCGTGCTGACGGCTCGCCCCGCGACGCTCAAGAAGGTCTACGAGATCGATCTGCCGCGTCCGCGCGTGACCTCCGAGATCCGCTACGATCCGCGCTTTATCGAAATTTCGCGCGACATCTGGCACGATCTGCGTGAAGAGGTGCAGATCGCATGACCCGACTCGACTCAACTGGAATACTGAAGATGGCAACCCTTGATCACGCTCGTCCGGCAAAAAGCGATACATCGCTCGCCGAAGTGGAACGCATCGCGCAACGCAAGCTCAAGCAACGGCATGCGCTCGTGATCGCGCTGCGGATTCTCGTGCTCGTCGTCGTGCTCGGCGGCTGGGAGCTCGGCGGGCGCCTCAAGTGGATCGACCCGTTCTTCTTTTCGATGCCTTCGCTGATCTTCGCGCAGATCGTCGACTGGTTCGTCAACGGCACCTCGCAGGGGCCCTTGCTGCTGCAGGTCTGGGTCACGCTCGAAGAGACAATGCTCGGCTTCTTGATCGGCGCGGTCGGCGGCATCGTCTGCGGCGTCGTGCTGGGCCGCAATCAGCTGCTTTCCGATGTCTTCAGCCTTTACATCAAGATCGCGAACTCGATTCCGCGCGTCGTGCTCGGCTCCGTGTTCGTGATCGCGCTCGGCCTCGGCATGGCCTCGAAGGTGGCGCTCGCCGTCGTCATGGTGTTTTTCGTCGTGTTCGGCAATGCGTTCCAGGGCGTGCGTGAGGCCGATCGCTACATGATCGCGAACGCGCAGATTCTGGGCGCTTCGAAGCGACAGCTGACGACGTCCGTCGTCATCCCCTCGGCGCTTTCGTGGATTCTCGCGAGCCTGCACGTGAGCTTCGGCTTCGCTCTCGTCGGTGCAGTAGTCGGCGAGTTCCTCGGCTCGAAGCAGGGTATCGGCCTCCTGATCTCGACGGCGCAAGGCGCCTTCAACGCGAGCGGCGTCTTCGCGGCGATGATCGTGCTTGCCGTCGTCGCGCTTTCGACCGACTATTTGTTGACCGCACTGGAAAAACGCCTGCTGAAATGGAGACCCGCCGCCTTCTGACGTTGACTGGCGACGCTCAAAAAACGATCTTATGGCGCGCGACGGCGGCACGGCAACGTGCAGGCCGCGCGCGCGGTCGTTTGCGTATGCGCGCGAGGAGTCCGCGATGATGCCGAGCTTGCGCGCGCGTTTGTTGCTGTGGGTGTTGCTCCCGCTTGGCGCGTTCGTGTTCGTCACGGGGTCGCAGGCGTATCAGGCAGCGCGAGAAACGGCGAGCCTCGTGCAGGACAAGGAGTTGCTCGCCTCCGCGCGCACGATCGGCGAGGACGTCGACTGGCAAGACGGGGTGCTCGTCTCAGAGATTCCGCCCGCGGCGCTCGAGATGTTCGAATCGCCGTATGGCGATCGGGTTTTCTACAAGGTGGCCACCGAAGAGCGGTTGCTCGGCGGTTCGCCCGAGTTGCCGTTGCCGGAGCAAGCGACCGGTTTTCCCGTGTTTTACGATACGACGATCGACGGCGAGACGATTCGGGCCGTGGCCTACCAGAGGCATCTCTACGACTCGGGCAAGGCGTACCCCGTGACGGTCATCGTCGGCAAGACACAGGCCTCGCGCGAGGCGATGGTGCGAACGCTCTGGCGTCCTCAATTGATCCGTCAGGCGATGATGCTCGCACTCGCTGTCGCGTTCGTACTGATCGGTCTCACGAAGGAACTGAGGCCGCTGATGAAATTGAAGGATGACGTCGCCGACCGCGAGCCGATGGAACTCGAGCCGATCCGCGTCGCGCATCTGCATTCCGAGTTGCGGCCGATCGTCGATGCCATCAATCGATGCATTGCGCGTCTGAAGCTGCATGCGGCGCGGCAGCGCCAATTCATCGCCGATGCGGCGCACCAGCTGCGAACGCCGCTGACGCTGCTCGATACGCAGGGGCAGTACGCGTGCGAGCGCGAACCCGTCGACCCGGCCGTGGCCGAGGCGCTCTCGGGGATTCGCCGCACGAGTTGCAAGATGATCGATATGACCAACCAGCTGTTGCTTCTCGCGCAAGTGGAATCCGACGTTCCGATTGCCGAGCAGCGACCTGTCGATATGGCTGCCGTCGTTTCCGCCGTGCTCGAGGATCTCGTCGCCGCCGCGCTGCGGCGCGGCATCGATCTCGGCGCGGAGCTCGGCGAGGGGCTGCTTGTCGCCGGGAATGAAAACCTGCTCGGCGCGCTTGTCGCGAATCTCGTCGACAACGCGATTCGCTATACGCAAGAAGGAGGCCGTGTCACGGCGGCATGCCGGCGGGAGGGCGATACGGTGACGCTCGAAGTGATCGACAACGGCCCCGGCATTCCGGCCGAGAATCGCGAGCACGTCTTCGAGCGCTTTTATCGC
>JBCNPL010000568.1:0-2666 GCA_039593375.1 Paraburkholderia sp. | reverse complement strand
ACGATGTGCTCGCCGACATGAACGCGGCAGGCTACGCGCTCGATCCCGCCTGGTTCGAGCCGCACTTCGAGTTCCGCTTCCCGCTCGTGGGCGAGCTTCAGGCGGACGGTATCGCGCTCACGCTGCGTCATGCGCTCGAGCCATGGCACGTGATGGGCGAGGAGGGGGCCGTCGGCGGGACGGTCCGCTATGTCGACTCGTCGCTCGAGCGCATCGAGGTGCGCGCGCTCGGCCTCAACGACAATCGCCATGTCGTGACCGTCAACGGCGTGCCGGTGCCGTTGCAGCCGACGGGCCGCGCGAGCGAGTATGTCGCCGGCGTGCGGTTTCGCGCATGGCAGCAGGCATCGTCGTTGCATCCTACGATCGGTGCGCACGCGCCGCTGACGTTCGACGTCGTCGACACCTGGTCTTGCCGCGCCGTGGCCGGATGCCAGTATCATGTCGCCCATCCGGGCGGTCGCAATTACCAGACGTTTCCCGTCAACGCTTATGAAGCGCAGAGTCGGCGGCGCGCACGCTTTTTCACGATCGGCCACACGCCCGGGCCGGTGATCGTGAGGGCGCGCGAGCGCAGCCTCGAGCTGCCGTTTACGCTCGACTTGCGACGCGCGAGTGCCGATGACGGAGCGGCGTCTCCATAAAGAACGATCTTGCCTTTTCAATCGACCCTGCCGTTCGACGCTGCAGCCGAGACGAACGATTCAGCGGAAGTGCTGGCGTCGTTGCGCGATATCCCCGCGCGCGCGGGCCACTGGGATGAGCTGCGCGACGCGGCGGGCGCGATACGCGAGCCCTGGCGCCGATTCTTCGCCTTGCTCGGCGAGGAGGGCGCGGCCGGCCTCGAGCAGGCGGCCGCGTCGATCGTCGAGCAAGTGCGCGACAACGACATCACCTACAACGCCTACGCGGACAACGGCGAGCCGCGCCCGTGGGCGCTCGATCTGCTGCCTCTCATCGTCGACGAGGCGGAATGGGCGACGATCGAGCGCGGCGTGGCGCAGCGCGCCCGGCTTCTCGAAGCGCTGGTCGCCGACGCCTATGGCGCGCAGGCGCTGCTCGCGCGCGGCCTGGTCCCGCCCGCGCTCGTGTTCGGTCATCCTGGCTACTTGCGGCCGCTGAGAGGCTACGTGCCGCCCGGCGGACGCTATCTGCAGATCGTCGCCGTCGATCTCGCCCGCGCGCCGAACGGCGAGTGGACGGTCACCGGGCATCGGACGCAGGCACCATCGGGCCTCGGCTATGCGCTCGAGAATCGACTCATCGTCGCCGGTCTGTTCGCGGAGCCGTTTCGCTCGCTGCGTGTGAGAAGGCTTGCGCCGTCGTACTCGCAACTGATCGCGACGCTCGTCAAATCGGCGCGTGCCACGATGACGGTCGACGAGCGCCGCGAGCGCGGCGATTCGCCTCATATCGCGCTCTTGAGCCCGGGCCCTTTCAGCGAGACCTATTTCGAGCATGTGTTCCTCGCGCGCTACCTGGGACTCACGCTCGTCGAAGGCACCGATCTCACGGTGCGCGGCGACAAGCTCTACCTGAAGACGCTGGCTGGACTCGAGCGCGTACACGGCGTGCTGCGCCGGCTCGACGACAGCTTTTGCGATCCCGTGGAGCTGCGCGCGGATTCGACGATCGGCGTGCCGGGCCTGTTGCAGGTCATGCGAGCCGGCAATGTCGTCGTATCGAACTCGCCTGGCGCGGGGTTTCTTGAATCGGCCGCGTTGCACGGGTTTCTGCCCGGCGTCGCCGCCGCGCTGTTCGGCGAGACGCTCGTGCTGCCTGGCATCGCGACATGGTGGTGCGGCGAGGAAACCGTGCGCGAGCAGGCTTTCACGCAGTTCCCGGAGGAAGCGTGGCTTGCCCCGGCCTGGACCGGGATGCCGCATCCGTCATCGTCGGACATGCCGCCTGGGCTCGCGGCGGGTCCTCAGCGCCTCGCTGAATGGCGCGAGCGCATCGAGGAGCGGCCCGACGCGTTCGCGATTCAGGCGCCGCTCGCGTACTCGTGCGCGCCGCGCTATCAAGACGGCACTCTCACGCGCCGCCCCTGTACGCTGCGCGCCTATGCGATCGCCGGCGAGGACGGCGGCTGGCACGTATTTCCGGGCGGATTCACGCGCCTCGCCGACGAGCGGCAGATGAGCGTCTCGATGCAGTCGGGCGGCAGCAGCGTCGATACCTGGGTGCTCTCGAGCCAGCCCGGCTCGTCGTTTTCGCTGTTGCCGTCGCCGATGAGCCCGCGCGACCTCGCGCGCGGTCACCGCCACCGCACCGTCTCGAGCCGTGCCGCCGAAAACCTCTTCTGGGCAGGCCGCTATGCCGAACGCGCCGAGAACAATGTGCGCCTCGCGCGGCTCATTCTCGGCTCGCTCGAAAGCCACGATTCCGACGAGATGCTCCCGACGCTCGCCGAACTCGCGCGCCGCTGCGATCTCGTTCCGAGTGCGGACGACGATGCGCGCTCGACGCGCCATGCCTTCGAGCGCGCGCTCGTCGCGAGCCTGCACGAGCATTCGGGCGCGGCGAGCGTCGGAAGCGTGCTGGCGAGCCAGGCGCGTGCGTGCGGGGAGATTCGAGCGCGTTTATCGAACGATCACTGGCGTGCGATCCTGGCCGCGCGCAACGATTTTCGCGATGCGCTCTCCGCGCTTTCGCTCGTGCCGGCC
>JBCNPL010000567.1:0-2667 GCA_039593375.1 Paraburkholderia sp. | reverse complement strand
TGCTTGCCCTTGCCGCGCCCCAGACTGCGCTTGAGCAGTTCCGAGAGATCGACGACGTCGGCCGTGGCGCGCGTGCGTGCCGGCGCCTTCGCGCCCTCGCTGATTTCTTTGGTCTTGCCCTCGCGCACCTTCTTGTCGACGAGGGCCAGGATGTCCTCTCGAAACGTGTCGTGATACTCGGTTGGATTCCACGTTTCGGTCATGTCCTCGATGAGCTTTTTCGCCATGTCGATTTCGCGCTCGGACACGCCCGCCGTCTTCGCGTTGTCAGGCGGCACCGACAGCTCGTCGATGGGCAGCACCTCGCCGCCCCACCGCAGCGTGTTCAGCGCAAGGATAGGCCCCGCCGGAATCAGCGCGGCCAGATGCTGCTTGTTGTGCAGCACCACGTTGGCGATGCCGATCTTGCCCGATTGCGCCAATGCCTCTCTCAACAGCACATAGGCTTTCTTGCCCTGACGCTCGGGTACGAGGTAATAAGGAGTGTCGAGATAGAGAAACGAAACCGTATAGGCCTCGACGAAGGACAGGATATCGATCGTCTGCGTCGATTCGGGGCTGGCCGCGCGAATCTCCTCGTCGGCGAGCAGGACGTAGTGCCCTTTCTCGTACTCGAAGCCGCGCACGATGTTCTCGCGCTTCACCTCCTTTCCGGTGCGCTTATTGATCTGCTTATAGCCGACCGGATCGGCCGTTTCCTTATCGATCAGATTGAAACTCGTGCGTTCGGGCCGGGTTGCGGGATGCAGTTGCACCGGCACGTTGACGAGGCCGAAACTGATCGCCCCTTTCCAGATTATGCGTGACATGGCGGCTCCTTCTCGTCAGCACCTGTTCACGCAACAGGCAACTGAAGGTTAGTGCATGAAATGGGCCAATGCATGCAACGCGCGAAGCGCCGGCCGCCGCGACTGTTCTGGCGACGGAGCGGCCGCGCGGCTGACGCGCGGCCGGTGGTCGGTGCAACGTCATCGGAAGACGCCGATCAACAGCGTCGCGAGGAAGATGACGAGGAAAATGAAGAATAGGATCTTCGCGATCTCGGCCGCGCCGGCCGCAATGCCCGTAAATCCGAACACGGCGGCAATCAGCGCGATGATGAAAAAGATGACGGCGTATCGAAGCATGTCTTCCTCCCGGGTTGAAGGTCGGCGCGCCGGTAGCGTTGCTGCTTGATTGACGGCGCAACCGCTGGCGGCATTTTCAGCAGCAATGCTCATTACGTCTGCAAAGCCTGTGCCCAAGACATCGGCGCGCGGCGCCACGCGGGCGGCGCCTCGGCCGACGAGCGAGCTATCGGTTCACGTGCGGCTCTTCCTGCGGACGCGATGCGGTGACGCTCTCCACGGCATCGATCGGCTCGATCGTTTTCGTCGGATCGAAATCGGCCCAACGTCCGCCCTGCCAGCGACCGTGCGCGCGTTCGATTTCGAGGCTTCCGGACTCGCGAAGCACTCGCGCCGCCGTTTGCTGGTTGTCCTGATTCACATGCACCGCGACGAGGACGCCGGAATCGCGCGACTCGTGCGGCACGGCGTGGTTGGGCACCTTCCCGCCACCCGCCGTATGCGTCATCGCGCCGACCAGCGAGCCGATGTATGCTCCCACCCCTGCCGCCACGGCAAGTACGAGAAACGGCGCCGAAATTGCACCGAAAAGGGCGACGCCGACGATAGCGCCCAGCACCCCGCCTATGAGACCGCCTTTGCCCGCGCCGACGGACGCACGCGCGGCCTGCGGGTCCGCGTATTCGTCGCCGCCCACGGCGAACCGCGCATGCTGGCCGCGCGGATTGACGAAGAAGAGCGTAACGTCCTCCTCGATAAAGCCGTTCTCGAATAGACGCCGCGCCGACGCTTGCGCGGCGTCGAACGTCGTGAACCGACCGGCTACGATCAGCGACATGACACGTCCTCCTGCTTTGCTCGTCCGTTTTCGCACCGCCGGCAACGATGGACGAGCGGGGATGGTCCTTTCCGTTCAGCCCGCGTGCCCTCGCCGTTCCAGGCACTCGATGATCTTGCGATTGAATGCGGGAATGTCCGACGGTTTGCGGCTCGTGATCAGATTGTCGTCCTCGACGACTTCCTCGTCGACCCAGCTCGCGCCTGCGTTACGCAAATCGTCTTGCAGGCTCGGCCAGCTCGTCATCGTGTGGCCCTTCACGATGCCCGCCGAAATCGGCAACCAGCCGCCGTGGCAAATTACGGCGACTGTTTTGTGAGCCCCATCGATCGCGCGCACGAACGCTTGCGCTTCGGGCATCGTGCGCATCGCGTCGCCGTTGACCACGCCGCCCGGCAACACCACTGCGTCGTAGTCATCCGGTCGAACCTGATCGAACGTCGCATCGACGGTCACCATGCCGCCACGGTCCGTATGGCGGAAGCCCTGAATCTGGCCGGGCTTTTTGGATATCACGTGCACCAACGCGCCGGCCTCGGTCAGCGCCCTCTTGGGCTCGACCAGTTCCGCTTCCTCGAAACCGTCCGTCGCCAGCATTGCGATCTTGCACCCTTCCAACTTCTTAGCCATGAGTCGAACTCCTCGAACAAGTGACGAAATACTCATATGTGCGCGCCTTTTCACGGGAGGCAGCAAGCGTGGTGCCCACGCTTCGCCCGCCGCGCCGCTGTCGTCTCTGTCGCCTCGTTCACTACTTCGATT
>JBCNPL010000566.1:0-2672 GCA_039593375.1 Paraburkholderia sp. | reverse complement strand
GGCATGGCCACGATGCGACGTTCCAAGAGGACTACGCCATCGCGCAACAGGTCTTCGAGGAACACCACGGACATGCGCATGGGCGCGGGCATGCGCACGATCACGCCCATGATCACGATCATGGACATCACCATCACCACGATGGCGGCCACGATCATGGCTGCAGCCATTGCCACGATGAGCAAGACGATCACGGGCATGCGCATCGCTGAGCTGACCGCCCTGCTCCATCTCGCCTCGCCCGCGCTGCCGGTCGGCGCTTTCAGCTACTCGCAGGGGCTCGAATCGGCGATCGACGCGCAATGGGTCACCGATGCCGAAACCGCGCGAGCGTGGATCGAGAGCGGCTTGACGAACGTGCTCGCGCGCTGCGAGTTGCCGTTTCTCGCGCATCAGATCGAACGTTGGAACCGAAACGAAGCCGCCGCGATCGATACGGCTGACGCCGCGTTTCTTGCCAGCCGCGAATCGGCCGAGTTGAGGCGCGAAACGGAGCAAATGGGATGGTCGTTGAAACAGCTTTGCTTATCGCTCGAATGGGGCAATGCCGAGCGCAGGGACACGCTTTCCGCGCTATCGCCCATCGCTCAGCCGACTGCATTCGCGTTCGCGGTCGTTGCGCACGGCATCGAAACGCAGGCTGCGCTCGCCGCCTATGCGTTCAGCTGGGTGGAGAATCAAGCTGCCGCGGCACTGAAGGCGGTTCCATTGGGCCAGATGGCGGGACAGCGCATCATCGTCTCGTTACGCGAGCCGATCGATCGCGCCGTGACGCGCGCATTGGAAACGCCACCCGAGCGGATCAATACGTTTTCGCCGATGCTCGGCGTGCTGTCGGCACGGCATGAGTCGCAATACTCGCGGCTTTTCCGGTCTTAGTCTTAAGGAAGAGGTATCGCTGTCATGAGAACGAAGAAGTTGCCGCCGCTACGCGTCGGTGTCGGCGGACCGGTCGGCTCCGGAAAGACGACGCTGCTCGAGATGCTGTGCAAGGCGATGCGCGATCAGTACGACCTCGTCGCGATCACGAACGACATCTATACGAAGGAAGACCAACGTCTACTGACGATCGCGGGCGCGTTGCCGCCCGAGCGCATCATGGGTGTGGAGACGGGGGGTTGCCCGCATACGGCGATTCGAGAAGACGCATCGATCAACCTCGAAGCCGTCGACCGAATGCTCGCGCGCTTTCCCGATGCAGACATCGTCTTCATCGAATCGGGCGGCGACAATCTCGCTGCAACGTTCAGCCCGGAGCTCTCCGATCTGACGATTTACGTCATCGACGTAGCGGGCGGTGAGAAGATTCCGCGCAAAGGCGGCCCCGGCATCACGAAGTCGGACCTGCTCGTGATCAACAAGACCGACCTTGCGCCGCTCGTGGGCGCGAACTTGGACGTCATGGCGTCGGATACGCGAAAGATGCGCGGCGAGCGGCCGTTCGTCATGTGCAATCTGAAAGCGCAGCAGGGCCTCGCCGACGTCGTCTCCTTCATCGAAACGAAGGGATTGCTGAAGACTTAGGGTTCCAGCCCGTCCCCCAACAGCGCCATCAACACCTCCACCGTCCGCGCTGTAGCCCCGCGATGCCGCGCGGCGAAGGCCGATGCGGCAGCCGCCATGGCCACGCGTCGCGCTCGATCGCCGAAGAGCTGATCGAGCGCACGCGCGAGCGCGGCGGGATCCTCGACTTGCAGCGCGGCGCCTGCCGCAATCGCATCGGCGGTTGCCTGAGAAAAGTTGAAGACGTGCGGCCCGATCAACACGGGCACTCCGACGCCGCACGCTTCGATCAGGTTCTGCCCGCCGTGCGGCAGCAAGCTCCCACCGATGAACGCAAGATCCGACGCCGCATAGTAAGCGCCCAGTTCACCCATCGAATCGCCGAGCAATACATCGACATCGGCAGGCAACGGCGTATCGGCAACCCGCTCGGCCGCCGCGGCCGCGACGGCCTCACCGCCCCACGCGGAACGCCGCACGCAGCGCAATCCGCGCCGCTGAACGAGATCGGCCACCTCGTCGAAACGCTGAGGATGCCGCGGCACGAGAATCAACAACGAGCCCTTCGTCGCGAGCGCTTCGAACGCATCGAGCACGAGCGGCTCCTCGCCTTCGCGCGTGCTCGCGGCAATCCAGACGGGCCGCGAGCCGATCGCCGCGCGCCAAGCGCGCCCGCGTGCAAGAAGCTCCGTCGGCGTCGCCATATCGAATTTCAGGTTGCCGAGCACGGCCACCTGCCGCGCCCCGAGCGCCGTCAACCGCTCCGCATCGGACGGGCTTTGCGCCAGCACGCGCGCAAAACCACCGAACACCTCACGCGTCGACTTGCCGAAACGCGCTGCGCGCTTGAACGATCGCGCCGACATGCGCGCGTTCGTCAACACGAGCGGCATATCGGTACGCCGGCATTCGTCGATCAGCGTGGGCCAGACTTCCGTCTCCATCACGATGCCGAGCGACGGCCGCCACGCGCGCAAAAAACGGCGCACCGCGCGCGGCATGTCATAGGGCAGATAGACACGTGCGACGCGATCTCCAAAAAGCTGCTGCCCCGTCGCGCGACCGGTCGGCGTCATATGCGAAAGAAGAACGCGCGCATCGGGTCGCGCTTTCATCAGCGCTTCGATGAGAGGCTGCGCCGCGCGCGTTTCGCCGACCGACACCGCGTG
>JBCNPL010000565.1:0-2673 GCA_039593375.1 Paraburkholderia sp. | reverse complement strand
TTGCCGGAGATCCTCTGTGCCAGCAGCGCCTCGGTCGACTCGATCCGATGGCAACCCGTCGACGATGCCGTGCTCGCTCGCCAGACCGGTAAGTTCGCCGGTCCGGCGATGATCGACGGCATGGTGCTCAACGTCGTTTCGCAATGGCGCCTGCCGAACGGCGCGAGCGCGAGCGCGCATGGCTCGCTCTCCGTCACAGCCAATGCGAACCAGTCGCTCGCCGTGTCCGTCGCGACGTCGGCTCAGGTGTCGGACGCCATGCGACATCACGACAAGAGCGCTCCACCGGGCGGCGGCGCGAGTCCGAGCGCGAGTGCGACGGGCGGGCAGAACCTGGGAGTCAACGGTGTCTCGCAAGTCACTCAGGTAGCCGGCGACGGCAACGTGGGGATGAACTCGGCCGTGATCGATTTCAACGGCCAAGGGACGCAACCGCTGGCCGGCTCCAGTTCGCCGAGCGCAAGCGCGACGAACGCCGCGGGCACGATCAAGGCTGGCATCGCTTTCGGCGGCAACGGCTTGGCGCTCGCGTTGCAAACGCCGGCCGGCGTAGCGACGCAAACAGTCGTGCCCGGCAGCGGAGCGCAGCCGGGCACGATCGCTCAACTGCTGCAGATTGCCGGCAACGCCCAGATCGTGTCGAACCAGTTGCAATTGAGCTTGCGGACTCGACCGATGTCGTCCGCGCTGTTGCGGCAGCTCGGCACGCTCCAGGCATTGAGGGACGCGGCGTCCACGAGGAGGTAATTCGACTTGGCGGAGACGCCGCGCACGGGGACGTAATTATCGAGGCAAACAAGAGAAGCGCTCAGGCGCGGCTCTTACAAAGCAGGGACCAGCAACGGCGCACGCGAACGATGTGATGAGAGATTCGCAGGGCCGTGAACCGGGGGTAGAACAATGTCCAAGATGTGGAGCAGCACCCCGCGAAGTAAGAGGCTCGCGGCCGTCCCGGCCGCCGCCGCGCTCATCGCGCTCACGCCGGCCGCGCGTGCGCAAGCCCTCGCCGATCAATCGGTGGAACAACGGCTCGACGCGCTGATGCGCGTCATCGATCGACAGCAACAGCAGATTCGTTCGCTTGAACGGCAGGTCACGGAACTTCAAATGGCCGCGCGCGGCCGGGGCTTGAGCGGCGCCGTGCCGGATGCGGCTGCCGACATGCCCGCATCGAAGCCGCCCGTACTCGACGGCGACGCGCCACAATCGCTCGCGCAAGTAACGCCAGGTGCACCGGGGCCCTCGGGCGGTGGAGGAACCGCCACCGGTGTCCCCGCGGTTCCGCCCGCTCCCGTCGATGGAACGGGGGCTAATGGCGCGATCGGCACATCGCAAAAGGCCACGCAGCCCGCACGCACGGAAGCCGAGAACGCGGTCGTGCAGCGCGAGCATGCTCCGCTCTTCGATCGGAGGCTCACCCTCGACTGGGGCATCAGCGACACCTACTACGATCGGCGCCAATTGCAGCTGTCGGGATTTCTTGCGCTGGACGCGATCTTTCTCGGCAACATCAACCTCGGCGAAACGAAGTCGCATCAGTTGATGACCGACCTCGACGTGCGCTACGGACTGACGGACCGCATCAGCATCGACGTGGACGTGCCCTACGTCTACCGGTACAGCAATTTCATCGTCGGCGGGGCGGGCGGCTCGGCGGGAACGCTTTCGGATGCGTCCGCGACATCGAGCGCGCTCGGCGACGTCAACTTCGGCCTCTACTATCAGTTCGTCAAGGAGGGCGCGAGCTGGCCCGACATCGTCGGCAGTCTGCGCGTGAAAGCGCCGACCGGCACGTCCCCCTTCGGCATCAAGCTCGTGCAACTCGATCCGAACAACACGAACCTCGTCGCACCGAGCAAGCTGCCTACGGGCACCGGCTTTTGGAACATCACGGGCGGCCTGTCGCTCCTGAAGACATTCGATCCCATCGTGCTGTTCGGCAGCGTCTCCTACACGTACAACGTCGCGCGGTCGTTCGCCGACATTTCGTCCGTCGAGGGGCAGACCGAGCCCGCCAAGGTGAAGCTCGGCGACATCATCCAGTGGGGCGCGGGTGCCGCGCTCGCGTTTTCCGAAAGGGATTCGGCGAGCATCTCGTACACGATGGCGATCGAGCCGCAAAGCAAGACGCAGGCGCCGGGCCAGGGTTGGCAGAACGTGCCGGGCAGCGAAACGATGGCCTCGACGCTGAATTTCGGTTTGAACCATGTGGTGAACAAGCATCTGACGCTCAACGGTTCGGTATCGGTCGGGCTCACGCCCGACGCACCGAACTTCGTCGTCGGCGTGCGGTTCCCCTACACCTTCTAGGGGCAGACATTGTGCGCGAACCCCCTCACCTCTCCACCGTTGCGCCGTCCGCCGCCGCGTCGTTGCCGCCGGCCGCACGCGCGAAGGAAAGCGTCGATATGAACGACACTCACGAAAGGGCGCTCCTCTACGTGGCGCGCGCCGCCGACGAAGCGCTCGTCGACCACCTGACGAGCCGCGGCTGGAACGTCTACGTCGCGCACTCGCCGAGCGAAGCGGCGCGACTCACGAAGCCTGAGCTGCCGAGCGCGGGCCTCATCGACATCACACGCCTCACGCTACGCGAGCTCGCCGCGCTGGAGCCGAGCCTGCGCCAGCAGCAGATCGGGTGGATCGCGCTCGCGAATCCCGAAAGGCTCGTCG
>JBCNPL010000564.1:0-2676 GCA_039593375.1 Paraburkholderia sp. | reverse complement strand
CGCGGCGAGCGGCGTGATCATCGCCGTCGCCGGCGACGACAACGACGTCGCCCGCGCGCGGTGCATCAGGCGGCGTCAGGCAGATGCGCCACGGCTCGCCCGCCGCCCGCGGCCACTCGCCCAAGCGCGCGCGAATCCGCTCGGCGGCCTCAGTGAGCTCGTCGGCGGGCGGCCAAAAGATTTCGCGGTTCGCGAAAGCGAGTGTGCGCGTCATGCGTCTCCCTCGTCCGCGCGCTTTCAGCGCGAGTCCTGGTGCCAGAACGGCATGCCGACGACGGGCGTACTAGCCTGCGCGCTGTCGCGCTCTTCCATCGGCCCGGCGAGGTGGGCCGCGCGCCCCGCCTCGACGCCCGCCGCGAACGCGCGCGCCATCGCGGCGGGATCGGTAGCCTGCGAGACGGCCGTATTGAGCAGGACGCCGTCGAACCCCCATTCCATGACCTGGCAAGCATGCGAAGGCACGCCGAGTCCGGCGTCGACGATGAGCGGCACCTCGGGCAGGCGTTCTCGCAGCACGCGCAGCCCGTACGGATTGACGATGCCCTTGCCCGTTCCGATCGGCGCGCCCCACGGCATGAGCGCCTCGCACCCGACGTCGACGAGACGGCGCCCGACGACGAGATCCTCGGTACAGTACGGCAGCACCTTGAATCCGTCCTTGACGAGGCGCGCGGCCGCCTCCACGAGTCCGATTGGATCGGGCTGAAGCGTATAGTCGTCGCCGATCAGCTCGAGCTTGATCCACTCGGTTTCGAAGATTTCGCGCGCCATATGCGCCGTCGTCACGGCCTCGTCGATCGTCTGGCAGCCCGCCGTGTTCGGCAGCAGCGGCACGGCGTGGCGCTTGAGCAGATCGAAGAAGCCTGCCTCGGCCGTGTCCGCCTGCATCTGGCGGCGCAGCGCGACCGTCACCATGGCGGGCCGGGCGGCCTCGATCGAATCGGAGAGCGAGGCGAGCGACGGGTAGCGCGACGTGCCGAGCAGCACGCGGCTCGCGAAGGCGACGCCGTAAAGCGTCAGCGGATCGGCGGCGGAAGCGGAAGTCATTGAAAAATCCTCAGGCGTTTGGGTAAGCCACGGCGGCGGCGAAGGTTCCGGTCGGAACGTTCGCGGGCTCAACCGCCCGCGACCGGGTGGACGATGTCGAGCCGGTCCCCCGGACTCAGCGTCCGCGCCGGATGCTGCGCGCGCGCGACGAACTGACCGTTCAGCGCGACGGCGAAAGGCGGCCGCGCGCCGAATGCAGCGAGGGCATCGGCCACGGTGGCGCCGTCGGGCAATGTGAGCGGCTTGTGGTTGATCTCGATTTCCATGTTCGCAAACTACGTCGGTTCGACGGAATGAATTCGGTATTCGGGTTGCCGGTGTTCGGACGCCCCTCGGCGCCCGATACCCCCCACCCCTCGGCCCGAGCCGAAATGCAGCATTTCCGCCCAACGCGATCCGCGGCGCCAGGCGTCGAAGCCGTCCGCGTCCGTCATGCGGCCCGCGAGCACGGCGGAGGCCAACTCGGCGGCCGTGCGCGCGACTTCGGGCGCGATCATGTAGCCGTGACGATACAGGCCATTGACGGCGATCGTCGCCTGGCCGTCCCAGACGACCGCCGGGCGATGATCGGGCAGCGTCGGGCGGCACTGGGAATTGAGCTCCAGGATACGAGCCTCGCCGAAGGCCGGATGCAGCGCGAACGCCGCGGAGAGCAACTCGAGTGTCGAGCGGACGCTGACGGGCGACATATCCTCGCCCTCGATTTCGGTCGCGCCGATGACGAAGAGATCTCGCTCTTTCGGCGCTATATAGATCGGATAGCGCGGATGCAGCATCCGCACGGGGCGCGTGAGCGCGATACCGGGCGCATGAACGCGGGCGACTTCGCCGCGAACGCCGCGCAGTGCCGGCAATGCCGTCTTGGCGCCGAGCCCGCGGCAATCGATCGTCACGTGAGCGGCCGGCAAAGCGCCTTCCACAACGGGCGTGTTCCAGTGCAACGCCACGCCGCGCGCTTCGAGCCCCGCGGCCAGCGCGGCGAGGACCTGCCGGTTGTCCAGTTGGCCTTCGCGCGGCAACAGCAAGCCTTGGTTGAACCGGCCCGCGAGTGCCGGCTCGGTGGCGGCGAGTTCCGCGCCGTCGAGCGCCGTGAGCCCCCCTTCGGCCACGAGCGACGCCGGCGCATTGGCGCGCACGCGACGCTCGAACAACGCAGCTTCCGGGCGATCGGCGCGATGCCAGACGACGAGCGTGCCGTTGCGCTGGAAGAACACCGGCTCGGGCAGCTCGGCGATGAGGCGCGGCCAAAGGTCGAGCGAGGCGGCACCGAGCTCGACGAGGAGCGGCTCCGCGCTTGCCGCCTCGGCGAGCGGCGCGAGCATCGCGGCGGCCACCCACGCCGCCGCGCCGGTGCCCGCCGCGTCACCCCGCTCGTAGAGGGCGACGCGATAGCCGTCTCCGGCAAGCAGCCAGGCGACGAGCCGGCCGCAAAGCCCGCCGCCGAGCACGGCGATATCGGGGCGAGCAGCTGATACGACTGAAGATTGAGCGGACATCGGATCGATCCTTTCCGTACGGATCACCGTACAAAGGACGAAACCGGTGCTGGGGCCGACCGGGCTCTACGAGATGCACCGCAATGCCTGCGCTGCCCGGTGGAAAAGGGAAACGTTCGTGGCGAACGTCCCA
>JBCNPL010000563.1:0-2676 GCA_039593375.1 Paraburkholderia sp. | reverse complement strand
CCGAGTCGGGGTTTGACGGAGTCGGTCATCGCGTCGTGCATGGCGGCGATCATTATTCGAAGCCGATCCGTATCGACGACGGTGTTCTCGCGACAATCACATCGCTTTGCCCACTTGCCCCGCTCCACCAACCGCACCACGTCGACGCGATACGCGCGGTGTCGGCCGTTGCGCCCGGCGTGCCACAAGTCGCATGTTTCGACACTGCGTTTCACCACACGCTCGGCGCGCTCGAGCGCGAGTTCGCGTTGCCGCAAGCGCTTACGCCGCAGCGCACGCGATCGATCTGTTCGTCTATCGCGCGGCACGCGAACTCGGCTCGCTCGTCAGCGCGCTCGGTGGACTGGATACGCTCATATTCACCGCAGGCATCGGCGAACATGCGCCGGCAGTTCGAGATCGCATCTGCCAGCGGGCGCGATGGCTTGGAATCGAACTGGACGCCGACGCAAACGCACTAGCGAGTCCGGTCATCTCGGCGAAGGGTTCCAAGGTGACGGTGCGGGTCATCCCGACGTACGAAAACCTCATGATTGCAAGGCACACCCGAAACGTTCTGGATAGCCGGCCGTTGAACGGATAACCCAACAGCATAGGAAACGAACATGTCCACCGCGTCCAATCAGCGAGCAAATGAGAAACGTCGCGCGGCAAATGACTTCGGCTGAGATCGAGGCCGCCGCTCTGTATTACTCGTCGCAGCAGCCGTAAATAAAAAAACGCCGGCCTGAACCGACGCCGCAAAGCTGGACAATTCGAGACTACGCGGCAAATGCCGCGAGTCCGTCATGGGAGCGCACTCAACCGCCCCCGAGTGCGTCGACAGCACGATCGAACGAAGTACGGACGGCCCGCGCTACCTCGGCGTCCGAGCAACGCGGCATGCGCAAGAGGTTGTTATGCTCGAGCATCAATACAAGCCGCGCTTCGTAGCGCTTTCGCCCGCCCTCTGATTTGAGCAGTTCGATCTCGAAATTGCAGCCTTCCAGGCGCGGGTAATACCGCTCCAACCGAAGAAGCTGGATGGCCACTTCAGCCTCGATTCCCGCGGTTCCGGTGAAGCCCACGTAACCGATTGCCATGCCAATGCCCATTATCGAGCCCTCCCGAATCGCCTGTACCGCCCCGCCGGAATGAAAGCGGGGCTGGGCTTCCCTCAGTGGGTGCCGCTGCCGCTGCCCATCGCGGTTCGCATCGGGCGTTGCGCCGTCTCGACCTGCGTGGGGCGCTGCCGCGTGGCATACAAAAGATAAGTCAGCAGCAAGCTTGCAATTGCGAGAACCACGTAGACGACGTAGCCCCTCGAATACCCGACCTGTCCCATCGTCTGCGCGATGTGGCCGAGAATCGGCGGGACGACGAAACCGCCCAGCGCCCCGAGCCCGCCGACCCATCCGGCGGTGCCGCCTACGGCGTCGGGCACGTACTGCGGAACGAGTTTGAAGACAGCTGCATTTGCTCCCCCCATCCCTGCCGCGACGAGCACTTCCGCTACCACCGATACGCCGAAGCTTTGCGACAGCGTCATCATCGCCGCCCCGATCAGCAACAGACAATAAGACATGAACGCGACCTTTTCGCCGCCCAATCGGTCGGACCAAGTCCCGGCCGGCACGCGCATCAGCGACGAAAGAAGCGAAAAGCCCGCCGTGAGGCCGAGCGCTTCCCAGTGCGAAGCCTGATAGAAGGCCCCCCAGTAGGTCGGCAGCCATGCCGTCAATGCCAAAAAGCCGCCGAAGGACGTGAAATAGAGCGCCACGAGCGGCCATGTGCGCCAACTCGCCGCGGAATCGATCAGCGCGCGGGAGATACTCGGCGCGGGAAACAGTTCCTGTCCGAGTTCCCTGGCAGCGGCACGAGCCTCGCCTTGTGGCACGCCCTGGTGGCGCAATTGAAAATACGGCGCGTTGAAGCCGAGTACGACGTACAAAACGATCCCGGTGATCACGATGACGAGCGAGACGAAGTAGCCGACCCAGAGTCCGCCCACGGCAATGATGAGCGGCAGGACAATCGCCACGAGTCCGGGCGAAGTATTGCCGAGCCCGCCATAGAACGACAGCGCCTTGCCTTGTCGCGCTTTCGGAAACCAATAAGAGACCTGCCCGACGCCGACCGAGAACGTCGCGATGCCACAGCCTCCCAATGAGCCGAAGAACAGCAGCCAGGGATAGTGTTCGGCTGTCAAATGTTCCGGGTACAGCGAGAGGAGCATCCAATAGAGCCCGCCGATCCCGACAACCGAGGCCAGCAACAACATGAGGAACGGTATCTTGCCGCCGTTCAGATCGACGCACGCCCCGAACGGAATACGAAGCAGCGAACCGGTAAGCATGGGCATTGCCACGAGCAAGCCGACCTGTTCCGGGCTCAGCTGCATGACCTTGATAAAGTCCTGTGCCGTCGGCCCGAACAGCGAGACTGCGCCGAAGCCGATGAAGAACCCGATGGTCGCACCGACGAGCGACCTCGTTGCGCTGCCGCGGACGGTCGATAAAGTTGACGCGTTCGATCGCATGCCACTCTCCATATCAACGCGAGCACCGGGACAGCACTCGCACGTTCCATATGGAAGATGGTCGCCGATCGAGAGCGGCAACGTATTGATTTGGCTCAGGTCCTAACCGTTCCTCAGGCTCACTGAACCAGCGGACCCTCGGCGCCACCCAGTTCGAT
>JBCNPL010000562.1:0-2681 GCA_039593375.1 Paraburkholderia sp. | reverse complement strand
ACCATCCGGTTGCGGCAAGTCGACGTTGCTCGGCGCGATCGCGGGACATATCGCCGCGACCGGAGGGGAGATAACGATCGACGATGTGCGGGTCGATCGCCCGCATCCTGAGCGCGGCCTGGTGTTTCAGCAGCACACGCTTTTTCCGTGGAAGCGTGTGATCGACAACGTCGCCTTCGGCCTGAAGATGAAAGGAATGCCGGCGCACGAGCGGCGGCGCGAGGCGTCCGAGTTGCTCGCGCTCGTCGGCCTCGCCGGCTTCGAATCGCATTATCCGGCGCAGTTGTCGGGCGGCATGCAGCAACGTGTCGAGATCGCGCGCGCGTTGATCAACCGACCGCGCATCCTGCTGATGGACGAGCCGTTCGGCGCGCTCGATGCGCAAACGCGTCGCCGAATGCAGGCACTGCTGCTCGATATCTGGTCAAAAGTCGGGACGACGATCATCTTCGTGACGCACGACATCGAGGAGGCGCTTTTTCTCGGCGACCGCATCGTCATGTTCTCGCCGCGGCCGGCTCGCGTCGTCGCCGACATTGCCGTGCCGCTGCCGCGCCCGCGTACCGATGACAGCACGACGGAAGCCGCGTTCGTCGATATCAAGCGCCGTTGCCTCGCGCTGTTGCGCGAATCCAATTGACGATCGACCGCGATTCCCCCTGTGCGAGAGCATGCTTCCGATCTTGTTCGACGACTCCTCTAATATGACCGTTCCATCTTCTATCGTCACAAGTACTGTTGCGTTGCCCGCTGAAGCGGCTGCAATCGCCGCACGTCTTACCGATGCGGACGCCAGTGTGCGTCGAATCGCGGTTCTCGACATCGCGGATCTCGAGGATCCCGATTTGCTCCACCTTCTCGTCACCGCGCTGCGAGACGACGATGCCGCCGAGGTGAGGAGCGAGGCTGCCCGCGTATTGGCATCGCGGGAAGAAGACGGCGTGGTCGCCGCCCTTTGCGAGGCGCTCCTCGATGCCGACGCCGGCGTTCGCGCGACTGCGGCGCAAAGCCTGGCCGAGTTGAAAGAGCCTGCTTCCGCGCACGTGTTGCTGCGTTGGGCGGATCGGCCGGAACCATTCGTGCGGACTGCCGTGCTGCGGGGCCTGCGTGAGCTGCGGTTCGCCGATAGCTTCGAGGTGGCGTTGCGCGCGCTTGCAGATGGGGCCGCACCGGTCAGGCTCGAGGCGGTTGCCGTGCTTGGATGGCTCAAGGATGCTCGTGCTTTGCCCATGCTGGCTGAGAGGGCAACGGGCGATGCGGACGCCGGCGTACGCCGCGCCGCGGTCGGCGCGCTTGGCTTTGCCGCGCTCGAGGACGGGTTCGTTGTCGCGGCGCTTCTCGATGCGCTGGTCGACGAGGTATGGCAAGTGCGCGAGGAAGCCGCGACCACGCTCGGAAAATTGCGCGCCCCTATTGCACGCCATGCGCTCATCGCGGCTCTCGACGACGCCTATTGGCAGGTCCGATTGCGCGCGACGCGTGCGCTGGGCCAACTGCGCGACGCTGCGGCGGTGCGCCCCGTACAAGCGCTGCTGACCCATACGATCAGCAATCTGCGCAAGGAGGCGGCGCTCGCGCTCGGGGAAATGAGGGACCGGGCTGCCCTGGCGGCGTTGCGCGACGCGCTCGATGACTCCGATCCCGATGTGCGCAAATCGGCGCGGATCGCGATTCGACAAATCGAAGGCGCCTGCCGATGACATTGCCTTCCGAGGTCCTCTTAGACCGGGTTGCGCGTCTGCTGACACTGCGCTGGCCGGACGGCGACGAACGAACGATAGCCCATGCGCAGCTTCGCGAGGCGTGCCCTTGCGCCGAATGTCGCCGACTCCGGCTCGTCGGCGATGAAGTGCGGGCGCCGCAAAGCGTTGTCGTAACCGATCTGCAATCGATGGGCTACGGCGTGCGGATCGTGTTCAGCGATGGACACGCGCGCGGCATTTATCCCTGGGCCTATCTTGCACAGCTTGCGTGATTCGCATTGCGCACGACGTTCGACGTTGTCGTGGGACGGCAGCAGTCGAACCGCCATGCACGCCTGATCGCTCGATCGAGCGAGAGCCGGTAAACTTCACTTTCTGACCGAGCTGTTAGCCGTGTCCACGCGTCGTGGAGCCCACGATCTCGGACGCGTCGAACGCCGCGCTACCAGCGATGCACCAGTGAGGCTTACCGTGGATGACCGATTCGACCGGCGCGAACTGCTTCTCCATCTCGGCGATGTGCTCGAAGCAGCGAGCGCAGTCGCGAAGACGGACCGACCTGACGTCTCCGTTTCGCGGCTCGCGCTAAACGACTCCTCGTTGCAGGCATTTCCGTTCCTGCGCCATGTGGCGGCGCGCGTGCTCGCCGGTGATTTCCCGCGGCACGTAGCGAACGCATATAAGCATTGGCCGGGAGCGTTGCTCGCGGAGCAGCTCGATGGAGCGGCGCTGGCTTTGCCGATCCGGCGCGAGCTGTTCGACGACGGCGGAAAAGGCTGGGACGCTTATGTCAGTCATATTCGCCAAAAGGTCGTTTGGTTCGGAGCGGAGCTTCCGGACGCCGCCGCGGGAAATACGAAAACAGTTGAATCAGTGGCCCCGGCGCCTATCGAAGAACATTCACCTCTCGAGAGAACCGGATGGCCATGGACGCCTATCGGCTGATTTCGAGCCGAACACCTCCACCAGCCGATGCAT
>JBCNPL010000561.1:0-2682 GCA_039593375.1 Paraburkholderia sp. | reverse complement strand
TCGTCAACAACCTTGCAAGCCGAGGCCGGCGACTCGGCGCCGATGTCTACGAGGCGGTTCGCCGACGCGTACCGCTCGATCTCGTCGGCATGAACGCCGAGGAGGCCGGAGGGCTCGGCGAAATCGGCAATCTCGACCTGGCCGCGTTCATGGCTCGCTATCGGCTCTTCTTCAATCCGATTCGCTGGACGAGCCTCGGTCTGGCCGTCGTCGAGGCGATGACGATCGGCATGCCGATTGTAGGGCTGGCGACGACCGAGCTCGCCACGGTGATCAGAAACGGAGAAAACGGCTACATCGCGACGGACGTCGATGCACTCGTATCGGCGATGCGGGAGCTCCTCGACGACGCTGCCGAGGCACGACGGCTGGGTGTCGGCGCACGCCGAACCGCGCTCGAGCGATTTTCGATCGGACGCTTCGTCGACGACTGGTGCCGCGTCCTGCGGGAAGCAGTTGGATGAAACGGAGAGACGAACGTGAGGGAATTCGATCGAAAGCGCATCCTCGTGACGGGCGGTGCAGGGTTTCTCGGCTCGCATCTATGCGAGCGGCTCGTCGAGGCGGGCCATGACGTGCTCTGCGTCGACAACTTTTTCACCGGCACGCGCGAGAACGTCGCGCATCTCATCCCCCGCAGCAATTTCGAGCTGATGCGGCACGACGTGACGTTTCCGCTCTACGTCGAAGTCGACGAGATTTACAACCTCGCCTGCCCCGCGTCGCCCGTCCACTACCAGTACGATCCCGTGCGGACGACGAAGACGAGCGTCCATGGCGCGATCAATATGCTCGGGCTCGCCAAACGCGTGCGCGCGAAGATCTTCCAGGCCTCGACGAGCGAGGTCTACGGCGACGCGCGCGTACATCCGCAAAAGGAAGATTACTGGGGCCACGTCAACCCGATCGGCCCACGCTCGTGTTACGACGAAGGCAAACGCTGCGCGGAGACGCTCTTTGCCGATTACCGGCGGCAATATGGTCTCGAGATACGAATCGCGCGCATCTTCAACACCTACGGGCCGCGCATGCACCCGGCCGATGGCCGTGTCGTTTCGAACTTCATGGTTCAGGCGCTCTCCAACGAACCGCTGACCGTCTACGGCGACGGATCGCAAACGCGCTCGCTTTGCTATGTCGACGACATGATCGATGGCTTCGTTCGTCTCATGGACGCGCAGGAGGGCACGTGCGATCCCGTCAATCTCGGCAACCCGCACGAGATCACGATGCTCGAACTGGCCGAGCGAATCGCGAGCGCGACGGAGTCCGTCAGTCCTATCACGTTCAGGCCGTTGCCGATCGACGATCCCTGGCATCGCCGTCCCGACATTTCGGCCGCGCGCGCGCTCATCGGCTGGGAGCCGACAACGCCGCTCGACGAGGGCCTCGCCGCGACGGCCGATTATTTCCGGCGACAGCTCGCGAGCGCGCGCCACGATGGGCGCGGCGCGCCGCCTCACGGTTCGAGCTTGACCTTCATCCAGCCGGGCTCGCGCGCGTCGAAGGCCTTGTAAGCCTCGATCGCGTCGGCGATGGGCTCGCGCTGCGTGAGAATGCCGATCGGATCGATCGTGCCGTTGCGCACGAGCTCGACGAGGTGCGGCGTGATCGCGCGATGGTT
The DNA here is from genome assembly GCA_039593375.1 of Paraburkholderia sp. GTDB lineage: Bacteria > Pseudomonadota > Gammaproteobacteria > Burkholderiales > Burkholderiaceae > Trinickia. The sequence continues at coordinate 1,058 of JBCNPL010000561.1, read as the reverse complement.
GCAATTCCCCATCCGTATGTCGAGGTTGCGGTTCATTGCCTCGCCGATCGGAAAGCTCGTCATGCTCGGCGGATAGACGCCGATGACGCCGATCGTGCCAGCCTTCGCCACGCACTTGACCGACCACTGCAGTGCTTGCGACGGCCCGCTGCCGGGTTTCCACTGGCCGTCTTGCTTGTCGGCGCCGGACGCGCGCTGCGGCGCGATTTGCTCGAGCTCCGCATCGAACGACTGACCGCCGTGACCGTTCGCGGCGGGACCGCGCTGCGCGCGCTCGGCGTCGACACCGACCGCATCGATGACGCGATCGACGCCGATACCGCCGGTCAGCTCGCGGATCGTCTCGACGGGGTCTTCCCGGTCAAAGTCGATAGGCTCCGCGCCCTGCGCGCGCGCCATGGCGAGACGGGGTTCGAGCCGGTCGACGGCGAAGACGCGGCCGGCCCCCATCAATTTCGCGCTCGCGATCGCGAATTGCCCGACCGGCCCCGCGCCGAAGACCGCAACGGTATCGCCGACCCGAACCTTTGCGAGCTGCGCGCCGAACCAGCCCGTCGGAAAGATGTCGGACATGAGGATCGCGCGATCGTCGTCGATATCGTCGGGCAGACGTATCAGGCTCGCGTGGGCGAGCGGCGTACGCGCATACTGCGCCTGCAAGCCGTTGAACGGACCGCTCGGCGCCGGTCCGCCGAAAAATGCCGTGCCCGCCAGCCGGCCGTTCGGATTCGCGTTGTCGCATTGCGCCGTGTAGCCGGCGCGGCAATAAGAACAATAGCCGCACGAGATCGTCGACGGGATGAGCACGCGATCGCCCTTTGCAAGATTGCGCACCTGTGCGCCGACCGCTTCCACGATGCCGACGCCCTCATGCCCGAGAATCGTACCGGGCTTCATGCCCGTTAACGTGCCGCGCACCATGTGCAGATCGGTGCCGCAAATTGCGCTGGAGGTAAGGCGCACGACCGCATCGGTCGGCGCCGCGATCGTCGGATCGGGCACGGTGTCGAGGCGAATGTCGCCCAGTCCGTGAAATACCACAGCCTTCATGTTTCGCT
>JBCNPL010000560.1:0-2687 GCA_039593375.1 Paraburkholderia sp. | reverse complement strand
TGCTCGCTCATGGTTCCCCTTGGTTGCCGCGCAACTAGCTATTGCGCTCGGGGTCTATATATATCACAACATGATGTAATGAGTGAATGACTCGCCGCTCGTCACGGCAACTGGCCCAGTGAGTAGGTCCGGAGCGCCGGCGATGGAGACGAAGGCGGCAAACGTGGCGGCGCCTACCGCGCACGGCGCGATCCACCGATGCTGGCCGACGTTTCGACCATTCATTTCGCGACGTTCAACTTCCTCCATAACGTCGTCTTGCTGATACCCAATGCCTTGCAGGCCGCGTCGCGGTCGCCGTTACATTCGGCCAGCACCGCGCGAATTTCGCCGGCTTCCACGCGGCGGCTGCGTTCACGCAACGTCTGGGCGCTCACCGTCGAAGCCTCGTATCGATCGAAAAGCTCAGGCGCGATCGAACGCATCGTCTCGTGACAGATCGGCTCGAGTTCCGTATCTGTGGTTCCCGCATCGGCCAATTCCACGGCAATCCGCTCGATCACGTTCTGCAACTCACGCACGTTTCCCGGCCATCTGTATGCGCGCAACGGCTCCTCGATCTCCGCGAGTAGTCGAGCCGACGCGCGACCATCGGATATGCGCCCCGCCAGCCGGGGCTCGCGGCGTATCGTTTGCAGCAACAATTCGGCCGCGAGCGGCACGACGTCCGCAGGCCGTTCACGCAACGGCGGCAAAGCGATGCTCAGAATGTTCAGTCGATAGTAGAGATCGGCACGGAAGGTCCCGTTCGCGATGCCATCCGTCAAAGCTCTGTGCGTCGCCGCGATCACCCGGACATCGATGCGCGTCGGCCGGGTCGACCCCAGCCGCATCACCTCGCGCTCCTGCAAGACACGCAGCAACCGGCTCTGGAGCGACAAAGGCATCTCGCCGATCTCATCGAGAAATAGCGTGCCGCGATGCGCGGCCTCGAGAAGCCCGGCCTTGCCGCCTTTGCGCGCCCCGGTAAATGCGCCTTCCTCGTAGCCGAACAACTCGCTCTCGAGCAGCGCTTCGGGAAATGCCCCGCAGTTGATCGCCACGAACGGGAATGTGCGCCGGGCGCTCAGCCGATGGATGCCTTGCGCGACCATTTCCTTGCCGGTTCCACTTTCGCCGAGCACCAATACCGTCGCGTCGGACTTGGCGTATCGCCGCACGAGCGCGCGCACGCGCTCCATGGGCGCGCTGCTCCCTATCAAGTCTTCGAGGCTGTAGCGCGCCGCGAACTGATGGGTCAGTTGCTTCGATCGCAAGGTGCGATCGAGCCGCTCGACGGCGCGCGATTCCTGGAATGTCAACACCGCGCCGCCGTGGCCCTCGCCGCCGGCAAGCGGGCCGCGATGAATCAGGTAGCTGACGCCGCGAATGACGGCGAGGGCGTCGCCGTCCGCCTCGGAAAAAGAGCCGGCCAGATCGGGCGCGACCTCGAGGAGCGGCCGGCCCACGGCACGCGCGGAATCGACTCCGAGCGCCTCGGCAAGACGCCGATTGATCGCTTCGATGCGGCCTTGCGCGTCGAGCGCTACGACACCGTCACGCAAATGCTGGAGCAGATTGTCGATCTGCTGGCGGCGCTTCGCCTCGCCGCGCATGGCTTCGGCCACCTCGAGCGCCGTATCGAAGGCCGAATGAATCGAAGCATGCGAATACAGAAATACCGCGCCCATGCCCGCCGCGGCGGCGAGGTCGGTAACGAGACCTGGCCCAACGACAACGCCGACGCCGCGCTCTTTGAGCTCGAGCACGCACGCCTCGGCGTCCTGCGCCGAACGATACGACGCAAACACGATATCGAGCCCGTAGGCGGCGACGAAATTGCGAATCTCGGGCGGCGTGTCGCCCGGGCTGACGAGCGCAATCGATTCGGCCTGACGCCGCGCGCGAGCCAGCGAATGCATGACGTCGAGCCCCGTCGGCGCGATTTGTACGACGGGTACGGCAACCCGCGTCTTCAGATACGCCGCGTTCGACCCGCCGGCCACGATGACGTCGGGCGCGAGCGGCTCGGCCGCCTCGATCTCGCGAACCGCATCGTCGTAGGCGCGCGCAACGATTCGCAGATCGGCGCGCCCGTCGTATTCACCGGCGATGTCGAACAACAGGTCGCGCAAACGGCTGATGCCGAACGCCCAGATGACGGGCCGCGCGGAAAGGTCATGGTTGGGGCGGTTCAAATGTTGAGCTGGCTCGATCCTGAGGACAGCTTATTATGGACCCGCGCGTCCGTTTATGAAACGACAGATTTCAACTGTGAAATCCAGGATCCGTTACCGGGACCGGTATTTCATTTCGAATCAAGTAGTTGCAGAGGATTCGTCGTGCTGGCCCGGGCTTTGCGTAGATTGCGGCCTTTGGCGAACGCAGCCAGCAACCCGTCCAGCGATTGCGGCGGCGACCGCGACAATGCAGTGAGTTCGATATTTCGGAGACGCAACGATGACGGAAGCAACGAAGGAAGCCCCGGCGACCACCCCCGCTTTCAAGCCCAAGAAATCCGTGGCGCTTTCGGGCGTGACGGCCGGCAATACGGCGCTGTGCACGGTCGGGCGCACGGGCAACGATCTGCACTATCGTGGGTACGACATCCTCGATATCGCCACCGCCTGCCAGTTCGAGGAGATCGCCTATCTGCTCGTGCACGAAAAGCTGCCGACGGCCGCCGAGCTCAGCGCCTACAAAACCAG
>JBCNPL010000056.1:0-11340 GCA_039593375.1 Paraburkholderia sp. | reverse complement strand
CGATCTTTCGAGACATCAAGTTCAGCGATCACGCGCCACTGACGGTCGATTACGCGCACGAGGTGAAGTAAGCGGCGGTATTGCTTCCCCTCGCCTCGCCGAGCGAGTCCGTAGCCGCCGCGCTTGGGTCTCGAGGTGGCAATGTCGGGCCTAGCGATCCTCTAACGTCGCCGCTCGATCGCGAGCGCGGATCGCGCCGGCGATGCGCTCGCCGAACACGCTCGCCGCGAGCCCGGCCATGACGAGCGCCGCGCCGGCCATCTGCGCTGTCGACAACGCTTCGTGCAGCAGCAGCGATGCCGAGGCCAGCCCGACTATCGGCACGAGCAGCGAGAAAGGGGCGACCGCGCCGACCGGGTGGCGAGAAAGCAAGCGGCTCCAGAGCCCATAGCCAAGCAACGTGGCCGCGAACGCAAGATAGGCCACGGCGAAGATCGATGACGGTCCAATACCTGAAAGCGCGGCTGCGATGCGTTCGCGGCCCTCGAACGCGTAGGAGAGCGCAACGAACGGCAGCGGTGGAATGAGGCTCGCCCATACGACGAAGCCGACGAGATCGACCTTTCCGACTCTCTTGGCGACGATGTTGCCGAGCGCCCATGATGCCGCCGCGCAAAGCGTCAGAACGAAACCGATCGGCGTCATCGCATGACCGCCTTGCAGCGCGATGACGAGTAGCCCGGCGGCGGCCACGAGAAGGCCGACGATGTTTTGCGCACGCATCCGCTCGCTCAGGAACCACCGCGCGAATATCAGCGTGAAGAAAGCCTGTGCTTGCAGCACGAGCGACGCAAGCCCCGCCGGCATTCCCACGTACATGGCGGAAAAAAGAAACGCGAACTGCCCGAACGAGATCGTGATGCCGTAAGCGAACAGCCATCGCCATGCCACCTGCGGCCGCTTGACGAAGAACACGGCGGGCACGGCCGCCACGGCGAAACGCAAGGCACCGAGCAGCATCGGAGGGACGCCGTGCAGACCGACTTTGATCACGACAAAGTTGACGCCCCACACGACAACGACGACGAGTGCGAGCAGCAAATCCTTCATCGGCATCGATGGCACCCCTGGTCAATGGCTGAAGCTCAGAGTGTACCCGGTTGCCTTGAATGGCGTGACAACGCCGGCGTGGCGTGCGGGCGATGCGCGTTCGCGCTTCTCGACGAGAGGCGCGCATTCCTGATCGAATCGAACGGCGATCGGAATGCGCGCGAGGCCCCGCCTTACTGCTCCGCCGATTCCTCGGAGCTGCCAGTGGATGCGAGATTCGTCAACGCCTGCGGATCGCGCTGTGCCGCGCCTTGGCTTTCGAGCAGCCTTTCAACGAGCCCCTGGCGCGGCCCTTCTCGATCCCACGACGAGTGCGTCACTTCTCCGATCACTTGACGCAGAACGCCTCTGTTGTCCGCGCGCACGGCCGGCCAGAGAGGGATACCTTCCCCGGTGCGCTGGCCCGGGCCCCCTGCTTGCGACTCAGGCGTGCCCGGGGCTGTGGCGTTCAACTCCGCGTCTGGCTGCATGCCGCTCTCGCGAGCGACGACACCCTCCCCTATGGGCGCCGATCCGTTGGGATTGCCGGTCTTGACGAACTGCTCGACGTAGCGGGAAAAAATGCGCGAGACATCGTAGTCCACGGCCGTCCACGCATATCGCCGCTGCTTCGGCAGATTGCCGAGCGCGTATTCCACTTCCGCGCTGTGGGACGCACCGAGAACCGGTTGCGGCACTTGCTCTTTCGCTTTCGCGGAATCGACCGCGGGCGGCCGCGGCTGCGTGTAGTGGTAGAAGTACACGGGCGCACGACCACTTTGCAGATGCGACTGCATCCAGCGCCAGGCGCTGTTTCCGACGAAGAGATCGCCGGCGAGAGCCGTCGCCGCGCGCATCACCTCGTTGTTGTCGTTGCCGGGGTAATGCGCGAGCACTTCCTCGGCCCGATTGGGAAACATCGTGGTGACCGTCCGGCGCCAGTTTTCCGGCGTCGGTGCCGCATCGCCCAGGAGGGCGGTGAAGTGGGCTTCCTGCGAGTTCGACCCGAGCATCAGCGCGACGGATGTTTGCTGGCCCGCGCTGAAGACGGACTCGGGGGCCTCGGTCACGAAGTGCCCATCGATAGTGGGCCAGAACCGGGCAGCCGCCGACTTGGTTTTCGCCGCGGCAAGAATGCGGTCGGCGGGTACCGCGCGCAACTGCTGGAGCGACGCGCCACCGAGCATCGCCGCGAATTGGGTGGCCGATCGCTCCGCCTCCTCGCGCTTCCAGAACCCGCCGGATCCGAACGCCGCGCCGCTCTCGCCGATCGCGCGCGCGAAGAGCCCCCGAGACACCGGCGAGGTCATGTGCGCGCTGACCGAGACCGAACCCGCCGAATTGCCGGCAATCGTCACTTGATCGGGGTCGCCGCCGAACTTCGCGATGTTGTCGCGAACCCAGCGCAGCGCGGCGGCTTGATCGAGCAGACCGTAATTTCCGGTCGCCCCATGCGACGATTCGCTTGCCGCTTCCGGCAGCGCGAGGAAGCCGAATGCGCCGAGCCGATAGTTGGCTGTCACCACGACGATGCCGCGCGAGGCGAGCTCGGCCCCGTCGTAGCGGGACTCCGAGCCGTCTCCGGCGGCGAAGCCCCCGCCATGGAAGTAGACGAGCACCGGCTTCTTGCCATCGTCGCCGGTAGCGGGCGTCCAGACGTTCAGAAACAGGCAGTCCTCGCTCATCGTATTGGCGCGCGTGCTGCGCTTCCCGGAGTTGACCTGCATGCAGCGGGGACCGAATTGCTTCGCGGGTCTTACGCCGGCCCATCGCGCAACGGGTTGCGGTTCTCGCCACCGGTTCTCGCCGACGGGCGGCGCGGCGTAGGGAATGCCGCGAAACGTGTGGACCTGGTGCCGTCGCAGACTTTGGCCGAATGCGGGCATGCGCACGCCTTCCACGATGCCGTCCGACAATTGCACGGTCGGGGCGGCCGGTGCGATCGCCGCGGCGCCTGCGCCGCATGGCAGCAGGGACGAAAGCGCCACGGCGGCCGCGGCGGCGATACGCGACGGTTCAGGACTCCGGAATGTGATTCTCATTTTGTTGCCTCCTTGTTTCCTTCACGCTGGCGCCGACGTGACGCGCTTTTCGCGTGAGGCCCGGCAATGATCTTGGTCGGCGATTTTGAGAGAATCGTTTTGCTGGAAATCGGACGAAATAACCCCCTTGAACTCCGTCGTGGAGCGTACGGGGCGCAGACGAAGACGAAGCGCGGGGAGAAGACGCGCGGCAGACGCGTGATTGCGGCTACCGGTGGCGAGCGACGCCGCGCATGCCGGGGTAATCGGGCAGTTCGTCGACGCTCGTCCCGCGCGTCTTCGCGTAGAGCGCGAGCATGTCGGGTAGCCGTTTGATGATCTCGAGCCGCCGAGCCACGGTGTAAGGATGCGTACGACCGAAGCCGTCCTTGTCGCGCCGCGTGGCATCGGCGAGCTTGTCCCAGAGCGGCACGGCGGCGCGAGGATCGAACCCGGCGCGCGCGGCGATGTCGGCGCCGATGATGTCGGCCTCGGTTTCATCGGTGGCGTCGTATTTCGTCGACGCGACGGACAGATCGAAGGTCGCTCCGGTCACCGGTCTGCCGTCGAGTTCGGTCATGCCGAAAAGCCGCGGCAGCGGGCTCGCCCCCAGCGGCGTCGGCGGCACTTCGCCGAGCCGCTCGCGCACCTGCTCGCGTAGCGCATGCGCGATCTCGTGCGCGATGAGCACGCCGAGCTCGTCGTCGCGCAGGCGAATCCGGTCGAGCAGCCCCGAATAGACGACGATCTTGCCGCCGGCCAAACAGGATATGCCGATCCGCGCAGAGCGCACCACGTTCACTTCCCAGTGCCAATCCTTGACGCGGTCGCTCCATTTGTCGGCAAAAGGGGCAAGCTTCGTGACGATCGCACGGACGCGCGCGACGCGGGCATCGGTCGCGGGAAGCAGATGGCCGGACTCGCGCGCGCGCTCGACGAGGGCCGCATACTCCACCGCCGACTGCGCCTCGAGAACCGGTGGCGGGACGAGGTTGCGGAACATGGCGCTATTGCCGAAGCGGACTTCGGCGCCCGGCATGTAGCTCGGGGCTTCGGCGGCGGCGGGCGCGCTCGCCTCGGCGGCTTCTATCCGCTCAGGCGAGACAAGCGGGCCGAGCAAAAGCGCCAACGCGGGCAAGATCGCGCGCGCCGATGCAACCCAGTGCCGATCGAACGGGCGATGAAGCGGAAGGACTGTCGTCCTTATGTGCGAGCCCGCCATGGTGCGATCTTCGCCAGTAGCAGCATGCCGGGCGCGGCGAGCACGGCGCAAACGAGGAAGTAGTCGAACCAGCCGATCCGCGCGACGATGAAGCCGCTCGCGGCCGACGCCAGCGTGCGCGGCACGGAGGCGAGGCTCGTGAAGAGCGCGAACTGCGTCGCCGTATAGCGTGGATCGGTCGTGCTCGCGATGTACGCCGTGAAAGCGGCGAGCGTGAGCCCCGTCGCGAACGTCTCGAAGCCGTAGATGAGCGCGAGCGCCGCGGGCGAGGGGCCGATCTTCGCGAGCCACGCGAAGCCGAGCGTCGAGACGATCTGAACGATGCCGAAGATCCAGAGCCCGCGCGCGATGCCGATCTTGACGAGCCACGCGCCGCCGATGATGCCGCCCGCGAGACTGGCCCAGAACGCCGTCGTTTTGGCGATCACGCCGATCTGCGTCTTCTCGAAGCCGAGGTCGAGGAAGAACGATGTCGACAGCGTCGTCGCCATCGTGTCGCCGAGCTTGTAGAGGAAGACGAACGCCAGCACGATGAGCGCGGCGATCCAGCCGTCGCGCGAGACGAACTCCGCGAGCGGCAGCACGATCGCTTCGCGCAAGTTCTTCGGCGGCGCGCCGTGCACTTCGGGCTCGCGCACGACGAGCGTCATGGCCATGCCGGGCAGCATGAACGCGGCCGTGACCATGAAGACCGTGGTCCAGGGCAGATGGTCGGACAGAATCAACGACAGCGAGCCCGGAATCAGCGCGGCGACCTTGTACGCGTTCACGTGCACGGCGTTGCCGAGGCCTTGCTCCGTGTCGGCGAGCAGCTCGCGCCGGTAGGCGTCGATGACGATGTCCTGGCTCGCGCCGAAGAACGCGACGAGCGCGGTGAGCGCGGCGACGGTCCAAATCGCTTCGCGCGGCGACACGAACCCGAGCGAGGCGATCGCGCAGGCCACGAGGATCTGCGTGGCCAGCATCCAGCCGCGCCTGCGGCCCGGGCGCCAGCCGGGCAGGCGCGGCACGTAACGGTCCATCAGCGGGGCCCAGACGAACTTCCACGTATAGGGAAACTGAATCAGCGCGAAAAGACCGATTTCCTTCAGATTGACGCCTTCCGAGCGCAGCCACGCCTGCACGAGATAGACGAGCGTGAAGAGCGGCAATCCCGACGTGAAGCCGAGAAAGACACAAATGAGCATGCGCCGGTTCAGGAATGCCCGCCAGCCGGGATGGTCCTCGTGGGCGCTCAGCGCGCGAGCCTCGTGCGGCGGATTCGGAATATCGCGTTTGATAATCGGCCTCGTCGGTTGGCGGCGCAGCCCGCTAGCCAGGCGACGCTAAGGAGCTCAGCTCCGCTTCACGCGGTAGACCGCAAGACTACCACGCCAGTTCTCGCCCCACCGCACGGCGCGGCCGCCGTGCAGAACGACGCGATCGAGGATCTCGATGCCGACTTCGGGCGCGAGCGCCTCGAAGTCTCTGATTGTCAGCACGCGCACGTTCGGCGTGTTGTGCCACTGATACGGCAACGACTTCGAGACCGGCATGCGCCCGTTCACCACCGAGAGCCGGTGCGGCCAGTAGCCGAAGTTCGGAAACGAGACGATGCATTCCTTGCCGACGCGTACCGTCTCGCGCAGAATCGCGGCCGTCTGATGGATGGTCTGCAGCGTCTGCGAGAGGATCGCGAAATCGAAGCTGTCGTCCTCGAAAAGCCGCAAGCCGTCTTCGAGATTCTGCTGAATCACGTTGACGCCGTGCTTCACGCAGGCGAGCACGCCGGCGTCGTTGATCTCGATGCCGTAGCCGCTCACCTCGAGCTCCTCGCCGAGCAGCGCGAGCAACGACCCGTCTCCACAGCCGAGATCGAGCACGGTCGAGCGCGGCTCGACCCAGCGCGCGATCGCGCGAAAATCGGCCCGCGTCGCGAGCGAATCGATGACGGACTGGTTCACGCTCCCACCTCCTCGGCAATACGTTCGTAATAGGCGCGCACGACATTGTGATAGCGCGCATCGTCGAGCAGGAAGGCGTCATGGCCGTGCGGCGCGTCGATCTCGGCGTAGGTCACGCGCCGCTTGTTGTCGAGCAACGCTTTCACGATTTCCCGCGAGCGCGCGGGCGCGAAACGCCAGTCGGTCGTGAAGCTGACGACGAGATACTGCGCGCGCGTATGAGCGAGCGCGGCGGTCAGGTCGCCGTCGAACGCCTTCGCCGGATCGAAGTAGTCGAGCGCGCGCGTGAGCAGCAAATAGGTGTTCGCGTCGAAGTAATCGGCGAACTTTTCACCCTGATAGCGCAGGTACGACTCGACCTCGAACTCGACCTCGAAGTTGAAGTTGTAGGCGTCCGCGGCGCCGACCGCGCCGTTTTCGCGGCGCAACGCGCGGCCGAACTTGGTCGCCATGTCGTCGTCCGACAGATAGGTGATGTGCCCGATCATTCGGGCGACGCGCAAGCCGCGCTTCGGCTTCGCGCCGTGCGCATAGAAGTTGCCGCCGTGAAAGTCGGGATCGGAGAGGATCGCCGAGCGTGCCACCTCGTTGAACGCGATGTTCTGCGCGGAAAGCTTCGGCGTGGAGGCGATGTCGATGCAGTGCGCGACGCGCTCGGGATACATCATGCTCCAGGCCAGAGCCTGCATGCCGCCGAGGCTGCCGCCCATCACGGCGGCGAAACGCTCGATGCCGAGCGCGTCGGCGACACGCGCCTGCGCGTGGACCCAGTCCTCGACCGTGACGACGGGGAAGCTCGCGCCATACGGGCGGCCCGTGGCCGGGTCGATGCTCATCGGCCCCGTCGAGCCGAAGCACGAGCCCAGATTATTGACGCCGATCACGAAGAAGCGATTCGTATCGAGCGGCTTGCCCGGGCCGACCATGTTGTCCCACCAGCCGACGTTCTTCGGCTCGCCCGCATAGGTGCCGGCGACGTGATGCGAGGCGTTGAGCGCGTGGCAAACGAGCACCGCGTTCGAGCGCGCGGCGTTGAGCGTGCCGTAGGTTTCGACCATCAGGTCGTAGCCCGCGAGCGCGCTGCCGTTTTGCAGCGCGAGCGGCTGGCTGAACTGCATCCGTTGTGGGGTGACGATCCCGACTGATTCCATTCACTCCGCCTTCTCATTGGGCGGCTAAACGGTGTCGGCGATGCGCGGGCATATTGCGCGGCTGACGACCTCTTTAGCCGCATTTATACCGAACCTCGGACTTCTGGGTTCACGCGCCCGCAATCGAGTCGACAAATCGGCGCGTCATTTCTCTCGGCCAGGACGTTTCCCAGGCGAGTGGCAAAGCATAGCGGAAAAAGTCATTACACGCTATCGGCTATTGCAGAATGAGCCGAAGCTGGGCATCGGCATGCTCGGCGGGCGAGCGCGTGAATCCGCTCTTCGCGTAGCGGTGCCAGCGGCCGAGCACGTAGCTCACGACCAGGCTCGCGCGCACGGCGGGATCGTACTCGGGCGGCAACTGCGTTGCGGGAAGGCCGTCGGCGCCGGGCGCGGTCTGCGACGCTTGATTGGCCTCCATCAGCGCCAGCCGCAGACATTGTTTCAGCGAGGCCTCGACGCGCTCGAGCATCTGGTTGATGCGCTCGGCGAGGCGCTCGTGCTCGCCTACGAGCGCCTCGCCCGTCAACACGCGCGTCATGCCGGGGTTCTTGGCGGCGAAGTTGAGCAGCATCAGGCCGATCGCGCGCGCCTGCAGGACGCCGTTCGGCTCCTTGGCGGCGATTTGGTTGATGAGCCCGAAGAACGTTCCTTCGATGAATTCGATCAGCGCTTCGAACATTTGCGCCTTGCTCGCGAATTGCCGGTAGAGCGCCGCTTCCGAGACGCCGAGCCGGGCCGCGAGCGCCGCCGTCGTGATCTTTTCGCCCTTGGGGGCTTCGAGCATGCCCGCGAGCGTCTGAAGGATGTGCACGCGCCGCTCGCCCGGCTTCATGCGTGGCGCCCGGGCGGAGCCCGCCGACTCCGTCTCGCCGTCTACGATCGCTGCTGCCTGCCGCTCGGTCGATTGCATTTCGCGCCCCCGACAACGTTGTCTTACGTTATGGAACGTGCACCCCGGCGGCGCGCCGCTCGCAAGTACCGCGTCTGCTTAGAGCTTTTGCAGCGATTTTAGCGAACGAACGCGATGATCGACATAGTGCGGGCGGCCCGTGCCCGGCAATCGCGGGTTCGAGCCGTTGTGCTTCGAAGCGACGGCGAGATGGCCGACCACCCAGATCGTGCGGATGCCGAGACGCCGGTAGTGCTTCAGATGGCCGCGCGTATCCTCGACGAGAACGGCATCGGCCATCCGCGCCCGCGCCCCGCGCAGCACGCCGCGCAACATCGCGAGATCGGGCTTGGCGCGCCAGACGCCGCGCCGCTGCATATGCTCGATCGCGACGACGCGCTCGAAGAGCCGCTCGATCCCGAGCCCGGCGAGCACGGCGCGCGCATAGGCTTCGGGCGCATTGGTAAGGATGAATTTGCGGCCCGGCAGCGCGGCGAGAAGGCGCGCGAGGCCGCGTTCCGCGAGCAGCATTTCACTCAGATTCGGCAGCGCGTGGACGACCCGCAGAAAATCGTGCGGATCGATCGGATGATGGCGCGCGAGACCTGTCAGCGTGGCCCCATAGCGCCGGACGTAGCCCAGTCGCAAGCGGTCCGCCTCCGCACGCCCGACGCCGAGCGCATCGGCGATGTACTGCGTCATCGCCTCGTTGATGGCCGGAAAGATCGCGTACGAGGCGCGATGGAGCGTGTTGTCGAGGTCGAAGAGCCAGACGGGGCGCGAGGCGTTGGAGGCGCGACGCAAGCGGCGGCGCCGGGTGAGCGGGCTGGGCATGGTTGCGGGCGGCGGCTGCGGCGGCCGGCGGCTCGCCGGCGCGTCCGCCTTCTGGGTTGGAGTGCGCTCGGCGAGCGCTCAGTGAGAACGGATCATCGTGCCGAACGGTTGTTCGGTCAGGATTTCGAGCAAGACCGAGTGCTCGATCCGGCCGTCGATGATGTGGACCGAGCGTACGCCGCTCTTGGCCGCGTCGAGCGCCGAGGCGATCTTCGGCAACATTCCGCCGGAGATCGTGCCGTCTTCGAACAGCGCGTCGATCTCGCGTGCCGAGAGGTCCGTCAGCAGGTTGCCCGATTTGTCCATCACGCCGGGGATGTTCGTCATCATGACGAGCTTCTCCGCGTTGAGGACGACAGCCAGCTTGCCGGCCACCAGGTCCGCGTTGATGTTGTACGAGAGACCGTCCTCGCCGAAGCCGATCGGCGAGATGACGGGGATGAAGGCGTCGTCCTGCAGCGCGCGCACGACCGCCGGATTGATCGACTCGACCTCGCCGACCTGGCCGATGTCGACGTACTGACCCGGATTCTCGCGGTCGGGCATCATCAGCTTGCGCGCGTGGATGAGGCCGCCGTCCTTCCCTGTCAGGCCCACCGCATGGCCGCCGAAGTGGTTGATGAGCGTGACGATGTCCTGCTGCACTTCGCCGCCGAGCACCCATTCGACGACTTCCATCGTCTCTTCGTCGGTGACGCGCATCCCTTGAATGAACGTGCCCTGCTTGCCGATCTTCTTCAAGGCTTGGTCGATCTGCGGCCCGCCGCCGTGCACGATGACCGGGTTGATCCCGACGAGCTTGAGCAGGATCACGTCGCGCGCGAAGCCTTGCTTGAGCCGCTCCTCGGTCATCGCGTTGCCGCCGTATTTGATGACGACGGTCTTGCCGTGGTATTGACGGATGTAGGGCAACGCCTCGGCCAGTATTTCGGCTTTCAGAGCGGGCGGGATCTGGGCGAGGTCGATGGGCTCGGACATGGCGGCAAGCTCGGCGGGCTGAACAGGTTGAAACGGTCGGACAGGTCGAAAACGCGCGGAACCGGCGCGAAAACAGGCCGAATTGTACAGGACTGATTGTGGGCCGGCGGCCTGCGCCGCGGTTTTTAGTCGCAGGCGCAACGGTTCCATGCGGCTCGGCGGCGGAGCGCGCATGCGGCGTGCCTCGAACGCTGGCATCATGCACTCATATTGTCATCGTTCCGACGGCGAACCGTCATGTGCCCCCCGAATCGATCCGCGGACTCTTGCGCGCCGGCACGCTGCCCGCGTTGCGGCGTGGCGTTCGATTGCGGGCGCGAGAGCGGATCGGCCGGCTGCTGGTGCGCCTCGATGCCGAAGTTGTCGGCCGAGCGCCTCGTGCCCGGCGTGCCGTGCCTGTGCCCGCAATGCCTTGCCGCCGAACTCGCGGCCTCGCGCGGCGAATCTTCCGGGCGCTCGGCGGATGCGTCGTCCGATTCGCCGTCCTTACCCTCTTCGTCCTCATCGTCCGCCTGATCGTTCCGATGCAGCGTATCACCAATACCGGTCGCGTCAATCTGGGCCATCTGTTCTGGCTGCGCAGCCTCGCCATCATCGGCCAGCTCGCGACGATCGCGGTCGTCCAGCAATTCTTCGGCGTGCATCTGCCGTTGCCGGCGATGCTGATGATCATCGCGCTCGAAGTCATGTTCAACGCGCTGACATGGATGCGTGTGAAGGGCGCGCGGCCCGAAACCAACCTCGAGCTGCTGGGGCAGCTCTGGGTCGATCTCGGGGCGCTGTCCGGGTTGCTGTTTCTGTCGGGCGGCACCACGAATCCGTTCGTCTCGCTTTATTTGCCGTCACTTGCGATCGCGGCCGCCGTGCTGCCGTGGACGCACATGATCTGGCTCGCGATCTTCGCGATGTGCTGCTATGTGGCGCTCGGGTTCGACTCCGTGCCGCTCAATATGGACAACCCGGCGAACCTTTTCGACTATTACCGCGCCGGGATGTGGGTCAACTTCATGGTGAGCGTGGGCCTCATCGCCTGGTTCGTCGCGCGCATGTCGAACGCGCTGCGCCAGCGCGACGCGGCGCTCGGCGACGCGCAGCAGCGCTTGCTGCGCGACGAGCGGGCGGTGGCGCTAGGCGTGCAGGCCGCGACCGTCGCGCACGAGATGGGTACGCCGCTGTCGACGATTTCGATGATCACCGAGGAGCTCCGCGACGCGGCGCGCACGGACAAGGGGCTCGCGCCGTATGCCGCCGATCTCGCGGTGCTCGAGAA
>JBCNPL010000559.1:0-2687 GCA_039593375.1 Paraburkholderia sp. | reverse complement strand
GCGACAAATCGGGTCCGCCTTCCCACGCGTTCGAGACGCGCAGTGGCTTTCGGCCCGACTTTGCATCGCGTTTGCTCGCGATGCACGTCGCTTACCGTTGCGGGGGCAGCACAGGTTGGCTCGGCCCGGGCGGACCATGCTCCCTGTTTCCCGTTTAACCGCGCGCGTCTGACCGAGCGCGCGGGCACCAAAGTGCGGCAAGTGTAGGAGTGGGATCGGAGGGCGTCAACAATTGCCGAAGCGGCTCATTGCGCCGGGCTGTCGGCAAAAACGCCTGAAATGCCCTATTGCCAGGCACCTCGTTACGTCTCGATACGAGTCCGAGGTCGGATACCTCTCTTTTCCGCGCTAAAATGCGCAAGTCTTTAGAGGACGCAGCAGATGCTCAACGAACTCGAAATCCTGTCACAGAACATCGGCCGGCTGATTGCGATCAACGAACGCCATCAGCAGGCACGTCACGCACTCGAAGAGCAGCTCGCGCAGCTTCGCGCGGATAACGACGCCGCGCGTGCCGAACTCGCTCTGTTGCGCGACGAGCGCAATGCGCTACAAGCCGAACGCGATACGTTGCTCGCGAAGATCGACGATGCGCAAGTGCGCCTCAACGCGATTCTCGAGAAACTGCCGCGCACGAAGGGCCCATACGACGCCGACAACCAGCTCGACCTGCTTTCGCCGGCGGGCGACGCGGACGCGGCTCGCAACGGCGCAGCCCACGGAGAGAACGCATGACGACGAAACAGATCGAAGCCTCGATTCTCGGCCAGACGTACAGGCTGGCCTGTTCCCCCGAAACGGAGTCCGCGCTCGTGGACGCGGTCGCGCGTGTCGACGCGGAGATGTCGAAGGTTCGCACGGCCAGCAACGTGCGCGGCACCGACCGCATCGCCGTGATGGCCGCGATCTCGCTCGCGTCGGAGTTGCTGCGGCTGCAAGAGAGTATTCGGCACGGCGAGGCGTTCCCCGCGGACGAAATCCGTCGTACAATGCGCCAAATGAATGAACAACTCGGCACCGTGCTGGCGCAACACGAAGCACGGTAGCGAGAGCGGCACACTGCCACGTTTCGCGGTGGCGGAATGTGGCGATACAAGTTGTACACAGGTTTTACGGCTTCCCTGCCTGGTTCGCCAAGGTCATAGATTCCTTGAACCAATGCCATGTGCACGGTTGCGGAAATTTGTAGCACGGGCGTGCGCGTCACTCTGTCTGATGTACCCGAAGTGCTGCTAACTGCGACCAATTCTGAACCTCAGGTTCAGGATGCCGGCCTAGCGGCTAAGGCGGGGACTTATTCGACGACGGCATCGGTTCATCCGATGCCGTTTTTTTTGGTCTCGGCCATCCGGCTTCGGACGCTTCACCGAGCCCGGGATCCGCTCCAGCTCCTTCGAAGGCTCGCGCATCTTTCGTTCGACGTATACCAACCTATTCGAGTGTCCTATGCGCTACTGGCTGATGAAGTCCGAACCGGACGAAGCTAGCATCGACGATCTCTCGAGCGCTCCCGAGCGCACGCTGCCGTGGACAGGCGTACGCAACTATCAGGCGCGCAACTTCATGCGCGACACGATGCGCATCGGCGACGGCGTGCTGTTCTACCACTCGAGCTGCCCCGAGCCCGGTATCGCGGGGCTCGCGAGGGTCGCCTCGACACCCTACCCCGATCCGACGCAGTTCGATCCGACAAGCCCCTACTACGATCCGAAATCAAAGGCCGAGGAGCCGCGCTGGATGCTCGTCGACGTGAAGTTCGTCAAGAAGACTCCGCTCATTTCGCTCGCCGAGTTGAGAAAGCATGCCGAGCTCGCCGACATGCGCGTACTCGCGAAAGGGAATCGCCTCTCGATCACGCCGGTGACCGAAGCCGAGTGGCGCTTCATCACCGAGCGGCTCACCTGAACATGATTCAACGTCGAAGGACCTCACCCATGAGAAGAACAACCGTTCTCGCTTTCGCGGTCGCCACCGCCTCTTCATGGCCGCTTGCGCTCACGCTCGTACCGTCGGTGGCTCATGCCGACCCGGTCGTCATCGACCGCGCGGCCGTGCCGTCCGGCGTACTCTCGCTGTCGGCTCAGGCTAGCGCCGACGTGCCCGAGGACGTCGTCGACATCACGCTCTTTTACGAGCAGGAGGCGAAAGATCCCGCATCGCTGACGAACGCGCTGAACGAGCGCACGGCCGCGGCGTTGCGGCAAGCGAAGGGAGTACCCGGAGTCACCGCGCACACGGGCACCTACTCCGTCTATCCGTCGACGGATCGCGACGGCCGGATCTCGGCATGGCGCGGCCGGACCGAGGTCGTGCTCGAATCGCGCGACTTCGCGGCCGCATCGAAGCTCGCCGGCGAGATGAACTCGACGATGCAAATAGGCAATGTCGCGTTCTCGCTCTCACCCGAAGCGCAGCGGACCGCCGCGCAAAAACTGTCGGGCGACGCGATCGCCTCGTTTCGCGAGCAGGCGCAAGAAGCGGCCCACTCGTTCGGCTATACGGGGTACACGATCCGTGAGGTCAACGTAGGTCGCGAAGGGCCGCCACGCCCGATGATCGCCATGCGCGCGATGGCGGCGGCGGCGCCGGGCGGCAACGCCCCGCTGCCGATCGAAGCCGGCACATCGCGCGTGACCGTCAACGTGTCGGGTTCGGTGCAGATGACGCGCTGATCATCGTCGCGGCGC
>JBCNPL010000558.1:0-2692 GCA_039593375.1 Paraburkholderia sp. | reverse complement strand
GAGCGCGACAGCCACGCGGCGGATGACAGGTCGGCAACAGGGTGTTCCCCAAGGAGCTTCCCGTGTTGCCGTCTTTTCCCCCCGCTCTGCTAGCACTTGCCGACGGCACGGTCTTTCGTGGCTACTCGATCGGCGCCGCTGGCCACACGATCGGCGAGGTCGTATTCAACACAGCGATCACGGGCTATCAGGAAATCCTGACCGACCCGAGCTATGCACGTCAGATCGTCACGCTGACCTATCCGCACATCGGCAATGTCGGCGCGAACGGCGAGGACGTGGAGTCGACGAAGGTCCATGCGGCCGGCCTCGTCATCCGCGATCTGCCCGTGCGCGCATCGAACTTCCGCGCGGAACGTACGCTGGTCGAATATCTGCGCGACGAGGGCGTCGTCGCGATCGCGGGTATCGACACGCGCCGCTTGACGCGCATCTTGCGCGACAAAGGCGCGCAAAACGGCTGCGTGCTCGCGGGCAGCGGCGACGAAGCACGCGCGATCGAACTCGCGCGCTCGTTCCCCGGGCTCGCGGGGATGGACCTCGCGAAGGTGGTCTCGACCACGAAGCCTTACGAATGGACGCAAACCGAGTGGCGGCTCGGCAGCGGTTTCGGCGCGCAGCGTGCGCCGCGCTACCGCGTCGTCGCGTTCGACTACGGCGTCAAGCACAACATCTTGCGCATGCTTGCCGAGCGCGGTTGCCACGTGACCGTGCTTCCTGCCCAGGCGAGCGCGGCCGAGGCTCTAGCCCTCAATCCCGACGGTATTTTTCTCTCGAATGGCCCGGGCGATCCGGAGCCGTGCGACTACGCGATCGCCGCGACGAAGGAGTTCATCGAGCGCGGCATTCCCACCTTCGGCATCTGCCTCGGCCACCAGATCATGGGGCTCGCCATCGGCGCCAAGACGATGAAGATGAAGACGGGCCATCACGGCGCGAACCACCCCGTGAAGGATCTCGCCGACGGGCGCGTGGTGATCACGTCGCAAAACCACGGCTTCGCCGTCGATACGGATACGCTGCCGGCCAATGCACGCGTCACGCACGTGTCGCTCTTCGACGGCACGCTGCAGGGTTTCGAATTGACCGACAAGCCCGCGTTCTGCTTCCAGGGCCATCCGGAAGCGTCGCCGGGCCCGCATGACATCGGCTATCTGTTCGACCGCTTCACCGCGCTGATGGACGCGAAGCGGGCCAGCGCGGCCGCGTAAGCGCGAAGCGTGAGGCGGCGCGCGTGGCCCGGCCACCCGCCGCGAGAGCAGAGAACCCAGGAATCCAATAGCGAGAGCGTTATGCCCAAGCGGACAGACATCAAAAGCATACTCATCATCGGCGCGGGGCCGATCATCATCGGCCAGGCGTGCGAATTCGACTACTCGGGCGCGCAGGCATGCAAGGCGCTGCGCGAGGAAGGCTACAAGGTCATCCTCGTCAACAGCAATCCGGCCACGATCATGACCGACCCGAACACGGCGGACGTGACCTATATCGAGCCGATCACCTGGGAGGTGGTCGAGCGCATCATCGAAAAGGAGCGCCCCGACGCGATCCTGCCGACGATGGGCGGACAGACCGCGCTCAACTGCGCGCTCGATCTGCATCACCACGGCGTGCTCGCCGAGTATGGCGTCGAACTCATCGGCGCGTCTCCCGAAGCGATCGACAAGGCCGAGGATCGCCAGAAGTTCAAGGACGCGATGACGAAGATCGGGCTCGGCTCGGCAAAGTCGGGCGTCGCGCATTCGATGGACGAAGCGCTGAAGGTGCAAGCCGACATCGCCGCGCAAACGGGCGGCCTCGGCTACCCGGTCGTCATTCGCCCCTCGTTCACGCTGGGTGGTTCGGGCGGCGGCATCGCCTACAACCGTCAAGAGTTCGAAGAGATCTGCCGGCGCGGGCTCGACCTTTCGCCGACGCACGAGCTGCTCATCGAGGAGTCGCTGCTCGGCTGGAAAGAGTACGAAATGGAGGTCGTGCGCGATCGCCAAGACAACTGCATCATCGTCTGCTCGATCGAGAACCTCGATCCGATGGGGATTCACACCGGCGATTCGATCACCGTCGCGCCCGCGCAGACGCTCACCGACAAGGAATATCAGCTGCTGCGCAACGCGTCGCTCGCGGTGCTGCGCGAGATCGGCGTCGACACGGGCGGCTCGAACGTTCAGTTCGCGATCAACCCGCAAGACGGGCGCGTCATCGTGATCGAGATGAATCCGCGTGTCTCGCGTTCGTCGGCGCTTGCGTCGAAGGCGACGGGCTTTCCGATCGCGAAGGTGGCGGCGAAGCTCGCCGTCGGCTACACGCTCGACGAGCTCAAGAACGAGATCACGGGCGGTCAGACGCCGGCCTCGTTCGAGCCGACGATCGACTACGTCGTCACGAAGGTGCCGCGCTTCGCGTTCGAGAAATTCCGTGAGGCGGACTCTCATCTGACGACGCAGATGAAGTCGGTCGGCGAGGTGATGGCGATCGGCCGTACGTTCCAGGAATCGTTCCAGAAGGCGCTGCGCGGCCTCGAAGTCGGCGTGGACGGCCTCGACGAAAAGACGACGAGCCACGACGAGATCGTGCGCGAGATCGGCGAGCCGGGCCCCGACCGCATCTGGTATGTCGGCGATGCGTTCCGCATCGGCATGACGATCGAAGAGGTGTTCGAGGAGACTTCGATCGACCCCTGGTTCCTCGCGCA
>JBCNPL010000557.1:0-2692 GCA_039593375.1 Paraburkholderia sp. | reverse complement strand
TCGCCCGAAGCCAGCGTCCAGGCGACCGGCAAGCGTTCACGCCGGCGCCCGCCAAGCAATTCGCCGACCGAGACACCGAAGCGCTTGCCCTGCGCGTCGAGCAACGCGGTTTCCAGTGCGCTCTTCGCGAAGTGACTGACCTTGGCCAGCTTGCCGAGATGGCTCATCAGCGCCTGAACTCGCGTGGCATCCTTGCCAATCATCGCCGGAGCAAAGTATGCGTCGATAGCAAGCTTCATCGACTCAGGGCTCTCCGGACCATACGCCATGCCACCGATCGTGCTGCCCTCGCCTATGCCGACGACGCCATCGCTGCAGTACACCTTCACCAACATCAAGGTTTGACCGGACATGGTGGCGACTGAAAGCTTGTGCGGCCGAATCGTTGGTAGGTCGATGAGGCGGGTTTCGATGCGTTCGATCTTCACTGTCGGCATGGCGGAAGCTGCGGAAGTAACGTTTATGTAGCCGTTTTATACGCCCCGCGCCGTTTGAACGTCCAACACCTTTTTTATCGCCTTCGATACCTTTAAGATATGAAGCGCATGAGATCGCCGATTTCCGCTGCCTCATCCACGTGCTGCATACCCGCCCGGTATCGGGGAATGCACCACCACTTGAGATCGACCGTATGGATCTGCGTCAACTTCGCTATTTCGTCGTCGTGGCCCGCGAGCGCAATTTCACACGCGCGGCGGAGCGTCTCCATATCGCGCAACCGCCATTGAGCCGACAAATTCAATTGCTCGAGGACGAGGTGGGCGTCCCTCTGCTGATCCGCAACAGTCGCCCGGTGCAAATAACCGATGCAGGCCGTTTGTTCTACGAGCAGGCGATACAAATACTTGGGCGTGTCGAACAGATGCAGGCCGCCGCGAGGCGCGTGGGACTGCATCAGCGCAGCGTACTGTCCATCGGCTTCGTCGCCTCCATCCTGTACGGTGGATTGCCCACGCTCATGCGCAAGCTGCGCGAGCACGCTCCGGAGCTGGACATCCAGATGGTCGAGCTCATGTCGGTTCAACAAACCCAGGCCCTGAAGGAAGGCCGCATCGATATCGGCTTCGGCCGCGTGCATCAAAACGACCCGAATGTAGTCGGCGTCGTTCTGCAGGAAGAGCGACTCGCCGTCGCGGCGCCGATGAGTTCTCCCCTCGCCCGAACGTCGGCACCGTTGGCGATCGAGGAATTGGCCGGAGAGAAAATGATCGTTTATCCGAAGGAGCCACGCCCCGGTTTCGCCGATCAAGTGCTGAACGTGCTGCATGGCCATGGCGTACAACCCGCGGAGGTACTGGAAGTACGCGAGATTCAAACAGCGCTGGGGCTCGTCGCAGCTGAATTCGGTGTGTGCCTGATTCCTTCCTCGGCGCAGCAAATGCGCCATGACGTGCATTACAGGCTCATCGACAGCGACCGCGCCACGTCACCTGTCATCCTGAGTCATCGCGTCAACGACGGTTCGGAATACATCGATCTGATCAAACGGTTGGCTCAGGAAACATACGCCGAATACAAATCATCGACGGATGCCGATCGGCCGTAGACGAGAACGTCACGTTCTCCGCGATACCCTGTTCACCCGTGCTCGCGTCGACACGACAGCAACAGCGGCGGCGGCATCGGTACGCTCAGGCCGAATGCAGCCGAAACATCCTGCGGCTGTTCTGCTCGCATATCGAACGAACCTCGTCTTCCGCGCGGCCTTTTATCTCAGCGATGGCTCGCGCGACCCAGACCAGATTGGCGGGTACGTTCACCGGTCCGCGCTTCGGAATGTTGCGAGGCATCAGGTATGGCGCATCCGTTTCCAGGTGCAGTCGCTCGAGCGGAATGACCTTCACCGCGTCACGCAGATCGCGCCCGCGTGCCGGGTCCGCGACCCAACCGGTGACACCGATGTCGAAACCATCGTCGAGATGGGCGATCGCTTCCTTGCGATTGCCCGTGAAGCAGTGAACGACGCCGCGCGCGCCGCGTGAAGCGGCTTCTTTCGTCATCGCGCGAAAGTCGTCGAACGCATCGCGGCAATGCAGAAAAAGCGGTTTATTCAAACGCAGCGAGGCTTCGAGTTGCCGCTCGAAGGCGCGCTTCTGCTCGGGCATGGGCGAAAACATTCGGTTGTAGTCGAGTCCCGCTTCGCCGACCGCCACGATTGCCGGCAACGTCCATAGCTTTTCGAGGTCGGCCTCCACGGCGGGAGACCAGTCCTTGGCGGAGTGCGGGTGAACGCCGGCTGTCGCCCAGATATAGCCCGGGTGGCTCTCCGCCAATGTCCGCGCCAGCCGGCTCGAGGACAGTGAAGTGCCGGTGGCCAGGATGCCGGTCAGACCGGCCTTTTTCGCCTCGCCAATCAGATGTTGTGCCTTGCCCTTCAGTTGTGGGCTGTGAAAATTAACGCCTATATCAATCATCGAACTATCTCTTGTTATTGTCGGCTCTATCGAGCCACTTTGAGTTCGGGACGAGTGTCGTGCACCCTGCCGGTGGCATCCCTGAATCGCTCGTCTTGGGCGGATCGAGATGCCAACCGAACTTCAGCAAGTCTATATGTAGCCTTTCGTCTTTTAAGAAGCGGCAGAATGCCCAACCTCCCCCAGCCTCGAAAACAATGCCTTCACGGGCAACTTTTGCACAAGTCGGAGCTGCGTTCGGTGCAATTCGCTGAGCGCTGCATCGATTTCCTCCCGCG
>JBCNPL010000556.1:0-2694 GCA_039593375.1 Paraburkholderia sp. | reverse complement strand
TATGCCCCCAAGCTCCTTGATACGCGTGATGCCGACGGACCCGTCTGAGCCGGCCCCCGAGAGCACGATGCCCACCGCGCGATCACGATGTGCCGCCGCGAGCGAACGGAAGAAGAGATCGATGGACGCGGTGTAAGTGTCCGTCGCGGCCTTTTTCTCGACGTTCAGTTCGTCTTCCGACATGGTCAGCGCACACGCCGGCGCGATGACGTAGACATGGTTCGGCTCTATACGGACGGTTTCCGTCACCTGGGTGATCGGCATCGCCGTCCGTGGCTGCAGGACGGCGCTCAAGCTGCTCGAATGCTCAGGAGAAAGGGGCAGTACCACCACGAACGCCGCCCCGGTGTTCGAGGGAAGCGCTTCGAGAAACAGCTTGAGCGCTTCGATGCCGCCGGCCGAGGCACCAAGGCCTACAACGGGATAGGGCAGTCTGCCAGGCGGCTTGCCACCACTCTGTTTGCGCATTGTCGGTTTTGATCGGTCGGGAATAACGGCGGCTCGACCGGATCCGGCGACTCACTCCTCGCCGCGCAGAAGCTTGTCCAGTATTCGCGCCGATTGCTCGGCAACGCGTGCCTCGCCGAGGCGGCGCTCGGCATCAACGGTCTCACCTAAACGATACGCGGCGCGAAGCTTGCTTTGCGCAATCTTTTCATGAAGTGCCCGCACCGATTCCGACAACGCATTCTCGACAACGCGGTCCGCCGCGGCGCCGAGGCTTTCCAGGCTGAACGCGTGCCCCGTATGACAGCGATAACGTGGAGGGCCGGATCCCTGCATTCGCCATAGCGTTCCACCGCATTCGGGGCAAGTCAGGGACGTGGGCTGGGCGACTTTCTCGGGCATCCTTTCTATCGAATCTGGGGCGAGGATCGCCTGGTTTTCCGCGGTGAAACCGGCCGGACACGGGGGTACCGGCTCCGGTACCAAGCTCCCCGCAAGCGCACCGAGCATCGAACCGATCTCGCTCGCGCGCAGAATGTAATCGGGCCGTGTGTACCGCATCGCGTTGCGCGGCATCTCGGGCGCCGACGCATCTTCAGGGTCTTGCGCGATCGTGATCCCGCCACATGCGCGCACGGCCGCGAAACCCGCTGTGCCGTCGTCGAGCTGACCGGTCAGAATCGCTGCGATGACACGCGCGCCCCTAGACACTGCCGCGCTTCTGAAGAGCGGATCGATCGCCGGGCGCGCGAAGTTTTCCTTCAACCGTTTTGGCAACGCCGTCGACGACGACGAGATGCCGATCCGGCGGCGCCACGTAGATTCTTCCCGGTTCCAGCGGCTCTCCGTCGCGCGCGTGATGCGCGCGCAACGGTCCTACTCTCTGGAGCATCGAAGGCAAGATGCTCTCGTTGTTGCCGATATGCAGAACGATAAGCACAGCGGCGGGCAAGTTCGCTGGCAGTTGCCTGGCGATCTCGCATAGTGCGTCGACTCCGCCGGCCGATGTACCAACAACGATCGTGTCCCTGGTTTTGCGCGATTCCAATGCGTGCCCCCTAGCCCACATTGCCTCAAGCGAGCAATGCTCGTTCCCGTAGCAGTCTCGTCATGCTTGATCGTCGCAACCCGCGTTATACTCGTTGCCGCAATTTTTCAGCGCCGATAGCCAACCTGTCGTCACCTTCAAAAGAGGAGACGTCGAATCGCTCTCTTCGACCTCGGATATGGATAACAACGACAACGAGAGTTGGAAGTCATGCCGGATGCCGGGCGAACGCCGCGGTCGGGGATGGCCGTGTCGAGCGGGGTTGACTGTTGCCGTCGCGGCGCTTCTCGCGGCGTGCTCAGTCGGCCCTGACTTCAAGGCACCGGCGCCGCCGCTCGCTCGCGCGGTCACGGAAGCGCCGCTGCCTGGCGAGACGCAAAGCACGCCGGTTCCGGGCGGCGAAGCGCAAGTGTTTAGGCCTGATATCGGCGCGGATTCGCGCTGGTGGACCGCGTACGGTTCGCCCGAACTCGACCGCCTCGTCGAAGAGGCGCTGCGCAACAGCCCGAACGTCGCGTCGGCGCAAGCTGCGTTGCGCGCCGCCGAGCAGCAAGTCGTCGCACAACGCGGCGCACTGTTTCCCTCGTTGAGCGGTAGCTTCAACGCCACGCGACAAAAGATAAACGGGGCGGCCGAAGGTTTTCCGCAAGCGGGAAGCTTCGTATTCACGCTCTACAACGCATCAGTCAATCTGTCGTACAACTTCGACGTATTCGGCGGTGTGCGGCGCGGAATCGAAGCGCAGGCGGCGGCGCGCGATGCGCAGCGCGAGGAACTGCAGGCCACGTCTCAAACGCTCGCCGCCAATGTCGTGACGACTGCACTCCTCGAAGCATCGCTGCGTGCGCAGATCGAGGCGACCGATGGGCTCATCGAATCCGCGCAGCATCAGGTCGATTTGAGCCGCAAACAGTTCGAACTCGGCGGGGCGGCGCGCTCCGACGTGCTCTCGGCTGAATCGAACCTCGCGACGCTCGAGGCGACGCTGCCGCCGTTGCGGCAGCAACTGTCGATGGCCCGCAGCCAACTGGCCGTCTATCTCGGGAAGCCCCCGGCCGAATATGGCGAAACAGGGTTCGACCTCGCATCGCTGCGCTTGCCGCGCGACATACCGGTGATGCTGCCGTCCGAGATCGTGCGGCAACGGCCCGATATTCGCCGTGCGGAAGCGCAACTGCATCAGGCGAGCGCGCAGATCG
>JBCNPL010000555.1:0-2698 GCA_039593375.1 Paraburkholderia sp. | reverse complement strand
CTATCTGCTGCTGAACGGCGAACTGCCGAACGAGGCTCAGAAGAAGGATTTCGTGAACACCGTCACGCGTCACACGATGGTGCACGAGCAGATGCAGTACTTCTTCCGTGGGTTCCGCCGCGATTCGCATCCGATGGCGACGCTCGTCGGCACGGTCGGCGCGCTGTCGGCGTTCTACCACGATTCGCTCGACATTACCGACCCCCGTCACCGCGAAATCTCGGCGATTCGGATGATCGCGAAGCTGCCGACGCTCGTGGCCATGGCGTACAAGTACAGCATCGGCCAACCGTTCGTCTATCCGAAGAACGATCTCTCGTACACGGCGAACTTCATGCGGATGATGTTCTCGAATCCGTGCGAGGAATATCAGGTCAATGACGTGCTCGTGCGCGCGCTCGATCGTATCTTGATCCTGCATGCCGATCACGAGCAGAACGCGTCGACTTCGACGGTGCGTCTCGCCGGCTCCTCCGGTGCGAATCCGTTTGCCTGTATCGCGGCCGGCATCGCGTGTCTGTGGGGCCCGGCGCACGGCGGCGCGAACGAAGCGGCGCTCAACATGCTCGAGCAGATCGGCTCGCCCGACAACATCAACTCGTTCATCAAGCAGGTCAAGGACAAGAACTCGGGCGTGAAGCTGATGGGCTTCGGCCATCGCGTGTACAAGAACTACGATCCGCGCGCGAAGCTCATGCGCGAAACGTGTCACGAAGTGCTCGAGGAGCTCGGCCTGCACGACGATCCGCTCTTTGCGCTCGCGATGCAGCTCGAAAAGATCGCGCTCGAAGACGAATACTTCGTGTCGCGCAAGCTCTACCCGAACGTCGACTTCTACTCGGGCATCGTTCAGCGCGCGCTCGGCATTCCGACGTCGATGTTCACCTGCATCTTCGCGATGGCGCGTACGGTCGGCTGGATCGCGCAGTGGAACGAAATGATCGCTGACGACGAGCAGAAGATTGGCCGTCCGCGTCAGCTCTTCGTCGGTCACACGGCTCGCGAGGCGAAGCCGATTTCGCAGCGTTGATCGGGATCGGCGTTTAGCACGTTCGGTGGCGACCGCGGGCTTGGACCGCGGCAGTGACAGCCGAAACAAATCGCGCCCCGGCGGGTAAGACCGTCGGGGCGCGTTGTTTTGGCGGGCTTTTTTCTCTTATGTTGTTCGGCGATGTTTCAGTTCATCAGCATCGCGACTGGCGCGGCATGGGGCGCCTTCGGTTGCAATACCTCGACGAGCCGCGCAACGCTTGCCGGCGGCAGCATATAGGCAATCCATCCCGAGCCGGCGTGCCTGAGCATCAGCACCGGCCCTTCGAACAACGGCGACGTTTCGACCTGCCAACACGGATCGAATTGCAACGGATAGTCGCGTGCCGCGAGCGGTTTCGCCGGATGCGGCGGATGCATGTCGGCGCGTGCACGCAGCAGTGCCGCGATGAGCGTATCGACGTCGCCGGTGGTGAGGAGGGACGAACGACCATCGATCGTGAACCGCACGCCGGCGGCGCCCGATTCGTTCATGACTTCCATCTTCATTGCGTGAGACATCGGCGGCCCTATTGAATCGTGCAAGCGCCAGCACAGCATAGGGCAGTTTTGGCGATGGCGATGTTGCGCTCGATTACGCGCCGTTATCGCTTCTTGGCCGCTGAGCTTGCGGCGATGAGCACGCGGCGTCGCAAGATCGGCGCAAACGCTTTTCAGCTCGCGCTTGCGGGGGCCGCACGTTCGTCGCGGCGTCACTCACGGAACTTTCTTTTCCTTTCGGTGCAATCGGCCGTAATGCGGGTAACGGGCATGTAATCCCTGCAAGGAGGGCACACCCTTAAGCTGTCGGACTCTTGACATCGGGCAATGGGTTGCGGGAGTTTCGACATGTGGCAGATTCGTATCTCGCGCGAGCGTCACGAAGGACGATGGTTGGCGGCGAGACCGCTCGGTGCGGCGACGACCGTGGTCATCGGCGCCATCATCGCGCCTGCCGCTCACGCGACGACGCCCTTCACGGTGCACGACATTCGCATCGACGGCTTGCAGCGGGTCGAGGCCGGCACGGTGTTCGCCTATCTGCTGATCAAGCAAGGCGATACGTTCACGGACGGCAAGGCGTCGGAAGCCATTCGGGCGCTCTACGCGACCGGCTTCTTCAACGATGTGCGCATTTCGACCGAGGGCGACGTCGTTGTCGTCAACGTCGTCGAGCGGCCCGGCATCGCCTCGATCGAATTCTCGGGGCTGCACGAGTTCGAGAAGGATGCCTTGTTGAAAGCGCTCGGCAGCGTCGGTCTCTCGCAGGGTCGCTACTACGACAGGTCGCTCGTCGATCGCGCCGAGCATGAATTGAAGCATCAATATCTGATGCGTGGCTTTTACGCGGCCGAGGTCACGACGACGGTCACTCCCGTCGACCGGAACCGCGTGTCGATTCTGTTCTCGGTGATCGAGGGACCGAAGGCGAAGATCCGTCAGGTCGATTTCGTCGGCAACCGCGTATTCAGCACGAGCACGCTGCGCGACGAGATGCAGCTCTCCACGCCGAACTGGTTCTCGTGGTACACGAAGGATGACCTCTATTCGAAGGACAAGCTCACGACCGACCTCGAAAACGTCCGCAAGTACTATCTGAACCGCGGTTATCTCGAGTTCAACATCGAGTCGACGCAGGTCTCGATCTCGCCCGACAAGAAGGACATGT
>JBCNPL010000554.1:0-2698 GCA_039593375.1 Paraburkholderia sp. | reverse complement strand
GCCAGGTCGGCACGGCGATGCCGAACGGCGTGAACGCGTTCTGCACGAAGATCGCCTCGCCGGCCAGCACGCCCATCGCCGTGCCGGTGTACGCGGCAATGAGCCCCCATCCGGCGATGCCGCCCGCGATTGGTCCGAGCGCGCGCGAGATGAAGATGAAGAACGACCCGGCCGCGGCAAAGCGGCTCGCCAGCACGGCGATGTTGAGACTCACGAACATGAGCCCGAGCGTCGACAGCCCGTAGACGAGCCAACTGCCCGCGCCCGCGAGCGCCGCGACCGCCACGACGTTGATCGACGGCGTCAAGGTGGGCGAGATGTTGGCCAGTGACTGGCCGATGGTCTCCATGAAGCCCAGGCTCGACGATCGAAGATTGACGGACTGCGATGGAACCGACGTAGATTGCTGCGATGCGTTCATGCTGGACTCTCCATGTCGATGGGACTGAGCGCTTCAGCGCTTACTCCAGGCCCACGGCGGTCAATGTGCCCGGCGCGCCGCGCCGGGTCTGGGGGTGCTCAAACGTTCGCCAATCCCGGAATCCACGAGGTGCCGGCGAGTGGCACGCGCGCCATCGCGGCGGCCTCCACGGTCAACGCCACGAGATCCTCCGGTTCGAGGTGATGCACGTTCTGCTTGCCGCAGGCGCGTGCGATCGTCGTCAATTCCATGTTCAGCGTCTTCAAGTAGTTGCGTACTCGGCGCGCGCCTTCCTCCGGCTGCAGACGCTGTTCGAGCTCGGCGTCCTGCGTCGTCACGCCGACGGGGCACTTGCCCGTATGGCAGTGGTGACAAAAGCCGGGTGCCGTATTGAGCGCCGCGTAGTCCGCGGTGGCCGAGTGCAGCGCGCCGTCCTTGAAATAGCTGTCGCCGTTGCAGCCGAGCGCCATCAGCACGCCCTGCCCGATCGCCACCGCATCGGCGCCGAGCGCGAGCGCCTTCGCGACGTCCGCGCCCGTGCGAATGCCGCCGGATACGATCAACTGCACCTGACCTTTCATGTTCAGGTCCTCGAGCGCGTCGACGGCCTGCCGCACCGCGGCCAGCGTCGGGATGCCGACGTTCTCGATGAAGCACGTTTGCGTCGCCGCGGTGCCTCCCTGCATCCCGTCGATCACGACGACGTCCGCCCCGGCATGCACCGCCAGCTTCACGTCGTTGAACGTGCGCGTCGCGCCGACCTTCACGTAGATCGGTTTTTCCCAATCGGTGATTTCGCGCAATTCCTGAATCTTGATCGCGAGATCGTCAGGACCGGTCCAGTCCGGATGGCGGCTTGCCGAGCGCTGATCGACGCCCGCGGGCAGCGTGCGCATCGCGGCGACCCGCGGGTTCACCTTCTGTCCGAGCAGCATCCCGCCGCCGCCCGGCTTCGCGCCCTGGCCGATCACGACTTCGATCGCGTCGGCGCGGCGCACGTCGTCCGGATTGAAGCCATAGCGCGACGGCAAGCACTGGTAGACGAGCGTCTTCGATGAGCGGCGCTCTTCCTGCGTCATGCCGCCGTCACCGGTCGTCGTCGAGGTACCGGCGGCCGTCGCCGCACGGCCCAGTGCTTCCTTCACGTTCGCCGAAAGCGCTCCGAAGCTCATGCCGGCGATCGTGATAGGAATATCGAGCGCGACCGGTTTGCTCGCGAAGCGCGTGCCAAGCAGTGTCCGCGTCGTGCATTTCTCGCGATAACCTTCGAGCGGGTAACGCGACAGAGACGCGCCGAGGAACAGCAAATCGTCGAAGTGCGGCACACGCCGCTTCGCGCCGAGGCCGCGGATTTCATAGAGACCGCGTTGAGCGGCCGCGTGGATGTAGTCGATCGTCTTGCGGTCGTAGCCTTGCGACTCTTCCTGCTGCAAGCGGGCGAAATGAACGGGCTTTTCCATGGGGACTTTCTCGATGATCGGGGTGTTCAATATTCCTGGTCGGCTTCAGCGTTCCAGTGATAGAGCGTGCGGGCGGAGGCGATGCGCCTGAACGCGCGCGGATCGTGCTCGAGCCCTGCCGCATCGAGCAGCGCGGCGACGGCCATCACGTCCGCATCGGTCATCGGCTCGAACCGGGCATCCGCGCCGAGCGATTTCACTTCGCCCTTCACGTAGAGCACTGCTTCGTAGAGCGAGTCGCCGAGTGCGTCGCCCGCGTCTCCGCAAATCACCATGCGTCCCGCTTGCGCCATGAACGCCGAGAAACTCCCGACCGATCCCCCGATGACGATGTCGCCCCCCTTCAGCGAAATCCCGCAACGCAAGCCCGCGTCACCGTCGATGACGAGCAATCCGCCATGCGCCGAAGCGCCCGCGCCGTTCGACGCAAAGCCCTTCACATGCACCTTGCCGCTCATCATGTTTTCGGCGACCCCGGTGCCCGCGCTGCCCTCGATGACAATCGTCGCGTGCTTGTTCATGCCGCCCGCGTAGTAGCCGGCATGGCCCTCGATCGTGATACTCACGTCGGCGTCGACGCCGACCGCGATGTTGTGCGCACCGTTGGGCGAGCTCACCGTGATTCGCTGGCCGGCCAGCGCGGCGGCATCGCCGTGCAGGTACTGGTTCAATTCCCTGACCGGCGAGCGGTCAAGGTCGAATGTCACGCTTTCCATACATACATCTCCTCGGGTGCGGGTTCGAAGACCTTCGCGTTCTTGATATCGGGCAGATGCGCGAGCGAACGGAATTCCGACGCGATCGCCACGTACTCGTC
>JBCNPL010000553.1:0-2699 GCA_039593375.1 Paraburkholderia sp. | reverse complement strand
GGTCGCCATGTTGCAGACGGTCATGCGGCCTTCCATCGTCAGCGCGCGAATCGTCGAGCCGCCGAATTCGATCGCGTAGCCCGTGCCGCCCGCCGTACCGATCTTGCCGATGATCGCGAGCACGATGTCCTTCGCGGTACAGCCGCGCGGCAGTGCGCCCTCGACCTTCACGAGCATGTTCTTGCTCTTCTTCTGCAGCAGGGTTTGCGTCGCGAGCACGTGCTCGACTTCCGACGTGCCGATGCCGTGCGCGAGCGCGCCGAACGCGCCGTGCGTCGACGTGTGCGAATCGCCGCACACGATCGTCATGCCCGGCAGCGTCGCGCCCTGTTCCGGCCCGATGATGTGGACGATGCCCTGGCGCACGTCGTTCATCTTGAACTGCGTGATGCCGAACGCATCGCAGTTCGCGTCGAGCGTGTCGACCTGCAGCTTCGAGACGGGATCGGCGATGCCGTGGCTGCGGTCCGTCGTCGGCACGTTGTGGTCCGACACGGCGAGGTTCGCGCTGATGCGCCACACCGGGCGATGCGTCATCTTCAGCCCTTCGAACGCCTGCGGGCTCGTGACTTCGTGCAGCAGCTGACGGTCGATGTAGAGCAGGGTCGTGCCGTCTTCCTCGGTGTGGACCACGTGGGTGTTCCACAGTTTGTCGTAGAGAGTCTGTGCCATGGGTATGCGGGGTCGTTGTGACTACAAGCCTTGCGGATGTGGTCGATTATGCCACGCAAAATCGGCCCGCGGAGTACCACGATAACGAAAAAAGTGAATAAAAACAGTGAGTTGGGTGGTACAGGCGATACCCGGATAAGCATTACCCGGCAAGCGCGGCGGCCGGACGCGGACAAGTCGCGCCGTCGGCATACGCACTTGGCGCAGGTTGTCGCGAGCGATGCGCAACCCGGCCAAACGCGCCCACGCGTGCGACGCGTGCGACGCATCCGTGCGCCGCACCCATGCTGGCTTGCGCGGCGCGATTTCTCGACCGCCGCAGGCCGCCCAGGGCATCGCTATCGACTTGCGGCGGCGTGCTAACGGAAGAAATTGCGCAACTCGCGCGCCAGCGCCTGCGGTTGCTCCTCGGGAATGAAATGCCCGCTATACGCGATCGTCGCAGCCGTCACCTGTTCCGCGACATGTTCAAGCGGCCCCGCCATGTCGGGTATGGATCCCTGATCCGCACTGACGGCGAGCACGGGCATCTTCAGCTTCCCCAGCGCCTGCAGCTTGCGGTTCTGCGCCGACGACTCCGACACGGCCCGGTAGAAGGCCAGCCCCGCTCGCAACCCGCCGTCCCGGGTGAACACCCGGAGATACTCGTCGACATCCGCGTCGGAGAACGACTCGGGATTGGCCGCCTTGCGACGCAAGAACCAATCGAGATACTCGCGCTCCTTGCCGGCAATCAACGTCTCCGGCAGGTCGGCGACAGCATGAAATGCGAAGTGCCACGTGCGCCATGCGTTGCCGGGCTCGATCGGCAGTGCGGCGGGCAGCGTGATGCCGGGTATCCCCGCGTCGAGCAACGCCAATCGCTTCACTGAATCGGGATACATCGCGGCAAACGGATAGGCGACCCACGCCCCGACGTCGTGAGCGGCCAGGTAAAAGCGCGCGATATTTTGCCGCTCCAGCAGGCGCGCAAGCGTTGCCGCGACGGTCTGCGTGTCGTAACCGACGAGTGGACGATCCGAATCGCCTTGTCCGGGAAGATCCGGCGCCACGATTCTGAATTCGTCCGCGAGAAGCGGCATGATTCTCCGCCACGCGTACCAGCTTTCCGGAAACCCGGCGAGCAGGACGATGGTCTCGCCGTCGGCGCGGCCTCCTTCGACAAAATGAAGGCGCACCCCGTCTACCGTATCGAACCGATGACGAAAGCCGGCGAGCCGCGGGTCTTCCCGAAAATAGGGCGCGGCCTCGAAGGGCGACGCCTCCGCGGATGATTGATGCTGGTACATAAGTTCGTCCTCTCTACAGAATCGACTGTCCTCGATGATGGCCCCCGGGGCAGCGGGAGCCATTCCATTCGGAAATACTCATTTCCCAATTCGGCGAAACCGGACCACGCGCACGCGCGGTTTCGCGTGCTATTTCACATCGAGTCACCGGTCCGGTAACGCAGAAACCTTAGTCGAGCAGCCGCATTGCCTCGTCAACCAGCATCGACATGTCGCTCCGGCTCTGGCCGAGCTTCCCCACCACTCGAAGCCCCTGCACCATGGCAAACAGACAGCTCGACGCGGCTTGCGCGTTCAGCGCGGCATCGACGGATCCATCGGCCTGCCCTTGCTTGATCAAATCGCGAAGGAGACGCTCGATCCTCTGCATCGATTTGTGGACGATACCGGCGATCTCGCTATCCAGCGTACTCAGAACAATGGCGCCGGCGACGACCAGACAGCCCTTTCGACCCTCGTCTCCATGCGAGACGTCCGCGTAAAAGCGCAGGAGCGCTCGCACCTTGTCCCGTCCGTTTTTTTCATCGGCAAGGATCATGTTGAGCTCGCTTACGCGCCGATCGATGTACCGGTTCAACGCGGCAACGAATATGGCGTTCTTGTCGGCAAAGGCCTTGTAAAGACTGCCGGCGGTGAGCCCCGTCTCCCGGGACAGGTCGCCGATAGAAGTCGCATGATAGCCACGCTCGCGAAAGACGCGGATGAAGCCGTCCAGCGCGTCATCCATATCGAATTCTC
>JBCNPL010000552.1:0-2700 GCA_039593375.1 Paraburkholderia sp. | reverse complement strand
TACCGCGCGACTTCGTTGCCTTGCGGATCGAAGACGAGCGAGGTGTTGAGCACGCGCTCGCGATCGGCGGACGGCTCGCTCACGGCGAGCGGCAGCGTGCCGCCGATGATCCAGAGGCCGTGACGGCGCGCCGCGTCGGCCAGAAAGCGCTGAATCGGACCGTCGCCGTACGCTTCTCGCATCGTGAGCTTGTCCGCTTCCTTGAACCCCATGAAGCAGAAGTACTCGGGCAGCAGCACGAGCTGCGCGCCGTCGCTCGCCGCTTCGGCGACGAGCCGCGCCGCGTCCTCGAGATTGCGCTCGCGCTCGGGCGTGCTGACCATTTGCAGCGCGGCGACGCGAAACGGCGCAAAGGGCGTCGGTGTAGGGGAAAGATCGCTCATGGATGTCAAGGCAAGGCAACCTTTCAGTTGCCGGTTGCTTCGGCCGGAGCAACCATCTTACCGCGATCGCCGGCCACCCGCTCGACGTGCGGATGCGACCATGACCCCGTTATTGCATATTGTGTCGCGAACGCGTGAGCGATCGATTGCGAGAGCGCGAGGTTGGCCACCAGCGCGCCCAGGCCCAGCAGCGGGTTCACGATCGTCGCGGCGATGACGGCCGAGCCGGCATTGAGCGTCGGCGTGACCACAACATGGAGATTCTGGGTCTCGGCGGCGAGATCGACGGAACCCGAGAGATCCGCGCGCGCCGGCGCCGTGACGATGCGGAAATCGTCGGTTCGGGCGATGCCGTTCGCGATACGCCCCGTGCCGGTCACGCTGCGGAACGGAAGCCCCTCGCCGATCACATCGCGGAAGTTCAGCGTGATCACGCGCTGAAGGCTCTGCAGGCTCAGCACGCCGAGCAGCTTCGCGACGCCCGGATCGACCTTGAGGATCTGTCCATGCCGCAGGTCGAGGGTCATGTGACCCCAAAGCGTGGGGTAGTCGATGGCCGTCGGTTCGCCGCTCCAGCCGATCCTGCCCGTCAGCGAGCCCTGGCCGGCCTTTACCGTGCGCGGCAGGCCCAGCTGATCGACGAGGGCGCCGGCATCGGCAATGTCGAGCTTGAAGTCGATGGCCGTGCGGCGCGGCGTATCGGCGGCGACGTTCGCGCCGAGGCGGGGCGCCGTGCGCCAGTTCGCCGTCGCGGCGAGATGCGCGGCCGGGTTGGTGATGTCGAACTTGTCCACTTGCCAGACCGGCACGCCGTCTTCCTCGAGATTGCGCGCCGCGACGGCCAGTTGTCCCAACTTGTGCCCGCGCACGATGAAGTCGTCGATCGTGAGGTCGATGGCCGGCATATGCCGTGCCGAGGGCGTCGACAGCTGACCGACAAGCGCGTGACCGACGGCGACCGGAATTTCCGCCTTGGCGAAATGCGCTTTCAACTGACCGCCGTCGCTGCTCGTCGCGCCAGGTTGCCAGCTCAGATCGCCTGCGAGCTGATCGGATGCGATCCGCGCTTGCCAGTTGCGTCCCGATTGCTCGGCATCGATGTCGACGTTCGTCCATTCGCGCTCGAGCAACTTCAGCGCGCCGAACCGCAGGTCGAAGCGGCTTGGGGCGAACTGGCTGCTCGATGCGCGGCTCGCTCGACCGCCGGCGCCGCTTTCGTCCGTGGGCTTGGCGCTCGCTTCACGAGCTTTTGCCGCGTCCTGCGGCCCGCGCAGTTCCGTCACGAGCGCACGCCATGCGTCTGCATCGAACGATTGCAGGTCGGCCGCCGCGCTTACGCCGTCGCTCGGCAACTGCGCCGGTTTGCCGATGCCGATCGCCCCTTGCACGACCGTGAGTGCGGCCAGCGAATCCGGCGCCGCCGCACCGTGGCGAATCACGTAAGAAGCCGACACGGGGCCGAGACGGAGATCGGCCTGCGCAAGCGTGGGACTCTTGTTTCCCGCTCCGGCCGGCTCGGGCTTCACCGAAAGCGAGAACGGCATCGGTGTGCCGACCGGCTTGCCGAGCGGGGCGGGGAAATCCAGCGCGAGCCCGGTGAGATCCGACCGTGCCGACACCTCGGGCAGTGCGCCTTTTCTGCCGTGGATCTCGAGTGCATAAGGCGCCGCGCCGTGAAGCCGGTCGAGCAGCTTGCCGACCGGTCCGTTTCGGTCGAAATCGCGTGCGGTATCGGCGGCGATCTGTCCCGAGACGTCGAAGCCATAGCTGCCGTTGGCCGCGAGCCCTCCGCCGGCTTTGAATTCGCCGCCGAGCCAGCGACCGGCGATGCGTTCGAGCGAGAGCGTATGCTCGGTGAACCGCACGCCACCGGTCAGGCGCTCGAGCGGCGGCCACTGCTCATGCGCCAGCGTGTTGCCGCGCAGCCCGACCGTGCCGACCACGCTTACATGCGGCATGACTGTGCGCGGCACCGTCAATTGGAGATCGAGGGTCGCCGTCCCGCTTGCGCTCAGCGTGTCGCCGACGTGGCCCGTCATGCTGCCGGCGGCGCTCTTGTTCAAATAGTCGAGCAGATCGGCGAGCGGTCCCCGCGCTTTGCCGTCGATGACGAGACTCGACGCGTGATTGCCGAGATCGGCGATTCGGCCGGTCACGCGCTCGAGCGCGATGCGCTTGTAGTGGCCTTTGTCGATATCGAAGCGCAGCAGGTTCTCTTTGAGCGTGAAGACGCCGTCGATGCCCTCGAGCGCCGGCCAGACGTCCGGCTCGCCGTTCCTGAGCTTTTTCCGCGGATAAGGCGACGGATCGAATTTGC
>JBCNPL010000551.1:0-2706 GCA_039593375.1 Paraburkholderia sp. | reverse complement strand
CTGCGAGGAAACGTTCGGACCTGTCGCGCCGCTCTTCCCGTTCGACACCGAGCAGGAAGCGGTGGACGCCGCGAACGATACGCCATTCGGCCTCGCATCGTACTTCTACAGTCAGGACGTGCGCCGCATCGATCGCGTATCGCGAGCGCTCGAGGCGGGCATCGTCGGCATCAACGAAGGCGCGCTCGCGTCGGAAGCGGCGCCTTTCGGCGGCGTGAAGGAATCCGGCTACGGCCGTGAAGGCTCGAAGTACGGCCTCGATGACTACCTGTCGATCAAGTATCTCTGCCAGGGAGGGCTGGAATAAGATGGATGCCTATCCGATCGAAGTCGATTTCCCCGATATCGCCGCGCACGCGCCCGGCAACACGGGCGTCCCCTACGTCTACACGTTCGATTCCGGCGTGGCCGGCCCGCACGTGATGATCAACGCGCTCACGCACGGCAACGAAGTCTGCGGCGCCATCGTCGTCGACGAACTGTTGCGCGGGCGGCTGCGCCCGCGCCGCGGCAAGCTCACCCTCTCGTTCGCGAACGTCGACGCCTATGCGCGTTTCGATCGCGCGATACCCGACAAGGCGCGCTTCGTCGATCAGGATTTCAACCGCGTATGGACCGCCGCGAAGCTCGACGATCTCGCGACACGCTCGTCGGAACTCGATCGCGCACGCGCGATGCGGCCGGTGGTCGATACCGTCGATCTGCTGCTCGATCTGCACTCGATGCACGAGAAGAGCTTGCCGCTGATCGTCGCGGGTCCGCTCAAAAAAGGCACCGAGCTCGCGGTGCGCCTCGGCACGCCTGCCACGGTGATCTGCGACGAAGGCCACCCCGAAGGCCGCCGCATGCGCGATTATGAAGGCTTCGGCTACGAAGCGAGCCCGAAGAACGCCCTTCTCATCGAATGCGGTCAGCACTGGGAGACAAGCGCCGTCACAGTGGCTCGCGACTGCACCGCGCGCTTCTTGCTGCTGGCGGGGATCGTTGACGAGAGCGATCTGCCGTCCGGATGGATCGTGCCGCTGCCCGATGAAATGCGCGTCGTGCGCGTGACCGAACCGGTCGTCGCGAAGAGCATGGATTTTCGTTTCGCGGCGCCATACACGGGCCTCGAAGTATTCGAGAAGGCCGGTACCGTGATCGGCTGGTCCGACGGAGAGCCCGTCTCAACCCCTTACGACGACTGCATGCTCGTCATGCCATCGCTGCGCCAGTTGCGGCCCGGCGTCACCGTGGTTCGGTTGGGCCGGATCGAACGTCGTGTCGACCTCTCGTCGCGCAAACAGGGACAGGCTACGTGAAAGTTCAACAAATCAAGCAGGCGTCTCGACTCGACGCGCTCGAAGACTGGGGAACCGCCGGTCTGCCCGGCACCGAACCGGCCCAAGTTTCGGGCCGTCAGTACGTGATCCCGGGCAGGGAGGCGATCGATACGGGCGTGTTCGAATGCACGCCCGGCACCTACCGCCGCTCGGTCAAGCAGGCCGAAGTGATGCACTTCATCGCCGGGGCCGGCACGTTCACGCCCGATGGCGAGAACACGATTCATTTTCGCAGCGGCGACACGCTGTTCTTCGAAGCGAACACTGAAGGACTGTGGAAGATCGATGAAACGATCCGCAAAATCTATGTGATTCTTTAAGGTTCGTCGATCCTATCGCCGCCGCATCCCATCGGACGCTCAGTGCGCGGCGATGTACGCCTTCACGGCCTCGAGCCCATTCTTGCCGTCGAACGTCGTCACACCCGCGAGCCACTTGTCGAGCACCTGCGGATTGCGCTTGAGCCATGCCTCGGCCGCCTTCCCCGGCTCTTCCTTGTTCATGATCGGCACCATCACATGGTTCTCGATTTCCGTCGTGAACTGCAGGTTCGACACGAGCTTTGCCGCGTTCGGGCAGCGCGCCGAATAATCGGGCGGCGTCGCCGTGAAGACTTTCGCCTCCCCGTAGTTCGGGCCGAATACGTCGTCGCCGCCGCTCAGGTAGTCGATCTTCATCTGCACGTTCATCGGGTGTGGCTCCCAGCCGAGGAACACGATCCATTGCTTTTCGCGGATCGCCTTGTTGACCTGAACGAGCATGCCCGCCTCGCTCGATTCGACGAGCTTGAACTTGCCAAGACCGAACTGATTGTTCTTGATCATCTTGTCGATCAGCGCGTTGCCGTCATTGCCGGGCTCTATGCCGTAGATTCTGTCGCCGAGCTTGTCCGCGTATTTTTGGATGTCGGCGAACGATTTGAGGCCGGCGTTGTAGACGTAATCCGGCACGGCAAGCGTGTACTTCGCCCCCGTCAGATTCGCGGGCTGCAGCACCTTGATCTGCCCTGCCTTGACGAACGGATCGATCATCGGATCCATCGTCGGCGACCAATAGCCGAGGAACACGTCGATCTGCTTGCTCTTGATACCGGCGAACGTAATCGGCACTGAAGCGATCGTCGTCGTCGGATGGTAGCCCAAGCCTTCGAAGATTGTCGACGCAAGGCCCGTCGTCGCCGCGATGTCGGTCCAGCCGACGTCCGCGAAGCGGACATTGCGGCAAGCTGCCGCGTCGCCCGCGAACGCCGGGGCCGCCAACGCCGCGGCGGCAATCCACGCGCAACCGGCTTTGATCAAGAACTGCTTCATCACCTTCTCCTCATTTCACTTTGGTTAATACGTAGATTGCCCGCGTACCCATAGGGCGATGGTTGTTGCAAAAG
>JBCNPL010000550.1:0-2715 GCA_039593375.1 Paraburkholderia sp. | reverse complement strand
CCGTTCGTCCGACGTGGGACTGCTGGCCTCGCTTGGCATCGCCGAGGTATCCGTGCGCCGACGTCTTCGCGTCGCGTTCTTTTCGACGGGCGACGAGTTGCGCTCGATCGGCGAGCCGCTCGCCGCGGGCTCGCTGTACGACAGCAACCGATATACGATTGCGGCGATGCTTGCGCGGCTCGGCGTCGAAGCGCTCGACCTCGGCATCGTCCGCGACGACCCGGCCGCGCTCGAAGCCGCGTTCCGCTCGGCTGCGCAAAGCGTCGACGTCGTGCTGAGTTCGGGTGGCGTATCGGTCGGAGAAGCCGATTTCACCCGCCGCATGTTCGAGCAGCTCGGCGACGTGGCGTTCTGGCACCTCGCCATGAGACCGGGCCGGCCGCTCGCGTTCGGACGTCTCTGGCCGAACGGGGTGAACGGGCGACGAGACGGGGAGCGGGCCGCCCTCTTCTTCGGGTTGCCCGGCAATCCCGTGGCCGTGATGGCGACGTTCTATCAGATCGTCCGCGAAGCCTTGCTCTCGATGTCGGGGGCCGACGCAGCGCCGCCGCTGACGCTGGCGGCCGTCGCCACGGCCACGATGAAAAAACGCGCGGGCCGGACCGAATACCTGCGCGGCATTGCCTCGCGTGACGCCGGCGGCAGCTGGCGCGTCGTGCCGACGCGCACGCAAAGTTCGGGCGCTTTGAGCTCGATGAGCGAAGCGAATTGCTTCATCGTGCTTGCACATGAACGAGGCGATGTGATCGCGGGTGAACTCGTCGACATCATGCCCTTCGAAGGGCTGATCTGATCCATGACTAACGAATCGAGCCAGATCGTTTCTTACCGGGGCCTATCGCCAATGAAAAAACAAATTTCGTCGATCGCACCGGGTCAGACCGCGAAAGCACTGATCCTCGTCTACCTGACGTTCAGCGTACCGATCGTCCTGCTCGGGATGCTCGTCGCGTTCATCAAATATGGATCCGTCGAGCTGAGCACGATCTTCAGCGCGCTGCTGCTCAATGCCATCCTTGGCTTCGTTCTGCTCTGGATCGCCTGCCACGCCTACAACTGGGTCGCGTCGCGTTTCGGCGGCATCGAGATCGTTCTTTCGGACGCGCCGGAGGAAGCGTGACGGCGAACGACGGCCTTCCCAGCACTCATGATCGCTCCGTGCCCGCTCCCGCGAGGGGACGGGACGCCTATGCCATCCGACCGGCGGCGCCGGCCGATGTCGGCGCCATGCTCGCGCTCATGCGCGAGTTGGCCGAGTTCGAGAAGCTCACGCATCTGTTCGTCGGTACGGAGCAGAGCCTTGCGGAGGCGCTCTTCGGCGCGCGCCCGGCGGCCGAGGCGCTCGTCGCCGAGCTCGATGGGCGCCTCGTCGGCTACGCAGTCTTCTTCCATAACTTCTCGACGTTCCTGAGCCGTCGCGGACTGTATCTCGAGGACATTTACATCCAGCCCTCGATGCGCGGTACTGGGCTCGGGACGGCGCTCCTGCGGCGCGTCGCGGCGATCGCGGTCGAGCGCCAGTGCGGCCGCTTCGAGTGGTCGGTGCTCGACTGGAACCAGCGCGCCATCGATTTCTACACGAAGATGGGGGCAACGGTCCTGCCCGACTGGCGAGTCGTTCGTGTCACCGGCGACTCGCTGCTCCAGCTCGCGGAAGGCGCGTGATTTCGCTCGAGCTCTATGCTTCGGGCTCCTGCAGGCTCGAGTAGGCGTCGCCGAGGAGCCCTTCGGTCTGCTCGCCCGGCAACGCCTCGACTTCGCGCAGCTTGCTGTTCATCACGCGCGTGCGGCGTTCCGCCGCTTCGATCGAACGCGTGACCGTCTCGAGCTGCGATTTCGTCTTCGCGAGCACATCGCCGAATTTGCCGAACTCGGTCTTGACCGCCCCGAGCACCTGCCAGACTTCGCTCGACCGCTTCTCGATCGCAAGCGTGCGGAAGCCCATCTGCAAGCTATTGAGCAGCGCCGTGAGCGTGGTCGGTCCCGCGACCGTCACGCGGTAGTCGCGCTGCAGCTGGTCCGTCAGGCCGGGGCGACGCAGTACTTCGGCGTAGAGGCCCTCGGTGGGCAAGAACAGCAGCGCAAAATCGGTGGTGTGCGGCGGCGCGACGTACTTTTCGGCGATCGTGCGCGCCTCGCCGCGCACACGCGTTTCGAGCGCGCGCGACGCCTCTTCGACGGCCACCGGGTCCGCGCGCTCCTGCGCGTCGATCAGGCGCTCGTAGTCCTCGCGCGGAAACTTCGCGTCGATTGGCAGCCAGACCGGCGCGGCGGCAGCCGTACCGTCGCCGTTGCCGCTCGCGGCCCGGCCCGGCAGCTTGATCGCGAACTCGACGCGCTCGCTGCTCTTCGGTACCGTCGCGATGTTCTTCGCATATTGATCGGGCGTCAGCATCTGTTCGAGCAGCGCTTCGAGCTGCACCTCGCCCCAGGTTCCGCGCGTCTTGACGTTCGTCAACACTTTCTTCAGATCGCCGACGCCGGCCGCGAGCGTCTGCATCTCGCCGAGCCCGCGATGGACCTGCTCGAGCCTGTCCGAGACGAGCTTGAACGATTCGCCGAGACGCTGCTCGAGCGTCGCATGCAGCTTCTCGTCGACCGTGCGGCGCATCTCCTCGAGCTTCGTTGCGTTGTTCGCCTCGATATCCTTGAGACGTTGCTCGAGCGTGGCGCGCACTTCCGCGAAGCGACGATCGTTCGCCTCCATCAGCTGAG
>JBCNPL010000055.1:0-11709 GCA_039593375.1 Paraburkholderia sp. | reverse complement strand
CGCCGAGCGGATTCGCGCGCGCTTGGGCGAGTGGCCGCGGGCGGCGGGCGAGCCGTGGCGCATCTGCCTGACGCCGCCTGATGCACCGCGCGCGGGCGACGTCGTTGTCGTCGCCGGCGACGGCGACGATCATGCCGCTCGCCGCGACTGGGACAGATGGCTTGCCGCCGGCGCGAGCGTGATCGACGCGGACGAGCGCGGCGCGCGCCTGACGACGCGCGACGCGCGCTGGGCCCTCGCCGGGCCGCTCGCCGAGGACTGGCTGGCCGCGCTCGCGAGCTTTCTCGACTGCGGCTTCGATGCTCGGGACGCGCTCGTCCTGGCGCTCGCCTGGCGCGACGGCGACGAAGCCGATGCCGCGCGCGAGGACGCCTGGCCTGTCGATCTCGGGCGTTTTCCGCGCGTCGAGGGGCTGCCGGCGGCGCCGGCGACGCCGTTTGCGCGTTGCCCCGAGCGGCTCGGGCTCTACGCAGTCATGCCGAGCGCGCTGTGGGTCGGGCGCGTGCTGGACCTCGGCGTGTCGACGGTTCAACTGCGCGTCAAGGACGCGGCCCCCGACGCGCTCGCGGCCGAGATTGCCGAGAGCGTCGCAGCCGGCGCCAGACACGGTGCGCGCGTTTTCATCAACGACCATTGGCGCGAAGCGATCGCGGCGGGCGCTTACGGCGTCCATCTCGGCCAGGAGGACATCGGGACGGCCGACCTCGCGGCCATCGCCGCGGCGGGCGCGAGGCTGGGTCTTTCGACGCACG
This sequence comes from Paraburkholderia sp., assembly GCA_039593375.1. Lineage (GTDB taxonomy): Bacteria > Pseudomonadota > Gammaproteobacteria > Burkholderiales > Burkholderiaceae > Trinickia. Next base: position 10,957 of record JBCNPL010000055.1, on the reverse strand, counting down.
GCTACTACGAGATGCTGTGCGCACTGCATTTTCGCCCGAGCTATCTCGCCTTCGGCGCCGTCTTTCCGACGGCCACGAAGACGGTCGCGACGGCGCCGCAGGGCCTGGCGCGGCTCGCGCGCTACGTGCGTCTGATCGGCGGGACTGTCCCGCTCGTCGCCATCGGCGGCATCGATCTTGCGAAACTGCCGGCCGTGCTGGCGACGGGCGTCGGTAGCGCGGCCGTCGTCAGCGCGATCACAGGGGCCGACGACCCGGCCGCCGCCGTGGCGGCGCTCGAGCGCATCGTTGCAAATCGGTAACGGTCTTTTTGCGCTGTCGAAACGCCGCGTCACGACAGTGTTTTCCCTAAGGCCCTATAATTCCGCTTCCGCATAAAGGGAGCGCCCGCTTCGTGCCGCCTTCTTCATCCGAGCCCATTCTCGAGTTGCGCAACGTCGATTTCGGCTACGACGAGGACCGTCTCGTTCTTTCGAACTTGAACATGCGCTTTGCGCGCGGCCAGGTCGTCGCCGTGATGGGCGCGTCGGGCGGCGGGAAGACGACGGTCCTGCGCCTGATCGGCGGCCTCGAGCGCGCGCGCCGCGGCGAGGTGCTTTTTCATGGCCGCGACGTGGGCAAGGAAAGCCGCGAAGGGCTTTACGCGCTGCGCCGGAAGATGGGCATGCTGTTCCAGTTCGGTGCGCTTTTCACCGACATGACCGTCTTCGAGAACGTCGCGTTCGCGCTGCGCGAGCATACGGACTTGCCCGAGCCGCTGATTCGCGATCTCGTGCTCATGAAGCTCAACGCGGTCGGGCTGCGCGGCGCGCGCGATCTGGCGCCGTCGCAGATTTCGGGCGGCATGGCGCGTCGCGTCGCGCTCGCGCGCGCCATTGCGCTCGACCCCGAACTGATGATGTACGACGAGCCGTTCGCCGGTCTCGACCCGATCTCGCTCGGCATCACGGCCAACCTGATTCGCACGCTCAACCAGGCGCTCGGCGCCACCTCGATTCTCGTCACGCACGACGTGCCCGAATCGTTTGCGATCGCCGATTACGTCTACTTTCTCGCGAATGGCTCGGTGCTTGCCGAGGGCACGCCGGCTGAGCTGCGCGAATCGAAGGAGCCGATGGTGCGGCAATTCATCGATGGCGCGCCGGACGGCCCATTCCGATTCCACTATCCGGCTAAGGCGCCGCTCGCGGCCGATTTCGGCATCGTCGGAGACCGCCCATGATCGGCTTTGTCAGTCTGCTCGGACGCCGCGTGCTCGACGGCGTTTCCCGCACCGGTTACGCGACACGCATCTTCGTGCGCCTCGTACTCGAGTTGTTCGCGTTGTTGCGGCGGCCGAATCTCGTCATCAAGCAGATCTACTTCGTGGGCAACTATTCGTTGCTCATCATCGCCGTGTCGGGGCTCTTCGTCGGCTTCGTTCTCGGCTTGCAGGGCTATTACACGCTGAATCGCTACGGGTCGGAGAGTGCGCTCGGCCTGCTCGTCGCGCTCTCGCTCGTGCGCGAGCTCGGTCCCGTCGTCACCGCGCTGCTCTTCGCGGGCCGCGCGGGCACCTCGCTCACGGCGGAGATCGGCCTCATGAAGGCAGGCGAGCAGTTGACGGCGCTCGAAATGATGGCCGTCGATCCGCTCGCCACGATCGTGGCGCCGCGCATGTGGGCCGGGATCATCGCGATGCCGCTGCTCGCGGCGATCTTCAGCGCCGTCGGCATCATCGGCGGCTATATCGTCGGCGTGCTCATGATCGGCGTCGACGCGGGCGCGTTCTGGTCGCAGATGCAAGGCGGCGTCGACGTCTGGGCCGATGTCGGCAACGGCGTCGTCAAGAGCGTGGTGTTCGGCTTCGCTGTTACGTTCATCGCGCTGTTCCAAGGCTATGAGGCGAAGGCGACGCCTGAAGGCGTTTCTCGCGCGACGACGCGTACGGTCGTCTATGGATCGCTCGCCGTGCTCGGCCTCGATTTCATGCTGACGGCGTTGATGTTCAGCTAGCGCGTTGCGCGCCGGCGCGGATTGACATAGTGGATTACCGGCGTCTTCAGGACGCGGATGGCATCGCGGACGCGATTCGCGGTTCTCTCTAGGATGACGATGAAAAAAACTGCTCTCGACTTCTGGGTCGGCTTGTTCGTGTTGCTTGGCTTCGCAGCCGTTCTGTTTCTCGCCTTGAAGGCCGGCAACATGAGTTCGCTCTCGTTTCAGGCGACGTACCCTGTGAAGCTCAAGTTCGACAACATCGGCGGGCTCAAGGTGCGCGCACCCGTGAAAAGCGCGGGCGTGGTCGTCGGCCGCGTGGCGTCGATCGGATTCGACACGAACACCTACCAGGCCGTCGTCACGATCGATATCGACAAGCAATACGAGTTTCCGAAGGATTCGTCGGCGAAGATCCAGACTTCGGGCCTGCTCGGCGAACAGTACATCGGTCTCGAGCCCGGCGGCGACAGCGAGATGTTGAAGGCCGGCGATACGATCACGATGACGCAGTCGGCGATTGTTCTCGAGAACCTGATCGGGCAGTTTCTCTATGGGAAGGCGGCCGATATGGGCGCATCGAAGGGCGGCTCGGCGACGCCGCCCGCCGCGCCGCCGGCCGCACCCGTCGCGCCGCCTCCCGCACCTGCGTCGGCCAGTGCCCCGGCGTCGGGCGCAGGCGGCTGAAATGAAACGCTCACTTCGCTTGCTGCCCGGCATCGGAGTGTCGCGAGGGCACGATACGCACCGACATCACGGAGAAGAATAAATGCAGACCACGCGCGCAAAAAACGTGGCATTGGCAATTGCGGCAGCGGCGCTCGCCGGCTGTGCGTCCGTCCAGACGCCCACGCCGGGGGATCCGCTGGAGAGCCTCAACCGGGGCGTGTTCAAGTTCAACGACACCGTCGATACCTACGCGCTGAAGCCGGTCGCAAAAGGCTACCAGCGCGTGGTGCCGGCGCCGGTGCGCAAGAGCGTCACGAACTTCTTCTCGAACGTCGGCGACGTCTACATCGCCGCCAACGAGTTGCTGCAGCTCAAGATCGCGGACGGCGTAGGCGACATCATGCGCGTCACGATCAACACGATTTTCGGCGTCGGCGGCCTCTTCGACGTCGCCACGTTGGCCAAGCTGCCGAAGCACTCGTCGGATTTCGGCATCACGCTCGGCCACTATGGCGTGCCTTCGGGCCCTTACCTCGTGTTGCCGCTGCTCGGGCCGAGCACGGTGCGCGACGCGGCCGGGCTCGTCGTCGACTATTACGGCAATCCGCTCAGCTACGTCGAGCCGTCGTCGGTCAGCTGGGCGCTTTACGGCGTGAATCTCATCAACACGCGCGCGAACCTGCTCGCGACGACCGACGTCCTCCAGGCCGCGGCGATCGACAAGTATTCGTTCGTCCGTGGCGCATATCTGCAACGGCGGCGCTTCCTGATTTCGGGTGGTGACGGTGCCGCTCCGCCGAACTACGAGCAACCGCTGCCAAACTATGATGATGGATCGTCGGGCGCGGCGCCCGCGACCGCGCCGGCACCCGCTTCCGGGCCGGCCGGCGCGGCGCCGGTGCCGGCCACCCCGTCGGCCGCTTCTGGAGCCACGGCTGCGCCGCAAGCTGCCGCGGCAGCCTCGGAAGCGTCCGGGGTGGCCGCGCCGGCAACGCTCGAAGGGCCGAACGGCGAAACGGTGCCGGGCCAGCAGTATGTCCCGCCGCCGCAGCGCACGGGCTTCCCGGTGATTCGGATACTGAAGTGACCTGCCTGCGCGTTGAGCGACCTCGGGGACGTAACACTTCGACACGAATCTTGCTCGATGGCGCTGGACCGGGCTCGAACTTGCACGGTACTGTAAGCTCCAAGTCGAGCTTTCACGGAACATAGGATTGACGATGAAAAGATTTTTTCTAATTTCTTTGTTTGCGGCGTTCGTTTCTTTCTCCAATGCCGGTTTTGCGCAACAGACGATCAACAGCGTCGATACGAGCAATCCGGACACAATGATCAAGACGGTGACGGGGCGCGTGCTGGACACGCTGCGAACCGACACGTCGCTCAAGAGCGGTGACATCAACCACATCACGCAGGTCGTGAACCAGGAAATCCTGCCGTACACCGATTTCCGCCGCACGACGCAGCTCGCAATGGGCCGCGCCTGGCGTACCGCGACGCCGCAGCAGCAGGACCAGATGGTCGATCAGTTCAAGATGCTGCTGATCCGCACTTATTCGGGCGCGCTGTCGCAGTTCCGCGACCAGAAGGTCGAGTTCAAGCCGTTCCGCGCTTCGCCGACCGACACCGACGTCGTCGTGCGCAGTTCGGTCGTGAGCAACGGCCAGCCCGTCGAGCTCGACTATCGCCTCTACAAGACGCCGCAAGGCTGGCGCGTCTATGACCTGAACGTGGCGGGCGCGTGGCTCATTCAGGCCTACCAGCAGCAGTTCTCGGAGAAGATCAGCCAGGGCGGCGTCCAGGGTCTGATCGACTTCCTTACGCAGCGCAACGAGCAGCTCGCGGCGGGCAAGCAGCCGTCTTGAATCGCCTGAGTCTCACAATGAACCGCTTCTCGACCGGCACGACGATCACGCACGCGAGCGCGAAAGCCGCGCTCGCCGCCGGACTCGCGAGCATCGAGGCCGGCGCGACCGGCGTCGACTGCTCGCCGCTTGCCGAATTCGATTCGTCCGCGCTCGCTGTCCTGCTCGCCTGGCGGCGCGCGGCCGAAACGCGCGGCAGCGTCTTCGAAATCGCCAATCTCCCCGCCGGCCTCGCGAGCCTTGCCGAGGCTTACGGCGTTCATGCGCTCGTCGCGGCGCGACATCGCCGCTCGCAGGAAGGGGCCACGGCCGAGCTCTGACGCTCGGCGGCCTCGCGGCCCGTCGGTTCGCCACGCCGCCGCAGACCACCGCGGACTGCCTGACGGCCTTCGCCAGGCGCTCGCCCGGTCTCTTCTTTCCGCGAGCAATCCCGCGCCAAGTCGGCCAATGGCGAGTTGGCCTATAATCAACCGTTTTTCCGGACGTCCGTTCCGCCCCGTTTTCCCGGGGATGGTCACGCCCGGACGAAGGGGGCGGCGGCCGCCGAGGCATCGGACTTCGCCGGTCGCGTTCCCAGCATTCAAACGTCGAAACAAAGGCGCGCCGTCGACAAAGGCCGCGCATATCCATGTCAGCCATAGAGATCCGCAACGTCAAGAAGCGCTACAAGGCACTGCAAGCGCTCAAAGGCGTCAGCTTGACAGTCGACGAGGGCGAATTCTTCGGCCTGCTTGGCCCCAACGGCGCGGGCAAGACCACGCTCATCAGCGTCCTCGCGGGTCTGGCGCGCGCCGACGAAGGCAGCGTGTCGGTGCTCGGGCACGACGTCGTCACCGATTTCCGTCGGGCGCGCCGCTCGCTCGGCGTGGTGCCGCAGGAGCTCGTCTTCGACCCGTTCTTCACGGTGCGCGAGACGCTGCGCATTCAATCGGGCTACTACGGGCTGCGCCGCAACGACGACTGGATCGACGAAGTCATGGCCAATCTCGATCTGACCGAGAAGGCCGACGCGAACATGCGCGCGCTGTCGGGCGGGATGAAGCGCCGGGTGCTCGTCGCGCAGGCGCTAGTGCACCGGCCGCCGGTCATCGTGCTCGACGAGCCGACGGCGGGCGTCGATGTCGAGCTGCGCCAAACGCTCTGGAAGTTCATTTCGAGGCTCAATCGCGAGGGGCACACGATCGTGCTGACCACGCATTACCTCGAGGAAGCCGAGTCGCTTTGCGACCGCATCGCGATGCTGCGCCGCGGCGAGGTCGTCGCGCTCGACAGCACGAGCGCGCTGCTTGCGCGGTTCGCGGGGATGCAGCTGTTCGTCCGGCTCGCGGCCGGCATGCTGCCGGGCGAGCTGCGCGCGCTCGAAGTCGAGCCGTCGGCGCCGGGCGCGCGCCAGCACTTGCTGCGGCTTTCGAGCTATGACGAGGTCGAGCCGATTCTCGCGCGCTGCCGTGCGGCGGGGTGTACGTTCGACGAAATCGACGTGCGCAAGGCTGACCTGGAAGACGTTTTTGTTCAGTTGATGAGCGGGCCGGAGCTCGTCGAGGGACTTTCATGAGCAAACGACCCCCACGCTCATTGCATCCGCTGCCCCCCAATGGGGCGACCGCCTCCCTCGGGGCGGCCCAGCGGGAGGCGGCCCGACCCGCACTGACATCATCCGCCGCGCCGGAAGGAGTCGCCATGAGCGGCTTTCGTACACTCTTCTACAAGGAAACGCTGCGCTTCTGGAAGGTCTCGTTTCAGACGGTGCTCGCGCCTGTCGTGACGGCGCTGCTTTATCTGGCGATATTCGGCCATGCGCTGCGTGGCCACGTCGAGGTCTATCCCGGCGTCGAGTACACGACCTTTCTGATCCCCGGCCTCGTCATGATGAGCGTGCTGCAAAACGCGTTCGCGAACAGCTCGTCGTCGCTGATCCAGTCGAAGATCACCGGTAACCTCGTTTTCGTGCTGCTGCCGCCGCTCACGCATTGGGAGCTCTTCGGCGCCTACGTGCTCGCGTCGGTCGTGCGCGGGCTTGCGGTCGGGCTCGGTGTTTTCATCGTGACGATCTGGTTCGTGCCCATGAAGTTCGTCGCGCCGCTCTACATCATCGGCTTCGCCGCGCTCGGCTCGGCGCTGCTCGGCACGCTCGGTCTCATCGCCGGCATCTGGGCCGAGAAGTTCGATCAATTGGCGGCATTTCAGAACTTTCTGATCATGCCGCTCACGTTTCTTTCGGGGGTGTTTTACTCGACCCATACGCTGCCGGGCATTTGGCGCGAGGTGTCGCGGCTGAACCCGTTCTTTTACATGATCGACGGTTTCCGCTACGGCTTTTTCGGCGTGTCCGACGTCGACCCGCTCGCGAGCCTTGCGGTCGTCGCCGCGTTTCTCGTCGTGATCGCAGCGCTTGCGATGCGCTTGATCGCATCGGGCTACAAGTTGCGCCACTGACGCCTCGCGGGCAATCGAAGCGCACCCAGGCGAAACCGAACTCAGCAAGGAGCTTGAACCATGTTGCCGACTCCCGAGGTAGTCAAGCAATACATCACGGCGGGGCTGCCGTGCACGCATATCGAAGTCGAGGGCGACGGCCAGCACTTCTTCGCGACGATCGTCTCGGCGGCGTTCGAGGGCAAGCGCCCGATCCAACGTCATCAGCTCGTCTACGCGGCGCTCGGCGACCGCATGCGGGCGGAAATCCACGCGCTGAGCATGAAGACGCTCACGCCGGCGGAATGGCAAAACGCATAATTCAGGAACCGTAGTGCGCATCACACAAGACGATACGAGCGGCGCCGGTAGCGCCGCGCGGGCGAGCAGGGCCGAGGGCGAAGCCAACCAGGGACTGACGAGCATGGACAAGCTTGCGATCGAAGGCCGCCGGACGCTTTCCGGCGAAATCGGAATATCGGGCGCGAAAAACGCGGCGCTGCCGATTCTTTGCGCGAGTCTGCTCGCGGCCGACCCCGTCCATCTCGAGAACGTGCCGGACCTCAAGGACGTGCGCACGACGCTCGGGCTGCTCAAGCAGATGGGCGTTCGCGCCGAGATGGCGGGCGATGCCGTTGCGCTCGACGCGACGCACGTCGACAATCCCGTCGCGCCTTATGACCTCGTGAAGACGATGCGCGCGTCGATTCTCGTTCTCGGGCCGCTCGTCGCGCGCTTCGGCGTCGCGAAGGTATCGCTGCCGGGCGGGTGCGCGATCGGTGCGCGTCCCGTCGATCAGCACATCAAGGGGCTGCAGGCGATGGGTGCCGAGATCAGCATCGAGCACGGCTATATCGAGGCGCGCGCCAATCGCCTGAAGGGCGCGCGGATCGTGACCGACATGATCACGGTCACGGGCACCGAGAATCTCTTGATGGCCGCCGTGCTCGCCGACGGCGAAACGGTCCTCGAGAACGCGGCGCGCGAGCCCGAGGTCAGCGATCTCGCGCGTTTGCTCGTTGCGATGGGGGCGAAGATCGAAGGCATCGGTACCGACCGGCTCGTGGTCGAGGGCGTCGACAAGCTGCATGGCGCGCGTCACACCGTGATCCCCGATCGCATCGAAGCGGGCACCTTCCTTTGCGCGGTGGCGGCGGCTGGCGGCGACGTCACGCTGCGCGACGTGCGCCCCGATACGCTCGACGCCGTGACCGCGAAACTGCGCGAGGCCGGCGTGACGATCGAAGAAGGCGACGACTGGATTCGCGTGCGGATGCATCGCCGTCCGACGGCCGTTTCGGTCCGCACCTCGGAGTACCCGGCGTTCCCGACCGACATGCAGGCGCAGTTCATGGCCCTCAACGCGATCGCCGAGGGGGCGGGGCAAGTCGTCGAGACCATCTTCGAAAACCGCTTCATGCACGTGCAGGAGCTCAACCGGCTCGGCGCGAACATCAGTGTCGACGGCAACACGGCGCTCGTCACCGGCGTGTCGAAGCTGTCGGGCGCGACCGTCATGGCGACGGACCTGCGCGCCTCCGCGAGCCTCGTCATTGCGGGGCTCGTCGCCGACGGCGAGACGCTCGTCGACCGCATCTACCATCTCGATCGCGGTTACGATCGGATGGAGGAAAAACTGACGAAGATCGGCGCCAACGTGCGCCGTCTCACCGGCAGCGCGGCGAACGCCGCCGGCGTGGGGAGCTTCGCATGAGCGCCGCTTTGCTGACGCTTGCGCTCTCGAAGGGGCGTATCTTTGAAGAAACGATGCCGCTGCTTGCCGCGGCTGGCGTCGAGGTCTCGGAAGATCCCGAGACGTCGCGCAAGCTGATTCTCGGAACGAGCGCGTCGAACCTGCGCGTCATCGTCGTTCGGGCGACCGACGTGCCGACCTACGTCGAGTATGGCGCGGCCGATTTCGGCGTGGCCGGCAAGGACGTACTGATCGAGCATGGCGGTGGCGGCCTTTATCAGCCCATCGATCTGAACATTGCGCGCTGTCGGATGTCGGTGGCGGTCAAGGCCGGCTTCGACTATGCGAACGCGGTCCGGCAGGGCGCGCGCCTGCGCGTGGCGACCAAGTACGTGCAGACGGCGCGCGAGCATTTCGCGGCGAAGGGCGTGCACGTCGACCTGATCAAGCTCTACGGTTCGATGGAGCTTGCGCCGCTCGTCGGGCTGGCCGATGCGATCGTCGATCTCGTCAGCACCGGCGGGACGTTGCGCGCGAACAATCTCGTCGAGGTCGAGGAGATCATGCCGATCTCGTCTCGCCTCGTGGTGAATCAGGCTGCGCTGAAGCTGAAGCGCGCTGCGCTCAAGCCGTTTCTCGACGCATTCGAGCGTGCGTCGCGGCGCGGCGACGGCCAAGCGTAAGACGGCGGCGCCGAAAGCGTACGACATCGGCGCGCCTTTACCGAAACGGATACCAGCATGTCTCTGAAGATTCGCAAACTCGACTCGAGCGCCGCCGATTTCGATGCGGCGCTCGCGGCGGTGCTCGCCTTCGAGGCGAGCGAGGACGAGGCGATCGAGCGCTCCGTCGCGCAGATTCTTGCCGATGTAAAGCGGCGCGGCGATGCGGCCGTGCTCGAATACACGAACCGCTTCGACCGGCTCGACGCGCAGAGCGTCGCCGCGCTCGAGCTGCCGGTCGCGGAGCTCGAAGCGGCGCTTGAAAGCCTGCAGCCGAAGCAGCGCGCGGCGCTCGAAGCCGCGGCCGCGCGCGTGCGCGGCTATCACGAGAAGCAGAAGATCGAGTGCGGCAGCCATAGCTGGCAGTACACCGAGGCAGACGGTACCGTGCTCGGGCAGAAGGTCACGCCGCTCGATCGCGCCGGGATCTACGTACCGGGCGGCAAGGCCGCATATCCCTCGTCCGTGCTGATGAACGCCGTGCCGGCGCGCGTCGCGGGCGTGCGCGAGATCGTCATGGTCGTGCCGACGCCCGACGGCGTGAAGAATCCGCTCGTGCTGGCCGCGGCGCTGCTCGGCGGCGTCGATCGCGTCTTCACGATCGGCGGTGCGCAGGCGATCGCCGCGCTCGCCTATGGCACGCAAACCGTGCCCGCCGTCGACAAGATCTGCGGTCCCGGCAACGCCTATGTCGCATCGGCGAAGCGCCGCGTGTTCGGAACAGTCGGCATCGATATGATCGCCGGGCCTTCGGAGATCCTGGTGCTCTGCGACGGCACGACCGATCCGCGCTGGGTGGCGATGGATCTCTTCTCGCAGGCCGAGCACGACGAGCTCGCGCAATCGATTCTGCTCGCCCCCGACGACGCGTTCATCGCGCGCGTCGAGGACGCGATCGAGGAGCTTCTGCCGACAATGCCGCGCCGCGACGTCATTCAACGCTCGCTCGAAGACCGGGGCGCGCTCGTGAAGGTGCAGGACATGGCCGAGGCTTGCGCGATCGCGAACCGGATCGCGCCCGAGCATCTCGAGATTTCGGCGCTCGATCCGCAGCAGTGGGCGAACGAGATCCGCCATGCGGGCGCGATCTTCGTCGGCCGTTTCACGAGCGAGAGTCTCGGCGATTATTGCGCCGGGCCGAACCATGTGCTGCCGACTTCACGCACCGCGCGCTTTTCGTCGCCGCTCGGCGTCTACGATTTTTTCAAGCGCTCGAGCGTGATCGAGGTCAGTGCCGAGGGCGCGCAGACGCTCGGGGAGATCGCGGCCGAGCTCGCTTACGGCGAAGGGCTGCCGGCGCATGCGAAAAGCGCCGAGTACAGAATGAAGCAAACAGGGTGAACGGAAAGAACGCAATGGGCAGAACATACACGGGCCGGATAACGGCTGAACGACTATGACGACACCTAAGGACGTCATCCGCGGCGACGTGCTCGCGATGACGAGCTACCCGGTTCCCGATGCGACGGGTTTCGTGAAACTCGATGCGATGGAGAACCCCTATACGCTACCCGACGCGATCGCCCGGCAACTCGGCGAGCATCTGGCCGGCGTGGCGCTCAACCGCTATCCGGCACCGCGCCCCGCCGCGCTCATCGAGAAACTGAAGCGCGTCA
>JBCNPL010000549.1:0-2720 GCA_039593375.1 Paraburkholderia sp. | reverse complement strand
ATGCTGCTCTACATCAACGTCATCCAGGTGTTCCTCGGCACGTTCGTCGACATGGCGGCGCACATCCTGATCACGACGCCGCTGTTCCTGCCGATCGCGATGGCTTGCGGCGTCGGCCCGGTGCAGTTCGGCATCATGCTGCTGCTCAACTGCTCGCTCGGCCTCGTGCATCCGCCGATCGGCTCGGTGCAGTTCGTGGGATGCGCGATCGGGAATGTGTCGATCGGGGAAACGACGAAGAGTGCGTGGCCGTACTACCTCGCGATCTTCAGCGCGATCAATATCGTCACGTACTGGCCATTCTTCTCGACCTGGCTGCCCAGCGTCATCAGCGGGCATCCGGTTTATTGATTTGGCATGCCGCCTGGCGCGATGCGCTCTGGCGGCACTGGCGAACGAAATAACGAGCTTTTTGCCGCACGCGGCGGCGTATTTGCGCAGCGCCGCGGCGTTATAGGCGAGCGCGGCGCTATCCGAGATCCGTGGCAGGAAATATGCGGTAGCTGAATCGAGGACTGTCGTATGACACGCGTGCATGCGTGCGCAAGACCTACCTCATAAGCCGGGCCGCGGCCCGCCTGCGGCATTTTTCTGGAAGCTCGGTGAATGAGGTACGCGATATGGCTCGCCTGTCTGGTTGGCGCTCCAGCGGCATTGGCATGCATCATCCGCATCGATCCCACAGCGGCTAACATCCTTCTTACAGCATTAGCTGCTTTTTTCGCATTGTGTGCGTCGATCGGTATCGTCTACACGCTCGCGGCGACGGTACTTGTCTCACGATTCTTCAAGAAACCGAAATCCGAGCCATCGAGCTTCCCGCCCGTCACAATCGTCAAACCGCTATACGGCGACGAATGGGAGCTCCTCGAATGCCTCGCAAGCTTCTGTCGGCAAGACTATGCTGGCGCCATTCAATTCCTGTTCGGCGTCCAGCAAATCGATGACCCCGCGTTAAAAGCCGTCGACAAATTGAAGCAGCTTTTTCCGGAAGCGCATGTCACCGTCGTCGTCGATCCGCGCCTGCATGGCCCGAATCGAAAGGTCAGCAACCTCATCAACATGATGCCGCACGCGGTACACGATGTGTTCGTCTTTGCCGATAGCGACATCCGCGTCTCTCCAAACTATCTCCGGCAGGTCATCGGCGAGTTGCAAAAACCGAAGGTCGGCCTGGTGACTTGCCTTTACCGCGGCCGCCCGGCGCCGGGATTCTGGGCGCACCTGTCGGCGCAGGGCATCAACTACAACTTCCTGCCAAGCGTCGTCACGGGGCTAGCATTGAAGATCGCGCGGCCATGCTTCGGGCAAACAATCGCGACGCGGCGTGCAACACTCGCCAAGATTGGCGGCTTTGCGCGCTTTGGGCACATCCTCGTCGAAGACAACGCTATCGGTGAAGCGGTGCGGGCTGCGGGCGAGCAAGCCGCCATCCCCCCGATCGTCATTTCGCACAGCTCCGCTGAATCGAATTTCACCGCGCTGACCGCGCACGAACTTCGATGGAGCCGCTCGCTGCGCATCATGGATCCACTAGGCCATCTCGGATCGGTGCTCACGCACCCGTTCCCCCTCGCGCTGATCGCGGCCGGCTTGTCCGGCGGTGCGATATGGTCATGGCCGCTCGTGCTCGCCGCACTGCTAGCGCGCATCGCGCTGAAACTGGTCGCCGACGCCGCGGTGCACGAGCGGTGCCGAGACCTGTGGCTGCTGCCGTTGCGGGATCTCTACTCGGTCGCGATCCTGATCGCGAGTTTCTTCTCGACGCGCGTGGTCTGGCGCGGCGCCAGTTTCGACGTCGGTCCCAAGGGCCTTTTGCATCCGCTGCAGGATGATTGAGCAGAATTTACGATTGCTTCCATCCGAAGACTAAGATGGCGACGCGTCTTTCCGCCTGGCACGCGCGGGCGCACTTTCCAACGCTTGCCTACCGGAAACTCATGCTTCCTTCGCGGGCTCCTCGAGTTCCGAACCCGGATGTTCGCAGACATGGTCCGCCATGTCGCCGATGACGCGCTTCACGTGCTCGTCGGCCGCCTCGTAAAAAATCTGCTTCCCGCGGCGCTCGGCCCGCAGGACGCGAGCCGCCCGCAACAGCCGCAGGTGATGACTGACGAGGGGCTGGGACAGGCCGTGCTTCGCCGCAATGTCGGAAACGCACATCGGCGCGCTCAGGCAGGAGACGATGATTTTCAGGCGCGTCGGGTCGCCCATCAGCCGAAACATTTCCGACAGTTCCGTCACCTGATCGTCGCTCAACTCGAACGGCTGCATCTCGACTCCAATATTTCACATTAACACATACTTATATGTGTATATAATAGCGCATTCTTGAGTCTAACCGAGCGATAGTCCGATGGCACACAATCACGACCACGGTTCCGGCCACGCGGCCCACGACCATGGCGGAGACCATTCGCATACAGGCCACGATCACGCGCATGACCATGCGGAACATGATCATGCTGGGCATGGGCATGCGCATGGACATGCGGGGCACGATCATGCCGGCCATAACCACCTGCACGGCGTAACGGACCAGCACCGCATCGGGTGGGCCTTCGTCATCATCGCGGTATTCATGGTCGTCGAGATCGTCGGCGGCCTGATGGCGGGCTCGCTCGCGCTGCTGGCCGACGCGGGCCATATGGTGAGCGATGCGGCCGCTCTGGGATTCAGCTGGGTCGCGATTCACTACGGCCGGCGCCAGGCCACCGCCC
>JBCNPL010000548.1:0-2721 GCA_039593375.1 Paraburkholderia sp. | reverse complement strand
TCGGGCACGGGCCCGTTCTCGCAAGCAATGTGCCAATGCTTGCAATCCCTTATGGAACGGGCTTTCGTGGCATTGCGGCAGCGCGGAGCGAACTGTTCGAGGGCAGCTGCTGCACCGCAGCAGTGCAGGCGGATGCGACGTCGCACTTGTTTTGCGCCGGGCTATCTCTTCTTCGGTGCGTGGCATTTCACTGCGCACCGCATTCGGCGTCTATAATTCCGAGCCTCATGACTTGTATTGCGTCGCGCGAATTATTCACGGCGCATATCGTAAGAACCAGGTTTGTCAACTCACTTAGCAAAGGAGGTTTGATATGACCATCCGCATCGGTGACGAAGCACCCGATTTCACCGCAGAAACCACCGACGGGCCGATCAAGTTTCACGAATGGATCGGTAGTGGCTGGGCGATCTTGTTTTCGCATCCCAAGGATTTCACGCCCGTCTGCACGACCGAGCTCGGCTACATGGCCGGTCTGAAACCGGAGTTCGAGAAGCGCAATACGAAGATCATCGGGCTGTCCATCGATCCCGTCAGCGATCACAAGAAGTGGGTGGGCGATATCGCCGAGACGCAGGGACATGCCGTGAACTATCCGATGATCGGCGACGATGACCTCAAGGTCGCCAAGCTCTACGACATGATTCATCCGAACGCGAGCGCGGGCCCGCGGACGGCGAACGACAACGCGACTATTCGCTCGGTCTTCATCATCGGGCCCGACAAGAAAGTGAAGGCGATGCTCATCTACCCGATGAGCGCGGGCCGCAACTTCGATGAAGTGCTGCGCTTGCTCGACGCGTTGCAACTCAACGCGAAGCATGCGGTTGCCACGCCGGTCAACTGGCGTCCTGGCGACGACGTGATTATCCCGACGTCGGTTTCGGATGAGGATGCAAAGAAGAAATATCCGCAGGGATTCAAGACGCTCAAGCCTTATCTGCGGACCGTGACTCAGCCTAAATAACGAATTGCCATAAGAATATGCCGACCGGGTCGGTCGGCATAATGCGCCGACTAATGAGGCGGACTCAGTGATTGAGTCGCTTCATGACTTCGGATTCCAAAGCGGCGTGCCACTCTTCCGATGCTTCCGTCGGATCCATTTCGTCTTCGATGAAACCCTGTGCGCGCTCGGCCGCTAGCCGCGTACCGTCGAAATCGGGGCCGAAGTCATCGCCGCCTGTGTCGTCACCGGGCGGCTCGAGCATGTCGCGCAGCATCGCCGCAAGCTCCGGCGTGTCCCAGGGCTTGCCCTGTTGCTTGCGAACCTTGATGTAATGCCTGATTTCCGCATCTTGCTCCGGCGTCAACGGGAGCCCACGAAACGTCCTGTTCGGGTCAAGGTCGGTCATGTTCGCTCTCCGGCGCGATGAGTCGATATGAGTGTAGCGCCGTTGAGGGTTGGCACGCTACATCGAAGCGTATCGGAAGCTTCGTACGTCGCCCGGCTTCCCGTAACCTCGTCCTCGCGAGCACCACGCCGCGGTCTTTTCTCCCATTGCTTTCTCAGGGCTGTCCTTCTCCCCCCATCGCACCGTATATCTGCCCGGTAATGTAGCTCGCCTGTGACGATGCCAGCAGCACATAGATCGGCGCAAGGTTCGTGCGCGTCGGGCTCTTCCTCGGGAGGTAGACGATGGCGACATCGGCGCTCTCGCGTGCGTATGCGATCGCCACCGCCCGGGTATGCCCCTTGCCATCCTTGGCGTGAGTGGCTTTGAAAAGCGGAGATCACGATGGATCTGCAACAACGAGTGGCATTGGTGACGGGCGCGGGCTCGGGAATCGGCAAAGCGACCGCGCTCAAGCTCGCGGCGGACGGTGCGCGCGTGGTCGTGCATGCGCACAACGAACAGGAAACGAACGCGACCGTCGCGGAAATCGGGCAAGAGGGCGGCGACGCTTTCGGCGTCACGGCCGATCTGCGCGACGAAAGCGCGCTGCGCGATGCGATCGACTGCGGCATGAAGAAGTACGGAACGCTCGACATCGTAGTGGCGAATGCGGGGATCAACGGCGTATGGGCGCCGATCGACGAACTGCAACCCGCCGAGTGGGACAACACGATCAACACCAATCTGCGCGGAACGTACCTGACGCTGCACTACACGGTGCCGCACCTGAAGCGCGCGGGCAGCGGCTCGATCGTCATCGTCTCGTCGATCAACGGCACGCGCGTGTTCAGTCATGGCGGCGCTTCCGCTTACTCGACGACAAAGGCGGGACTGCTCGCGCTCGGCCAGATGGCGGCGCTCGAATTGGCGAAGCACCGGATTCGCGTCAACGTCGTTTGCCCGGGCAAGATCGATACGCAAATCGACGAGAACACACGCGCACGCTCGAACGAAGAGGCGACGGAGCCCGTGCAATATCCGCGCGGCGATATTCCGTTGACCGGCGGTCAAGCCGGAAAGAGTTCGGACGTCGCGGAACTGATCGCATTCCTGGTTTCGGACCGGGCGAAGCTGATTACGGGAACACCGGTGTGGATCGACGGCGGGCAGTCATTGCTCGTCGGCTGACATGTCGTCAGGCGAGCCGTATCGGTGCAACGGTACGCCGACTGCGCAGAGGTGAGCTGGGTTTTTCGGCTTGCCTCCCGGTTCAATCGGCCGGAATCGTGACGATCGGCGCCTTGGCGCTCGTATCCACTTGAGCGAGCGCCATCAGGTCCTGAACGACCGTAAAGGCATATTTGGAATCGAAATCGTCCTGCTC
>JBCNPL010000547.1:0-2723 GCA_039593375.1 Paraburkholderia sp. | reverse complement strand
AATCAAGGATGCTTCCGGTAAGGCGCTCACGTATTGAGCGCACCCCGGACAGTGATGTCCACGTCGACACTGCCGGACCGCGGACGCCTGCCCTGTACCGTACCCAACCATTCAGGATAACGACATGACCGAATGCGCGCTGACCTTTGCCAGTCAGGCCGAGTGGGAAAGCTGGCTGGAGCAGAACGGCGGCACCGCGACCGGCGCATGGCTGCGTCTGGCGAAACAAGGCGCGGGGCAGCGAACCGTCACCTACGGACAGGCGCTGGAAAGTGCGCTCTGCCATGGCTGGATCGACGGTCAAAAGCGGGCCGAGAGCGAGACATACTGGTTGCAACGCTTCACCCCGCGCACCGCCAAAAGCATCTGGTCCAAACTCAACAAAGACAGGGCGGAAGCGTTGATCGCCGCGGGCAGAATGCGCGCGCGCGGCATGGTCGAAATCGAGAAGGCCCGGCAGGACGGCCGATGGAAGGCCGCGTATACGTCGGCCGGCAACTCGATCGTGCCGGACGACCTGCAGGCGGCCCTGGACGCCAATCCGCGAGCCGGAAAGTTCTTTGCAACGCTGAGCAGCCGCAACCGCTATGCCATTCTGTTCCGGATACAGAATGCCAAAAAGCCGGAAACAAGGGCGCGCAAGATCGGCGAATTCATCGACATGCTGAACCGGGGCGAAACCATTCATCCATAGATCTTGCGCTTCCGACGGAGGCTTTCCTGATGCGGGCATTTCATTCAATCTGCCCGGATGGTCTTGGCGGCCACGATGGAGTGCGGTGACGATCAGCGCCGCGCCCGCGATCCGGGCCGCTGTATCGAGCGATCGTTCCTGGCCGCGGATTCAATCGGTCGATCAACAGCAACTAGCTGCGGTATGGCAGATGTACAACGAACACCGTCTCGCTCGCGTCCGACCTTGCTTCAAGGGTCCCGTCATGCGCAGACGCAATTTCACGCGCGATGAACAGGCCCAGGCCCATGCCGTCATCGCCCGGCGCGTTGTGCGATTTGCCGGGACCGCGTTGGAGCGGATTGAAGATTTTCGCCAGCGTCGACGGGTCGAGGGCTGGCCCATGGTTGCTCACTTCGATGCATACGCCCCCGTTCGCCCGCGCAACCGAAACGCCGACCGGTGCATCCTGGGCGCCGTACTTCAGTGCATTGAGTACGAGATTCCCGACCAGCTGCTGGATTCGCTGGCCATCCCAGTACCCCGACAAATTCGATTCGACGCTCAAGTCGATCTGCCGCCTGGGGTATGCGGCGCGAAGCTCTTCGATCATATCCGTGACGATATCGCTCAGATCGGAATCATGTGGATCGATTTTGATCCCCAATCCCAACTGCGTCCGATTGAAGTCACACAAGTCGTCCAATAAGGACCTCATTCTGGCGCCACTCTTTGCGAGTCGCGCAGCAGCGTCCGTCACCGTCTCGCCGGCATTCAGCGACGCGAGATACGACGCCGTCAGCAGGATCGTCTGCAAAGGCGTGCGCATGTCATGCCCGAGCATGCCGAGCAGCAGGTTACGCGCCCATTCCACTTGCGCATTGAAATGGGTGACCGATTCCGTCACGGCCTGATCGATCGCTTCGTTGAAGCGCACCATGTCGCCTATGTGAGGAGCATCCGGGAGACAGTCGTCTATCCACATCCGCAACACGCTGGCGCGGAGCGCGCGGTACTCGGCGATCAATTGGTTGATGTCGAAGCCGCGCCCGGCGCGCGACTGAGCATGCGTTTGCGCGGGCGTATCGGCAGCATTGCCGTGCTCCTCAGCATGCCCTAACGACTTTTCCCGTTGTTGATCCCGCGTTTCCGGCGTCGAGATGTCTCTGACCAACGCCTCGAGAATTTTCCGGGCATCGTCGCGCAAGGCCATCGGCGACATGCCGTCGGCTGCGGGCATCAGGGTTCTGGCAAATGCCTCCCACTGAACCAGGATGGCTTCGATGTTATGTGTGATGAATTCAGACAAGCGCATGTCGTGTCCTCCGCGAAACGGGCGAACACCCGCGTTGCAGTCGACTGCGCAAGAGTTGAGCCTGAAGCATCGAGGGGATTCTTCTGGAGGATCGTACGTGCTGCTGGAAACTCGGAAGGTCGACGGACAATTCGACGACACGCGTGGCGGCAACCGCCATGTGCTTCAATGTCGAGTCGTCGCTCCATCCGACTGGCGTGCACGAGCGTCGACGAGCCTGACGAGGCACGCTAGGCTGTTCGTATACGGCACTTCTACACCGACCTTGCGAGCAGCCTCGACTACGGCGCCATTGATTGCTTCAATCTCGGTACGCCGCCCGGCCAGCACGTCCTGCAGCATCGATGGCCGATGCGTACGATGATGGGCGAGTGCATCGCGCACGTTCGACACCACGTGCTCTTCGGTTGCCGAAATACCGAGCGCACGGGCGACGGCCATCACCTCCGCAACGATCTTCAGCGCCAATTCTTCACCGTCAGGGGTATTCGTCAACTCGCCGACCATGCATTGCGTCACGGCACACAGGCTGTTGAGGGCGGCGTTAAATGCAACCTTCTCCCAAATCGCGGCCCAGACGTCGGGATCGACATGGCACGAGAGGCCGGCGTCGTTCAAGGCCTGCACGGTCTGCTCGAGCGCGCTCGTATGCGCGCCGTTCACGTTCATCAGTCGAATCGTGCCCTGGCCGTGCGAGCGGACGGCCCCAGGCTCCGACTTGTCGGCTGGCCACGT
>JBCNPL010000546.1:0-2726 GCA_039593375.1 Paraburkholderia sp. | reverse complement strand
ATGTCCTGCTTGCGAAAGCCGAATGAGAGCGCCTGCGTGATCGCGCGCTTGGTCGCTTCGAGGACGGCGTCGCCGACGTTCTCGTCGAACGAGCTGAACGTGATCTCGGAGCCGCCGAACGGGCTGCCGGCGGCCAGATCGGCCGCTCGCGGCACGGCCGCGCCGACCTTCTCGCGCACGAAGTCGAGAATGTCGTGCGGGCTGCGGTAGTTCGTCGTCTCGGTGAGTACCGTCCAGCCCGGCAACGCGAGCGGCTCGCGCATATAGAGGTTTTGCAGCGGATCCTCGAGCCACCACCATGCGCCCTCGGGCCGAACCAGCCGCGCCAGCCCGGTGACCCACGATTCCTGGAAATCCTGGCCTTCGTCGACGATGAGAACGTCGAAACGCCAGTTCTCGCCTATCGGAGCGTCGGCGAACGCCTTTTCGAGCCGCGCGAACACATCGGCCGCCTGAAAATCCGGTAGCCAACCCGCATCGCGCGCGACCGAATCGCAGAGCTGGTGATAGTTCGCCACCTTCGCTCCGGCGGGGGCGACTCGCGCAATGTGGTCGGCAAGCGGGCGATTGAAACAGACGTAAAGCGCGCGTTTGCCGCTCGCGGCCGCATCCTTCATCACTTGCACGGCCAGTTGCGTCTTGCCGGAGCCTGCCGTTCCGATCACGCGCAATCGGAACGGCGTGAACTCGAGCCGTCTAGCCCAGGTCGCGAGCCCGCCCGACAAGCGGGTGACGATCGTGCCCGCCTGTCCGACGAGCGCGCTCGCGTCGGGCGTAAGCGCGAGCTCGTCCGCGAGATAGTGATGGATCTTCGGCGCGCAGGGCAACCGCGGCTCCGCCGCGGGCAACGCCTCGAGAGTGACCGAGACGAGCCGGTCCTTGCGCGTCGCATCGACGATCCGCTCCGGCGCGACGCCGGCAATGGCGGCGTCCTTGACCACGTAATCGGGACAAAAGAGCAGCGCCTCGATTCTGTAGCCGCCGGCACCGAACGCGGCCGTGAAGCGGTGATGCATGCGTTCGACCGTGCGGGCGAGTTCGATCGAAACGTTGCGCTCCGTCTGGAGATAGACCTTTACGAGCCCTTTGGGCGTTTCGCGCAGGAAACCGGCCTTTTGCTCGATCAGCATGACACGGCCGGCCGGGCTCACGACGACGAAATCGGCTTCGCCGAAAACGGAGAAGCTGCCGCTGAGACGCGTCCAATGCACGCCGTGATAGACCGTGTAGCCTGCCGGCAGCGCGGCTTCGAGAAGCGCCAGCGTTTCACGCTCGCGCTCGGCCGCGCCTGTCGCGGCCAGATTCTTCCAATCGTCGGGGATGAGGCGGGCCATGACGGTCGAGGTTCCTCGCGGTAAGTTTCTTGCGGACGCCGCGTATTTTACTAAGCGTGTCGCGCGAACCGCGTATCATGCCGGCTCGTCGTGAAACGCCGCGTTTTTTCTTGGAGGATGGTGAAGATGCTGAAGATTTGGGGACGAGCGAACTCGGTCAACGTGCAAAAAGTGCTCTGGTGCTGCGACGAGCTAGGCCTTCCGTTCGAGCGCATCGATGCCGGCCTGCAGTTCGGCCGCGTGAACGATCCCGAGTATCTCGAGCTCAATCCGAACGGGCAAATCCCGACGCTCGTCGACGGCTCGTTCGTGCTGTGGGAGTCGAACTCGATCCTGCGCTATCTGGCCCTGCAATACGGCGCATCGAGCTCGCTCTATCCGACCGAGCCGAAATTGCGTGCAAGCATCGATCGTTGGCTCGATTGGTCGCTGTCGACGTTGCAGCCGGCCGAGCGCCCCGTGTTCATCAGTCTCGTGCGGACTGCCCCGGATCAGCGCGACACGGCCGCGCTCGAGGCCAATCTGCAAACGCTGATCAAGCGCTGGAAGCTGCTCGACGCCCATCTGCAGGGGCGCTTTCACCTCGAAAGCGACAAATTCACGATCGCCGACATCGTGCTCGGCGCGTTCGCGAAGCGTTGGTTCGGCCTCGAAGGCATTGAGCGGCCGCCGATGCCGAGCCTCGAGCGCTGGTATCAGCGGCTCGCGCAGCGAGTGCCGTTCAAGAAGCATATCGACCACCCGTTGACCTAGCGCCTATTCGCGCCGCCCCCCGGACCCCGCCCTGTTATCGGTCGTGTCGCGCCGCATGCCGCTCGGTGGCGCGCTCGAGCAGAGCGTCGATGAGCGGCAGTTGCACGGGCTTTGTCAGATGCACATCGAACCCGCGCGACAGCGAGCGCTCGATATCGCTGTCCTGGCCAAATCCCGTCATTGCCGCGAAAAGCGCGCAACGCAGCGCCGATAGCTGTTTCAGCTGCTGCAAAACGGTGAAACCGTCCGCCCCAGGCATGGCGATATCGACGAGCGCCACGTCGATATCGCTGGCCTTGTTCGCGAGTTCGAGCGCCTGTGCGCCGCTGTAAGCGACGTGAACGCGATTCCCGCGCATGCGCAACAGCATCGCCATGCTATCGGCGGAATCCACGTTGTCGTCGACGATCAGTATCGCGAGCGTTTCGCCATGACCATTCGCGGCGCCCATGACCTGCCCGGCGCCGCCATCGCCGGCGCCGGTCGAGAGCGCCGCGAGAAGCGGAAGCCGGACGGTGAACGTCGAGCCGCGCCCCACGCCGCCGCTCGCGGCCGAAATCGAACCGCCATGCATTTCGACGAGCCAGCGAGCGAGCGTCAGGCCGATGCCTAGCCCGGTTTCCCTGCGCTCCAGTCGAG
>JBCNPL010000545.1:0-2732 GCA_039593375.1 Paraburkholderia sp. | reverse complement strand
GTGCATGGCTTGCGTCGCCGCAACCTCAAGTACGGGATGGTGACGATGTGCGTCGGCACAGGCATGGGGGCGGCGGGCATTATCGAGCGCCTCTGATCGCGCATCGCGCATCGAGCCGCATCGGCGTACGCGGCATAGGTTCGCGGACTTCGGGCGATCGAGGCCAGGGGCCCGCGAACCATCCCTTTTCGGAGTCGAGAGATGAGCGACGAAATTCTCGTGGAGCGCGCCGACGGCGTGATGACGATTGCCTTCAATCGTCCCCATAAAAAGAATGCGATCACCTCGGTCATGTACGGCGCGATGACCGAGGCGCTCGAGGAGGCTCGCGAGAGCGCCGCCGTGCGCGCAATCGTGATTCGCGGCACCGAAGGTGCGTTCAGTGCGGGCAACGACCTCGAGGATTTCCTGAAGTCGCCGCCGACGAGCGACGACGCGCCCGTTCTGCGGTTCCTGCGCAGCATCAGCACGGCGCCGAAGCCGATCGTGGCGTCGGTGGCGGGTCTCGCGATCGGTATCGGCACGACGCTGCTGCTTCACTGCGATCTCGTCTACGCCGCCGATTCGGCGACGTTCTCTTTACCGTTCGCGCAACTCGCGTTGTGTCCGGAGGCCGCTTCGAGCCTGTTGCTGCCGCGCGTTGCCGGCTACCCGCTCGCCGCGGAAAAGTTGCTGTTGGGCGAGGCGTTCGATGCGCGCGAGGCGCACCGGATGGGGATCGTGAACCGCCTCTTGCCGGTGGGCGAAGTCGACGCGTTCGCTTTCGCGCAGGCGGCCAAGCTCGCGGCGTTGCCCGCCTCGTCGCTGCGCGTGACGAAGGCGTTGATGAAGCAGGCGCAAGAGCAGGAAGTCGCGCAGCGGATCAGGGAGGAAGTCGTCCACTTCGGCAAGATGCTGCTCGCGCCTGAAGCGCGCGAGGCGATGACGGCATTCCTGCAGAAGCGCAAGCCCGACTTCCGACAGTTCGATTAGCGGCTTCCGATCCGGCGGCATGCCGATCCGGACGCGGCGCGACGATCGCTATGCCGTCCCGTAGTCGACATAGCCCGCCTCGCGGCAAAAACTCAACAGCCGGATGCCGGCTTGCCGCGCGATGCCGACCGCCAGCGACGACGGCGCCGAGATCGTCGCGACCATCGGGATGCCGACGCGCGCGGCCTTGCGTACGAGCTCGTAACTCGCCCGGCTCGAGAGGAAGACGAAGCCGTCGGTCGTATCCGTTCGATCGAGCACGAGCTGGCCGATCAGCTTATCGAGCGCGTTATGCCGGCCCACGTCCTCGAATGCGCGCCCGATCGTGCCGTCGGCGGCGCACCATGCCGCGGCATGCAGGCCGCCCGTGAGCCTGGTCAGCGCCTGATGCTCGGGCAGCGCCCGGGCGGCACGCGCGATGGCGTCCGGTGCGAGGCGCGCCAGGAACCCCGTGTCGGGCACGCGCTCGGGCGCGAGATCGAGCGAATCGATGCTTTCGATGCCGCATACACCGCAGCCCGTGCGCCCGGTCAGCGCACGCCGCTTCTCCTTGAGCGCGACGAATGCCCGCTGAACCACGGTCAGTTCGACCTGGGCGTGCGGATACGGCAATTCTTCACCGTGCATCGTCACTTCGATATCGTGGATGTCGCTGCCCCGCTCGACGATTCCTTCGGAAATCGCGAAACCGACGGCGAACGCCTCGAGGTCGCGCGGCGTGCACATCATGACGGCATGTGAAATGCCGTTGAAAACGAGGGCGACAGGCCATTCCTGGCCGATCCGGTCCGCGGCCGTCTCGACGGCGCCGCCGCGATGTCGGCATACCTGTTGCTCAACGACGCCGGGTTGCTCGGCGTAATCCAATGGTTCGTTCAAGATCGCTCCTTGCCGGCGTCGCGTTGCCGCGCCGGTTTAGGTTCTAAAATACCCGAACCGGACCATATCTGCCTGCCGAACCAAGGCTTCGTTGACCAAGAGGACATCGTCATGGGACTGCTCGAAGCGCCGTTCTTGTTCGATTTCGAAGTGGTGTCGTCGGAAGACTTCAAATTCATGCCGATGTCGGTGCGCTTCAACCTCGATCGCTTCGGGCTGCGGATTTCGCTCGCGCAATGGCAGATGCTGCCCTATCCCGACCGCATCCTGCTCGCGCGCTTTCCCGTCGACGACGATACGGCGATCGAGCCGAATTTCGACCATGCGCTCTTCGAGATGATGCGCACGCACGCGAACGTCGAGCCCGAATGGTTCACACCCGATGCCGACCCAGCCTGGCGCAAGGTCGACACGTTGCCGGAAGGGGTGGCTCGTCAGTGCGACATCGCCGGGCTTCCGGTCCCTTCGAAAGAACGCTGGGCGCAACTCGCGCCGTTCAAGCGCTACGTGCTCACGAAGCTTTCGCGCAAGCCCGAAGGCAATCACGACTTCGTCCCCGCCATGAAGGAGTTCGGGCTGGCGGCGTGAATCGACGATCGCCGATCTTCAACAATCACGCGCCGAACCGCGTTGTGCCGCTTTTCTCGAACGAGGCAGGACCGTCGCGCCCTGATTTCGACGTTTCGTCATACGATTGCCTTGAATGTCGTTTTACTTTTTTGCGGAGGCGCGCTCAACTTTTGCGCAGCGCTGCCGTTATCCACGAGTTGGCGCGTCAAAAAACCCGCATTCCTTCGTACTCCTTCAATAATGGGGCGCTTGCTCCGCAGGATGAGTACGTCGTCCCCGGTGCGAACGACGTTCGATAAATGACATCTTTC
>JBCNPL010000544.1:0-2732 GCA_039593375.1 Paraburkholderia sp. | reverse complement strand
GCCGCACTGGCCTTCCCGGGCGCGGCTCTGGTCATCGTGTCCGGCCAGAACGGGCTGATGACCGCGTCGCTTGCTGCGCTCGGACTCGTTGCGCTGCCTCGCCGCCCGATCTTGGCCGGCATCGCTTTCGGCGTCCTCTGTGTGAAGCCCCAGCTCGCTGTCCTTTTCCCGCTTGCGTTGCTCTGCTCGCGTTCATGGCGGGCTTTGGCATCGCTGTCCGTTACAGCCCTGGCGATGCTCGCCTTGGCGGTCGCCGCGTTCGGAACGGAGACGCTCGCGGCCTTCCTGCACAACATGGGAATGGCGGCCGGCTTCGTCGAGGACGGGCGGGCCGCGCTGGCTCGGGTTCCAAGTCTCTTCTCACTGGTGAAGTACGCGCATGGGGCGACGACCATCGCCTATGCCGCTCAGGAGGTATCGGCGATCTTTGCCACCGTGGCGGTCTGGCTCGCATGGCATCGCCCCGCGCCGTATCCCCTGCGAGCGGCTACGCTCGCATGCGCGAGTCTGATGGTGAGCCCCTACCTCTATGACTACGACCTCGCGTGGTACGGCGTGATCGTGGCCTGGTATGTCAAGCACGCGATGAGCACGGGATGGAGACGCGGCGAACGCGAATGGCTCGTTCTGCTCTGGTTGATGCCGCTGGCCGGCATTCTCGTGGTCAGGCATGTTCATTTTCAATTCTTGCCGCTGATTTCGGCCGTGACGCTCTCGATGCTATTGAGGCGAATCGCGTTCGAACGGCAATAACCAAACGAGAACCTCACGGGGGGCATCATGGCTCAATCGATCGGCAAGCCACTGGTTTCGTTGGTCGTACCGTTCTACAACGAGGACGATGCGGTCGATGCGTTTTTTCGGACGATCGTTCCGGTACTCGAGGCGATCGAATCGATCCGATTCGAGATCGTCTGTGTCAACGACGGAAGTTGTGACGGGACGCTCGACAAGCTCGTGCAGGCGAGCGCGCGCGACACACGTGTCCGCGTTGTCGATCTCACGCGCAATTTCGGCAAGGAGGCCGCGCTCACGGCCGGCCTCGACGAAGCGTCCGGCGATGCGGTGATTCCGATCGACGCCGATCTGCAGGACCCGCCGAGCTTGATCCCCGTCATGATCGCGCACTGGTTCGACGGGGCCGAGGTGGTCGCGGCAAAACGAGCCAACCGAGCCTGCGATTCGTTCTTGAAACGCAAGACGGCAGCGCTCTACTACCGCATCCATAACGCGCTCTCGGACGTCAAGCTGCCGGAGAACGTCGGCGACTTTCGCTTGATGGACCGCGCGGTCGTCAACGCGTTGCGGAGCTTACCCGAGCGCCATCGCTTCATGAAGGGTTTGTTCGCGTGGGTCGGCTATCGGACGGTCATCGTCGAATACGAGCGGGAGCCGCGCAGCGCCGGCAAATCGAAGTTCTCCGGATGGCGGCTCTGGAACTTCGCGCTCGAAGGGATCACGAGCTTCAGTACGGTGCCGTTGCGGAGCTGGACGTACATCGGGCTTGCCATAGCAACGCTCGCGTTTTGCTACGGCGGTCTCATCGTCGGCCGCACGTTGCTCTTCGGCAATCCTGTGCCTGGCTACGCGTCGATCATTTCGATCATGCTTTTCATGGGCGGGATCGAGCTGATCGGGATCGGTGTCGTCGGCGAGTATATCGGGCGCATTTATCACGAGACCAAGGAACGCCCGGTCTATCTCGTGCGTCGGCGTTATCAAGAGGCCAGCAAGGTGAGCGCGCTGCCGGCACGCACGGAACTGCGGGCGCGCAACGGATCGCGGTACGACGCGGCGCGTAGGCGCACGGTTGCCGGCGTACGTGCCGCGGACCGTTGAGATAGGTTCAGCGTTTAACTTCTTGCATCTGCGCTTGAAGTCGCAATTCCTGCGCGGGGGCGAATGCCTCGGTCTCATGCGTGCTTGTCGCGATCCGCGTGGACCGCAGGTGCCGATGGACGATGAGGCTCATCAAAGCGAGTAGTACAGCCGGGGACCAGGGACCGATGAATGGAAACCATCTACTCAGAAGAGCTTCGGCGGGTGCGAACCAAGCGACGATGAGAATCGCGATCTCGATGCGCGAAATAGACTTTCCAAAAAAAAAGACGGGGGACTAGTGGCGAATGCTTCGAGAACGGGGATTCTTCCCGAGCGGATTGCGTTTTGCGCGCTGACGGCGCTGACTATTCAAACGGTAGTCCTCGCGAATTGGGGCGCCCATTATTACTTGCTGCGTCAACCGACGGCGCCGTTGCTCGGCTGGGATTTTGCCGTGTTCTGGTCCGCCGCTCGCGTGGCATTCGAGCATGGCGCGGCAATGGTTTTTTCGCCTGCGGCGATGCGCGCAATGGAAGCCACCGTCGCGCACTTCAGCGATATCGCGCCGTGGGCCTATCCGCCGACTTTCCTCTTGGCGCTGCTCCCGTTCGGGTTGTGCTCGTTTGCGATCGCCTTCGCGCTTTACTCCGCCGCGGGGCTCGCCCTCTATGCGCTTGCGTTGGGGGTCGCGGTTCGAGGGCTCGATTGGCGGTATGCGTTATTCGCGGCGGGATTTGCCGGTGTCGGTGTGGCGCTGGCAGCCGGACAGAACTCACTGTTCACGACAGCGGCGGCGGCCAGCGCGCTCACGGTTCTGGCATCCAACCCGGTGCTCGCGGGAGCCTGCCTTGCGGCGCTCGCGATCAAGCCGCAACTGGCCGTCCTATTCCCGCTCGCGCTCGCCTGCGGCA
>JBCNPL010000543.1:0-2735 GCA_039593375.1 Paraburkholderia sp. | reverse complement strand
CAGCCTCGCTCGAGCAGACGGCGGCGAGCATGGAGCAGTTCTCCGCGGCCGTGAAACAGAACGCCGACAATGCGCAACAGGCAATGCAGCTTGCCGTGGCCGCCTCCGATGTCACGAAGGAGGGGGGCAACGTAGTTGCGGAGGCGGTGCAGACGATGCAGGAGATCTCGAACGAGTCGCAAAAGATGGTCGACATCATCACCGTCATCGAAGGCATTGCGTTCCAGACCAATATCCTCGCGCTCAATGCGGCCGTCGAGGCCGCGCGCGCGGGCGAGCTCGGACGTGGGTTTGCCGTCGTCGCGGGCGAGGTGCGCTCACTCGCGCAGCGCAGCGCGACGGCCGCCAAGGAAATTCGCGACCTCATCCAGGGCTCCGTCGACAAGATTGTGTCGGGCACGCGGCTCGTCGATCGCGCAGGCGAGCTGATGCACGACGTAGAGCGCTCCAACGCGCGCGTGGTCTCGATCATGAGCGAGATCTCGACCGCCTCGAATCAGCAAAGCACGGGGGTCGAGCAGATCGGGCGGGCGGTTGCGCAGCTCGACGAAGTGACGCAGCACAATGCCGCGCTCGTCGAAGAAGCGGCAGGCGCCGCGCAGGCGCTCGAGCAGCAGGCTCGCGGGTTGACCGCGGCGGTCGGCTCGTTCCGCGTCGAGCATGGCTCGATCGGATCCGCATCGCGCGGCGCTCCTTCGGTCACGAGGAGCGCCGGGCCCAAGGTCGCCGGAATGCTGCCGCTGTTGGCGAAATAGTCTTCGTCATTCGACTTTCATGCGAGCGCCGCCGGCCGCGGGCCGTCGGTGGGCGGCGCTCGTGATATCCCCGCGTCATCGATCGTATCCCTGAACCGTCACGTTACGGAGGAACCCATGCACGCATCGAATCTTCCTTGCGAACTGAAATCCCCTTCCGCTTGGAAAGGAACCGAGCTCGTCGGCCGCGACGATTGGCAATATCGACTCACCGAAGCCGAAGCGAACGAAGTCGAAGCCGCGTTCCGGCGCTTCGCCGATCGTCGCATCGGCTTCCTCGAGGCCGCGCAAAGCGATTTTCCGCTGCCGACCCTCGGCCCGAAGCTCGCGACCTTGCTCGACAAGCTCGAGCGCGGCTACGGCTTTCTCGTCATTCGGGGGCTGCCGGTCATGGACAAGTCGCCCGACGAGGCGCGGCTCATCGCCTGGGGCGTCGGCATGTACCTCGGGGTTGCGCTGCCCCAGAACGACGATGTCGAGATGATCGTCGACGTACGGGACAAGGGGTACGACAGCGCCGTCACGTTGCGTGGCAACAGCTCGAAGGATGCGATCCGCTATCACGTCGATCCTTGCGACGTCGTCGGGTTGCTATGCCGCCGCGGCGCGAAGGAGGGCGGACTGAGCCTCGTGACGAGCTCGCTCAGCGTGCATAACGAAATTGCACGCCGCAGGCCAGACCTGCTGCAGGTCCTCTATCGCCCGTTTCCGTTCATCAAGCTTGCGAAGAGCGAAGCGGTGCCGTATTACCTGTCGCCGATCTACGGCTTCCGCGAGGGCCATTTCACGAGTCAGTTCTACGCGAAGCGGATCTACGCGGCTTCCGAGTTGCCGAACGCGCCTCGGCTCACCGACGCGCAGCGCGAAGCGATCGAGCTGATCGAGACGATTGCCGGCGAACCGGAATTGACGCTGCCGATGACCCTCGAGGCGGGCGACCTGCAATTGCTGTCGAATCACGTGATCTACCACTCGCGCACCGAGTTTCACGATCACGAGGAGACGGACCGCAAGCGCCACCTGTACCGTTTGTGGTTCGCGACGCGCAACAGCCGTCCGCTACCGGCCACGTTCATCGATGCTTACAACGGTTCCACGGAACCCGGCACCGTGCGCGGCGGATATATCGGCTGGAAGTTCCCGGAGAAGGTCGGGCCGTATCAGCAGCGTCTCTCTAGCGAGCTGGGGCTTGCCGCGTAGCGTTTCAACGCGCGCAAGGGCGCAAACGATTGCGAGGCCGCGATTTGCGTTGGCGCCCTTCGCGTTTCCGGTCATTGACCTCATCGGAGAGAGACGATGAAGACGATCAAGACGTTCGACACGACGTTGCGCGACGGCGAGCAGGGGATTGGATTTCTGCTCGATCATGAAGATAAATGGCGCGTGTTCGAAGCCGTGGCTTCCGTCGAGCCCGACTATGTCGAGCTCGGGTACCCTGCTTCCTCCGAGGAGGAGTACGCGTTCGTCGAGCGGGCCGCGCTGCATTTGCGGGGCCACACGCGCTCGGAGCCCGTGACCTTCGCGCGTCTCGCCTCCCGAGACGTCGATCGTGCCGCCGATAGTCTGCGGGCGAGCGGTGGCATCGTGCAATTGCTCGGCGTGGGTTCGGAGATTCATCTGCTGCGTAAGCGGCGCATCGACGAAGCCGCCGCTCATATCGAGCTGATCTCCGCCATCGAGCAAGTCAAGTCGCGTGGCGGGCTCGAGCCGGCGGTCATCTTCGAGGATGCCTCGCGTGCCGATCCAGCGTTCCTGAAGCGGCAGATCGAGGTCGCGCTCGAGGCGGGCGCATCGATGATCACGTATGCCGATACGGTCGGCTACTGTACGCCGGCCGAGGTCGAGGAGGCCATCCGCGGACTCGTTGCGCATTTCGGCGACGGGGTGACCTGGGGCGTTCATTTTCATAACGATCTAGGACTTGCCACGGCCAACACGCTGTTCGGCGTGCGCGCGGGTGCCGGTGTGATTCATGCGACG
>JBCNPL010000542.1:0-2740 GCA_039593375.1 Paraburkholderia sp. | reverse complement strand
AGCGCGATGACGCCCGCCACGATGATCGCGGTGATCAGCACGCCGCTCGTGCGGACTTCGAAGCTGCGCGTCAGCTCTTCGATGGCGAAGACGATACCCGCGAGCGGCGTATTGAAAGCGGCCGACAAACCTGCCGCGGCACCGGCGAGCACGAGTTGCCGTTCGATCAGAGCGGTCGAGCGCGGGTAAAGGCGCCGCAAGTTGTACATGAGGGTGGCGCCGATCTGCACGGTCGGCCCTTCGCGGCCGATCGTGAAGCCGCCGAGGATGCCGATGAACGACACGACGATCTTGCCTACCAGCAGCCGCATCGCGAGCAGGCGAGGGCCGAGCGACGTCGTGCCTTCCTCGAGTGTCGCGATGACCTGCGGAATACCGCTGCCTTCCGATCCACGGAAAAAGCGGCGCGTCACCAGCACGGAGACGGCGCCGGCGGCCGGCGTGACGAGCAGCGGCAGCCAGCCATGACGATGCTGCAACGCGAGGAACGCGCTGTAACCCCAGTCGATCAGGCGCGCGTAGAGGACGGCGACTAGGCCGACGGCGATCGCGCCGAGCCAAAAGACGCCATAGCGGCGCCACAATTGCTGTGCGCGGCGAAAGACGCCGGAGCGACGGGCGAAAGGAGCGCGGGACATGAATCTCGGGGGCAAAACCGAGATTATAGCGACACGATCTCCTCCGGCCCGGATTGGCGACGAACCGCTTATCGGCGAAGCGACCGGCGCAGGCGCGCGAATTACAAAGCTGTTAATTCTGTGACCGTGTGTTGGCGCCGTAATACCGGCCGCTCAACGCGCAGTGCGAGTCCCTGCGGCCGCGTCAGGACATGATCACGTCGAATGCAAGCACCGCGGCGATGGCGAGGGCGTTGGCAAGCAGCACTTCCATCGCCACGCCGAGCCATGTCCGTGGACGGAAGCGAAATGCAAGCAACAAAGCCGCGAGCAATGCGAGCGCGACAATCGCTACGATGTCGGCATTACCGAGTTGAAGATCCATCATCGGTCCCTTTCGCGGATCGGAACACTCGTGCTTTCGAAAGCGTTACAGACGTTTTCGTGAAGTACGTCCTTCGACTCAGTATCGAGCCGCCGACTCGAGCCGGCAAGACCGGAAAACCACTGATGCCGCAGGCCGGTTTGTCATTTTTTGTCTGCACGGACACGGTTCCGACCGGGCGCTGAGTGCGCGTCGCCGTGGCACGAAGATTGGAATACTGAATTGCATCGGGAATTTTCGTTTCCTGGCTCGACCGAATCTGCTTTGACCGTATGAATGCTCGGGCGGCGTTTCCGCTGGTCCCGACGCCAACCCGGAAGGTGCATCGATGAGTTCGTCGAATGGACGTTCGCTGGAAGTCGATTTTCTCCGAGGCGTGGTGCTGATCGTCATTGCGCTGGACCACATCTCGAAAGGCGTCTTGCAATACGCGATGCTGCATAGCTACGCCTACTGCGATGCGGCTGAGGTGTTCGTGTTCCTTGGGGGCTACGCCTCGGCGGCGGCCTATGTCGGCGTGAAGGAGCGTCGCGGCGACGCGGCGGCGCGGCGTCGCTTCTTGAAGCGCGCATGGGAGATCTATCGAGCCTATCTGCTGACGGCGGCACTGATGCTCGCGTGCGGCGCGTTGCTCACGCTGATGCCCAATACACCTGCCGTCGATACCGGCTGGCAGGCATTTGTCCGTCACCCCTGGCGGGAACTGGCGAACATTGCTTCGTTTCGCGATCAACCGTTCTTGTCGGCCGTCCTGCCGATGTATGTGCTTTTCGCGCTGGGCGTGCCGTTCGCCGTGCCGCTCGCACAGCGATCCCCGTTGACGATGCTGTCTTCGAGCTTGGCTGTCTGGGCCTTGGCGCCATGGCTCGAGAACTGGCTGCCCAGCACCGGCAATGGAAACTGGCCGTTCAATCCGTTCGCATGGCAATTGATGTTCGCGTTCGGCATGCTTTGCCGGCTCCACCCCGTTTCCGCCGATGTTCAGACGTCGATGGTGGGCAGAGCCCTCACGCGCGCCGCATTCGTCGTGGCTCTGACCTTCGCTTTCGTCAAGCTTTGCATCGATGGGCATGCGTCGCCCGGCTTCATGAAGCAAGACCTCGCAAGCGTGCGGATCGTCAGCTTCCTCGCGATCGCCTGGCTCTGCGCGCAGGCGGTACGCGTCGGGTGGCTGCGAGCGCTCGCGGGCGCCATGCCGGCGCTCGTGACGGTCGGCAGGCAAGGGCTCGTCTGCTTCGTCGGCGGCACGGTCGTATCGATCGGCGTCGATGCGGCCTTGCAGTTGGCCGGTGTGCGAACGACCGAACTACTGACCGATTGGCCGATACGGTTGCTCGGAGACGCATCGGCCATCGCGGTGCTGATCGTGCTCGGGAATATGGCGAGCCGCCTGAAAGCGGCCCGCGCGCAGCCGGCCAGGCTGCGCGGTCGGATGGCGCCGCTCCCGCGCGCCATGAGGGCGCCCGCGAGTGTGACATCGCGCGAGCGCGCCACGCGGCGCGACTGACGAGGCCGGTCAGGACAACGAAACGTCGCGTGTCTCGCGCATGAGCAGAACGGCGACGAGGCTGATCGCCGCCGCGACGGAAACGTAACCCCCTACCCAGGCGAGGCCGCCGCGTGCGGCGAGCATCGTTGCGATATAGGGCGCGACGGACGCGCCCAGGATGCCGCCGAGGTTGTATGCCACACCCGCCCCCGTGTAGCGCACGCTCGTGGGGAACAGTTCGGGGAGCAA
>JBCNPL010000541.1:0-2743 GCA_039593375.1 Paraburkholderia sp. | reverse complement strand
CGAACCCGCAGATCTTCGGCACGCCGACGATATCCGACGGCATGTCGATGGGTACCGAAGGCATGAAATACTCGCTCGTCTCGCGCGAGGTCATCGCGGACTGTATCGAAACCTGCGTGCAAGGCCAATGGATGGATGGCGTCGTCGTGATCGGCGGCTGCGACAAGAACATGCCGGGCGGCATGATCGCGCTCGCGCGCATCAACGTGCCTGGCATCTACGTCTACGGCGGCACGATCCGCCCGGGTCACTGGAAGGGCAAGGATCTGACGATCGTCTCGTCGTTCGAGGCCGTCGGCGAGTTCACGGCCGGCCGCATGTCGAAGGAGGACTTCGACGGCGTCGAGCAAAACGCCTGCCCGAGCACGGGCTCGTGCGGCGGCATGTACACGGCCAATACGATGAGCTCCTCGTTCGAAGCGCTCGGCATGTCGTTGCTCTATTCGTCGACGATGGCGAACCCCGACGACGAGAAGGTCGATTCGGCCGCCGAATCGGCGCGCGTGCTCGTCGAGGCCGTGAAGCGCGACCTGAAGCCGCGCGACATCATCACGAAGAAGTCGATCGAGAATGCGGTGTCCGTCATCATGGCGACGGGCGGCTCGACGAACGCCGTGCTGCACTACCTCGCCATCGCCCATGCGGCCGAAGTCGAATGGACGATCGACGACTTCGAGCGCATCCGCCGGCGCGTGCCTGTCCTTTGCGATCTGAAACCGTCGGGCCAGTACGTCGCGACGGATCTGCATCGCGCGGGCGGCATTCCGCAAGTAATGAAGATCCTGCTCGACGCCGGCTTGCTGCACGGTGACTGCGTCACGATCACGGGCAAGACGCTCGCCGAGGAGTTGAAGGACGTGCCGAGCGCGCCGCGCGCCGATCAGAACGTCATCTTCCCCGTCGAGAAGGCACTCTACAAGGAAGGCCACCTCGCCATCCTGAAGGGGAATCTCGCCGTCGACGGCGCCGTCGCCAAGATCACGGGCCTCAAGAACCCCGTGATCACCGGGCCCGCCCGCATCTTCGACGACGAACAGAGCGCGCTCGATGCCATCCTCGGCGACAGGATCAAGGCTGGCGATGTGCTCGTTCTGCGCTATCTCGGCCCGCAAGGCGGCCCCGGCATGCCCGAGATGTTGGCGCCGACTTCGGCGCTGATCGGCAAGGGGCTCGGCGAATCGGTCGGGCTCGTCACTGACGGCCGCTTCTCGGGCGGCACCTGGGGGATGGTCGTCGGGCACGTCGCCCCCGAAGCGTTCGTCGGCGGGACGATCGCGCTCGTGCGCGAGGGCGATTCGATCACGATCGACGCGCACAAGCTGCTGTTGCAGCTCAACGTCGACGACGACGAACTCCAGCGCCGCCGCGCGGCCTGGAAGCAGCCGGCGCCACGCTATACGCGCGGCGTACTCGCCAAATATGCGGCGCTCGCGCGGCCTGCCGACAAAGGTGCCGTGACCGGATGATGCGATCGCGGCAGCAAGCGGAGCCGAACGGCCCCGTCCGCTGCCGGCATTCAGCGACGTGCCGCCCGGTGCGCGGCGAGTTCTTCTCGAACCGCGTCGCGCACCCAGCCCGTCACCTCTCCTTCGAGCGCCAGCGCCACCTCGCGCGTGACCTGCCGCACGAGCCAGCTCGTGTGCTCCTCGAGCGCCTCGCGGCAACGCGCTTCGATCACACGTCGCCCTTCGTCTCGCAAATAGCCGGCGAAGCGCGTGCGCAGACGCTCGGCGATATGCTCGACGTCGCGCTCGGTCAGTTCTTCCTGCTGGCGTTGCTCGCGCGCGAGCGGCGCCGGTGACGCGTGCGCCGACCCGGCCGCGGGGGCGACGGCCTCGGGCGCGCCGCCGTGCTGGAGCGGCTCGTGCGGCCGGCGCGTAGCGGGCGGCTCGGCGGCGCTCGCCTTTCCCGCTTCGGCGAACTCCTCGAGCTGCGCCGCGCGAGCCGCCTCGATCGAATCGTCGGTCGGCGCCGGGGCACCGCCGATCGCGCCACCTCCGCTCGGCTGCCGCGGCGCGTCGGCGCTCCGAGGCGCGGCGGGCGCTTCGGCCTTTTGCGGCGTGGCGGGGACTTCGGCCTTTGGGGGCTCGGCAGGCGATTCGGGCTTTGGCGCCGGAGCCGGAGCCGGGGCCGGAGCCGGAGCCGCAGCTTCACCGCGATGCGGCATCGGAGGCCGGCCCGGCACGATGACGTCGGTCAATACCGGAATCGCTTCCGGATCGTCGAATGACTCATGTTCGGGATGCTTGGGATCCGTCACTTCTAGTCTCCCTGTTTCCAATCGGCCCGCCTACTGTTGACGTTCACGAAACGGACGGACCGATACCACGATGACACGCCGGCTGGGCGCGCATCGGACAAACGATAGACCGCGGCCTCAGGCATTTTGCTTGTAGTTGTTGAGCGCGTAGCCGCGGTCGCGATAGAAGCGATAGCGCTCGCGCCCCGCGACGAGCTCGTCTTCCGCATTGCCGACGACCTCGAGGAGCCGTTCGAAGCGCGCGAACTGCGGCGGAACCGCGGCGCCGAGATTCAACAGTACTTGATGATGCGGCGCCGCGTCGAGATCGCTCGTCAGGACGACGGGCGTACGCGCCGCAAGCGCGTCGTCGGCCATGCAGTGCGGCACGAAGTCGAGCGGCGAAAAGGTCCAGAGCCGCTCGTCGAACGCCGAAAGGCGGGCTCTGTCGGCGAGCACGACGACAGGCTGGCCTGCGAGGTAAGCCTTGCGGGCCAGCCGACA
>JBCNPL010000540.1:0-2744 GCA_039593375.1 Paraburkholderia sp. | reverse complement strand
GTGCCTGATCTCGGCCGCATTTGCGTTGCGCTGGCTGCATCGGCCGCCCGACGCGGCGGGACCCGTTGCTCGCGCGCCGAGCCCGTCGCCGCGCGGACCGCTCGCCGACGCCATGGTTTGGCGCGTGGCGCTCGGCATCGGCGTTCTCTGCGTGCCACAGTTCGCCGTGCTGACTTTCGCCACCATCTTTCTGCACGACTTCGGCCGCGTGGGGACGGCCGGTATCAGCGTCACCATGGCGGCGGTGCAGGTCGGGGCGATGACGATGCGAGTATGGAGCGGCCGTCATACGGATCGGCATGGCAACCGGCGCGCTTATCTGCGCGGGTCGACGCTCGTCGCGGCCGCTTCGTTCGCCGCGCTCGCATCGGCCGTGATGCTCGGCCGCATGCCGATCGCCGCCGTCGTCGCGACGATCGTCGTAGCCGGCATCTGCATTTCCGCCTGGCACGGCGTAGCCTATGCCGAACTCGCGACGCTCGCCGGCCCCTCACGTGCCGGCACGGCGCTCGGCATGGCGAACACGGTCGTCTATGCCGGCCTCTTCGTGGCGCCGCTCGCGATTCCGCATCTGCTCGCCGCGACCTCGTGGGCCGGCGTTTGGTGGACCGCCGGTGCGCTCGCCCTCATCGTCTATCCGCTTTTCCCTCGGCCCGCGAATCGCTGAGAGACAACGACCGCTCGCCCGCGCAACGTCATGGAGTCACGGCGTCAGAGCGCCCATCGCCGACCGCGGCAACCGGATTCGATGCTTCAGCCGAACGGCCTCACGCCGATGAGCCAGCCATGGAGGAAGAACGCGAAGACGACCCAGAGCACGAGGCCGCCGATGACCACTTTGAGGTCGCCCGCCGTCGTGCCGGCCGGATACTGCACGCCCGCCCGGCTGTCGCGGCCGCGCCAGATCAGGAAGCCCGCAGCCGCCCAGACGAAGAACGCGCCGAACAGGACGACGGCATTGACCGTCCCATTCGCGAGCAGATGCCCGATCGCCCAAATGGCGATGCCCGCGTACATCGGGTGGCCGACGGCGCGCTTGATTCGATTGCCCGGAACGTACGCCGCCGTCACGAGAATGAATGCGATGGCCACCAGAAGCGCTGTCAGGTGGCGCACGCCGGCCGGTGGAGCCCATAAGACCACGGGAAAGCGCCGTGCGATGCCATAACCCCAGACGATCAGCACGAAGCCGATCAACGAAAGCAGCGAATAGAGTCCCTTCCAGCGCTGCTCGCCAAGACGGGCGAACTGAGCGGCGCGCCAAGGCTCGGCGACGAGGCGCACCGAATGCACACCGAGAAAGACGACCAAACCGAGAATCAGCACCGCCATATCGAGCTCCTTTGGCAACGTCGTTATCCCCGAAGAGGCGAACGGGCGTGGCAAAGGTAGCCTATGCCGATCCTTCAGGCAAGTTGGCGCCGATCGAGTGCATTCACGGCGCTGCGGCGATGACTTCAGCCATCGCCGCCGTCAGTTTCCTCGCATACGGGACATGCAGGAACTCGTTCGGGCCGTGCGCGTTCGACTTGGGTCCAAGCACGCCGCAGACGGCGAATTGCGACTTCGGAAAGCCCGCCTGCAGAATGTTCATCAGCGGAATAGTTCCGCCCTGGCCGATGAACGCGCATGGCGCGCCGAAATGCGTCTGCGATGCGCGCTGCAGCGCGTCCCCGAGCCAGGGCGCGAGCTCGGGCGCGTTCCAGCCGTTCGCGGCGCTCGCTTCGGGCTTGAACGTGACTTTCGCGTTATACGGCGGATCGAGCTCGAGCAGCGCCTTCAGTTCGGCGACGGCGCGCGCGGCATCGATGAGCGGCGGCAGTCGCAGCGAAAGCTTGAAAGCCGTGCGCGGACGCAGCACGTTGCCCGCGCTCGCGAGCGGCGGCAGGCCTTGCGCGCCCGTCACCGCCAGCGATGGTCGCCAAGTCGAGTTGAGAAGCGCCTCGCGCGGATCGGCCGTGACCGGAAGCACTGGCCGTCCGTCCTGGCCGCAGGCCCACGGCGCGGGTTTCCAGACCTCGTCGCCGAGAATGCCGGCCGTCGCCCCGGCTTCGCGCAAACGGTTCGCGGGGATCTCGCAGTGAAAAGCGCCCGGCAGCAAATTCCCCGTGGCCGCGTCTTCAAGCCGATCGAAAAGCTGCCGCATGACGCGAAAACTCGAAGGCACGATGCCGCCATACGATCCCGAATGCACCCCCTCCTCGAGCACCTCGACTTCGAGCGATCCGGCCGCAAGCCCGCGCAGTGAAGTCGTGAGCCAAAGCTGATCGTAATTGCCGGCGCCCGAATCGAGACATACGACGAGGCCGACGTTGCCGAGCCTATCGCGCAGCGCGTCGACATAAGGAAGCAGATCGTAGCTGCCCGACTCTTCGCAAGTTTCGATGAGCCCGACGCAGCGAGGGCGCTCGACACCCTGTGCGTCGAGCGCGGCGAGCGCGCAAACGCTCGCGTAGATGGCATAACCGTCGTCCGCGCCGCCTCGGCCGTAAAGCCGGCCGTCTTCGTACTTGGGAAGCCACGGACCGAGGTCGCTGCGCCAGCCCTCGAATTCAGGCTGTTTGTCGAGATGGCCGTAGAGCACGATCGATTCTGTGCTGCCCGCACGCGTGGCCGGCGCCTCGAAAAAAATCACCGGCGTGCGACCGGGCAGTCTGACGATTTCGAGCTTCAGGCCGCGCACGCGCTGGGCCTCGGCCCAACGCGCCGCATCGGCGACCACACGCTCGAGATAGCCGTGCTTA
>JBCNPL010000054.1:0-11892 GCA_039593375.1 Paraburkholderia sp. | reverse complement strand
CCCGGTCGAGCACGTATGGCACGCCGACGAAGGCTTCCGTCTCGCCGCCATCCGCAACAAGGGCATCGCACGCGCGCGCGGCGATTACTTCGTGTTCCTCGACGGCGATTGTGTACCGCAGCGCGATTTCATCGCGCGCCACCGCATGCTTTCGGCCCCGCGGAACGTCGTTACCGGCAGCCGGATTCTGCTGGCGCCGCAACTCACCGAACGTGCGCTCGCCTCGGGCCTTGCGCTGCAACAGCAGTCGCCCTGGTTCTGGCTTCGCCAACGCGCGGCGCAACAGGTGAACAAGGTGGTGCCGCTATTCGTTCGGCTGCCCGATATCGCCCAACGACGAGTCGATGGTTTCGTCTGGCGCGGCATCAAGGGTTGCAATCTGGCCGCGTGGCGCAGCGACGTCGAAGCGGTCAACGGCTTCGACGAAACGTTCACGAGCTGGGGGCACGAGGATGCCGACTTCGTCGCGCGGCTCTTCAACGCGGGCGTGACGCGCAAAAAGGGCTTCTGGGCTACCGAGGTGCTGCATCTGTGGCACAAGGAGGCGCCGCGCGATCGCGAAGGACCGAACCGCGCCAGAGTGCTCGCGAGGCTGGCGGACAAGACCAGCCGCGCTGAAAGAGGTCTTCGGGAATTGACGCAGGCCCGTCCTACTTGACGTCGGTACGCTCGCCCATCGACTCGCCCATCACGATCTGCCGCGGCAGATCGGGCTCCCACGCCTCGAGGTTGACGAGCGGATATTTGGCGAGCGCATAGACCGCGCGCTTGATTCTTCCCGCGAGCCCCGAGCGCGGAATATTCGGCAGCGACGCGGCATTGCCCTCGCCCGTCTTTCTCACGTAGCTGCGCGCGAACTCCTGCTGGGTAATGCCCCACTTCAGAACGAACGTGCGGCCGCCCTTGTTGCGCCGGACGCGCCGTGTCGTCGCACAGCCGAAGTGATAGATGTGGCAGCCGCCGACGACGCGAAAAGTGCGGCAACCCGCGAGCCAGATCTTCATGAGGAAATCGTCGTCGCTGCTCATGCCGGGACCGAATTCGATGCTGTACCCGCCCACCATGTGCCAGAGCCGGCGCTGCGTGAGCATCGGCTGGGTCGCGCGGCCATCGCGATCGATCGATTTGAGATCTTTGGCGAACGAGAGCAGCCCGTCTTCGTCGAAATCGTCCGGTCCGGTGCCGTAATTCGCGACAGTGACCTGCGCATTGCCCGTATCGAGCGGCTCGACGAGATGCGCGGCGAGATACACGGGCGTCCCCTCGCCGACCTGCCGCACGGCTGCCTCGAAAGCGAGGTCCCATCCCGGCAGACAATACATGTCGTCGTTCATGAAGAGGATCCAATCGCGCGTGGCCAACTGCGCGGCGTCGTTCACGGCGATGCAGACCCCGACGTTGCCGCGGCTCCATGTATGGCGAATCCCCTGCGCGCGGACCCAATCGAGCGTTCCGTCCGATCCTTCGTTCACGTGAACGATGATCTCGTGATCGAACGCGGAATGGCGCCGGATGCTCTCGATGCAGAGCTTCAGATAAGGAAGGTTGTTCCAGGACGGAATCAGGATGCTGAACATTGAGATTGGGTACCGCTGATCGATGAGTGGGAGTCGCGCCGCGGCACGAGCGCGGCGGCAGGCGCTGTGGCGATGGCGCAGAACATGGCGACGACGGCCGCGTAGAACGAGGCGACCATCTTCAAGTCGAACGTCTCGACGCTCAATCCGAACACCCAGAACGAAACGACGAACGTCAGGCCCATCAGGGCGGCGCGGCGCATCGCGGCGCTCGGCGCCTTCAGGCATTTGGCGAACAGCACGCATGGAACGAGATGGACCGCAATCCCCGCGAGCCCGCCGATAATGCCGTAATTGGCCGCGTAGGCAAGCAACTGATTATGCGTCTCTCCGTGCCCGAATTGCGCTGCCAGAGGGGTCAGCTCGCCGGCGTTCGCGAGCGCCTGCATGTTGCCGGCAAAGCCATTGGGACCGAGGCCGAACACGAGGTGATCGCGCATCAACATGAGCGCCGCCTTGTAGAGCTGAAGACGAACGCCGGTCGACGTATCCCTATTCCCGTGCGCATATTGGGCAAGGTCGGACCACACCTGGAACAGACGCTCGCGCACCGTGACCGAGCTGATGCAAACCCCGACCGCGGCGACGGTAACGGCCAGAGCGATCGCCCATCGCCACCAACCGGGCTTGTTCTTGCCGCGAACATAGATGACGAGCGCGACCACAACCGGTATCGTCAGCCAACCGCCGCGCGAGCCGGTCAATACTGACGCATAGAGCCCCGCGCACAAGCCGACCAACTTGAACACCCGGATCGCAACGTGATCCTTGCGCCACCAATTGAGGGAAAGCGCCGACAACATGCCGAGCGCGAGCGCGATGTCGCCGAAATGAATCGCATCGAGAAACGTGCTCGCCAACCGGCCGTCAGGCGTCGATTTAGGCGCGATCAATAAAACCAGCACCGACACGATCGCACCGATCGTGAACGAGAGATCGCTCCATTTGAGCGCACGCATGGGCAGCCGGCGCATGGCCAACAGGACCGGCCACGCGGCAACGAAACGCGACGGAGAGTCGAGCAGATTCATCACCAACTTGCCGTGCCATAACTCGCTGATCAATGTCGCCGCGAACGGGCTGACGAGCCCGATGCCGACGATCGTCAACATGCGATCCGTGACACCGTCCACCTCGATGCCGGGCGACGCGCCGCGCAAAGAGAGCACCCCGAGCGAAACGACCGCGGCGCCGATGAAGAGCGCGCTCGCCCCGCCATGGACAGCCAGCGTCGCCGATGGATAGACCAGCATGTAAAGCGCGGCCAGCGCGCTTCCCGCAGAGGAAAGGCTCGAGTGTCTGGTGGTGAAACGATTCATGTCGATCGACGTCTGCCCACCCGAGCACGGGCGGACGTTAATTCTCGATTCAGAAAACGGTCGACGACAAACTGTCGCCTGAACGTTAGGTTGTCGTAGCAAAAACGGAAAGTCTGGCCGCATCGCGGCAACCCGGGTCCCGCGGACAGGCGCCTAGTATATATGTGGCGTTCCTTGCCGCCGCGACGGGTGAGGTTCGCGGCCGCGAGGCGGCACGAGGGCGAGCCGTCCATCGAGCGCTCAGCCCGCCCTGACGAATTCACTCGAGGCGGGCGCCGCTTTCGCCCATTGCTGCTCGATGGCCTGCGCAATCGCGTCCGGCGCGATCGCGCTCACGGCGTCCGTACTCTGCATGCCGATGGAATGGCAGCGCCGCGTGAGACGCAAATGCGGCGCTTCGCGTTGCGAAAAGAGCGTGACGCTCGGCGTCTCCGTCGTGTGAGCCGTATGCATGAGTCCGCCGTCGCAGCCGACGAACAAGCGGCTGCGAACCACGACTTCGCGCGCTTCGAGAAGCGACAATTGCGCGACGAGCGAGACGACTTCGAGCTGTTCGAACGAGTGGCGCGCGATTTCATCGGCCGCCGCCAGACCGTTCTCCGAGCCGAGCAACGCAATCCGCAACGGCCCCGCACCCGCGCGCGCCTCGTCGATCCGTGCAAGCACGTCCGGCCAGTGCCGATAAGTCCGATACTCGTCGATACCGCCGACGGCCAATGCAATGGCCGGCGCATCGGGCATCCGCCTCGCCGCCGAGGCTCGCGTGCTATTGCTGCTTCGAAGGTACGGCTTCGCGACTTCGCCGAGTTCCGTATCGCTCAAGCCGATCCGGAACACATCGTTGACCGCGGCGAAGCTGAACAGCGTCTGATTGCGATCAGGACCGTAGAAGTACTGAAAGAGACATGCGAACGGCGTGTTGGCGAACTGCTTCGTCTTCAGCTCGATCGACGGATAGTTGAACTCGTTCAG
Organism: Paraburkholderia sp.; assembly: GCA_039593375.1. Classification (GTDB taxonomy): domain Bacteria; phylum Pseudomonadota; class Gammaproteobacteria; order Burkholderiales; family Burkholderiaceae; genus Trinickia. The sequence goes on along the minus strand of JBCNPL010000054.1, from coordinate 8,024 downwards.
CACGATGGCGTCGTAGCGTCGGTCGGCTATCTCGTCGACGCTCGAATATACGTTGCGGAAGATGTCGTCTTCGCCAAACACGGGCTGCAGCTTCGGGAGCGTCATCAAATCGATCGTGACGCCCGCATCTCGCAACAGGGCGCGCCCGGACAAGTCCATGATCGCATCGCCGAAATTGCTCTTGCCCGTGTAGAGCCACAACACGCGCATGCCTTTTTCGATATGCCTGATCTCGTGCTTCAACTGCCCGGACAGTCGCAGCGAAAGATACCGGTGCAGATACTTCTTCGCGAGCTTCAGGCGCGAGTGTGTCCGAACGAACGTTTCCGTCGTATTGGGGACCACCGCGTAAGGAATCTTCGTCAGTTTGTCAGCGCAATCGTTGATGTAGCTGATCATGTGTTGTTCTTGATCATCGGATGGTCGGAACCGCGGCCTCGCGGCGCATCGTTCGACGCGCCCAGCCCCCACGCCCGCTCGCACTCAGCCACGATCGGCACCGCCTTGCCGCATCGGCACGATGTCGATAACGGCAGTCTGAGGAGAAACGTCACCGATCGAAGACGGAGGCAATCCCAGCATTTGCGCAGCTGCCTCGACGACACGCCGCACGGGGAGCCCCGTCAGGCAGTCGCTCGAGCTCTCGATATGCCGCTCGCAGCCTTCCAGCAGGCATGGCACACAGTCTCCCTCGCCTTGCAGCAAGTAGACGTTTGCGCGCCGGCCCGAACCGCGCAGCGGCCACGGATCGACGCCCGCCTGCCAGCCCTGGGGCCAAGGTCCCCAGCGCACGGCGTTCGAAGGCCCGAACAGCGCGACGGTCGGTGTGCCGGTTGCGGCCGCGATGTGCGTCGCCCCGGTATCCGGCCCGACGAACAGCCTCGCGCGCCGTATCACGTCCGCGCTTTCGCCTAGCGACAACTGCCCGACGAAATTCAACACCGGCTCGCCGGCGGCGGCAATCACTTGCTTCGCGTAGTCGCGCTCGACCTCGGCCGGTCCGCCGGTCAGCGCAACCGCAAACCCTTGCGAGCGCAGCCAGTCGATCAATCGAGCCCAACCGTCGACGCGCCAGCGCTTGTACGCGAACATCGGATAAGGATGCAGCACGGCGAGCGGCTGCCCCGGACGCATGCCCGGCGTCGCCTCGAAGCGTTCGTTCAGGCGCGCGCGGCGCGCCGGGTCGGCGGTGGCTGGCGCCACGACCTCCGGCACGGGCGTGATGCCGAGCGGCGCGGCAAGCGCGAGCGTGCTGTTCACCGTATGGACCGAGTCGTGCAGGTTCAGCGCCAGGCCATTCATCATGAAACGCGTGAGCCAGTTGACGCGTTCGGGATCCACGAGACCGACACGCTTCTTGCCGGCAAACCAGGTGTAAAAGCGCGGACGATCCGCGCTGATGGCCGCGCAGGCGAGGTCGTAGCGCCGCCAGATCCTCCGCGCGTCGGCGAACCGTTCGCGCAATCGGGCACGCTGAGCCACCACGATGACGCGCCGCACGTCGGGATTGCCCTCGAGCACCCCCTCCGTACCGCGAAAGACGAGCATATCGATGGGCGTATCGGGCCATCTCGCTTTGAGCGAGCGCACGATCGGCGTCGTCAGCAAGACATCGCCGATTCGACGTGTGGCGACGACGAGAATCGAACGTGGCGCACGCGCGGCGAAGAAAGGTTTGCCCATGCTCAATACAGGACCCCGACTTCGCTGCCCGCGAACTCGCTGCGCAACGCGGCGAGCAGCGCGTCGCTCGGCCGCACGCGCCAGCCGTCACCAAGGCGCACTTCGCCTTCGGCGCGCTCGTTGCTGTAGCGTATCCGTACCGCAAGCCCGTTCGGTGCCGACTGCGCCGCGCCGGACGCCCGTGTCCGACCGCCGCCGGCTTCGCCGCTATGCGCGGCGCCGAAACCGCGCGGACCGAACTTGCGGGCGCCGCCGGCCGACGACGCGCCCGCGGCGTTCTCCTGTCCCTCGGTCGGCGCCTGCACGGGAGCGCAGAAGGCTTCGAGCACGCGCCTGAGCGCCGCCGCATCGGCATTGCCGTTCATGCTGACCGTCACGGCTTGCGCATAGCGCGTGCGTGCGCGCTCGAGGTCCATCACCGAGTCGACGGTGAAGCGAATACCACCCGTGAATGCGTCGTTGCGCGCCTGCCCCTGCACGACGATGAGCTCGTCTTCCTTGAAGAGCGCTCGATTGGCTTCGTACTGCTCGTTGAATACGGTCACTTCGCATTGACCTGTCGCATCGTCGATGAGCGCGATCAGCATCTTGCCGCGCTGTGTCATCTGCGTGCGCAGCGAAACGATGATGCCTGCCACGAGCTTGTCGCGCCCCTCCTTCAGATCGGCGATCTTGAGGCGCACGAAGCGTCGCACTTCTTCCTTGTACGCGTCGAACAGATGGCCCGAGAGATAGAAGCCGAGAGCGGTCTTTTCTTCCTGCAGCTTGCGCTTTTCGGGCCAGGCCGCCTCGTCGACGAGTTCGTGTCCCGCCGCCGCGGTGTCACCCATGTCGAAGAGGCCCGCCTGCATGGCGTTGGCGCTCGCCTGATCGGCCGCCTCCATAGCAAGCGGCACCGAGGCGATCAGCTGCGCGCGATTCGGGTGGATCTGGTCGAACGCGCCGGCGCGAATGAGCGCCTCGACCGTGCGGCGATTGACGACGCGCCGGTCGATGCGCGCGCAAAAATCGAAGAGATCGGCGAACGGACCCGCCTCGCGGGCGCGCAAGATTTCCTCGATCGCGTTCTGTCCGCTACCCTTCACGGCGCCGAGGCCGTAGCGAATCGTGCGCGAACGCTTGCCGTCGGCTTCTCCGACAGGCTCGAAGCGATACGCGGAGCAATTGATGTCGGGCGGCAACACGGCCATGCCGTTGGTCTTGCAATCCTCGTAGAGAATCTTGATCTTGTCCGTGTCGTCCATCGCCAAGCTCATGTTGGCCGCCATGAACTCAGCCGGATGGTGCGCCTTCAGCCACGCCGTGTAGTAAGCGAGCAGCGCGTAGGCCGCCGCGTGCGACTTGTTGAAGCCGTAGCCCGCGAACTTCTCCATCAAGTCGAAGATTTCGTCGGCCTTCTCGGCCGTGAGCCCGTTCTTTGCCGCGCCTTCTCGGAACAGCTCGCGGTGCTTCGCCATCTCCTCGGGCTTTTTCTTGCCCATCGCGCGACGCAAGAGGTCGGCGCCGCCGAGCGAGTAGCCGCCGATGATCTGCGCCATCTGCATCACCTGCTCCTGATAGACCATGATGCCGTAGGTCTCTTTCAGGACGGGCTCGACGCGCGGATCGGGATAGTCGACGCTCTCTCGCCCGTGCTTGCGCGCGCAAAAGCTCGGGATCAGATCCATCGGGCCCGGGCGGTAGAGCGCGACGAGCGCGATGATGTCCTCGAAGCGGTCGGGCTGTGCGTCTTTCAGCATGCCCTGCATGCCGCGGCTTTCCAGCTGGAACACGGCGACCGTGTTCGCTTTCTTCAGGATCGAGAACGCCGCGGGGTCGTCGAGCGGCACCTGCGCGAGCGACCAGTCCGCCTTCGAAGGATCGAGACGACGAATGTAGCGCTCGGCCCAATCGAGGATCGTGAGCGTCGTCAAGCCGAGAAAGTCGAACTTCACGAGGCCGACCGCTTCGACGTCGTCCTTGTCGTACTGGCTCACGACGCCGCCGTCGTCGCCTTGCGTGTAAAGCGGGCAGAAGTCGGTGAGCTTGCCGGGCGCGATCAGGACGCCGCCCGCATGCATGCCGACGTTGCGCGTCAGGCCCTCGACGCGCTGCGCGAGATCGAGCAACTGCCGCACTTCGTCTTCGTTCTCGTAGCGCTCCTTGAGCAGCGGCTCCTCTTCCATCGCGTCGGCGATCGTCACGTGCTTGCCCGGCTTGAACGGGATCAGCTTCGCCACGCCGTCGGTGAAGTTGTAGCCGAGATCGAGCACACGCCCGATGTCGCGCACGGCGGCCTTGGCCGCCATCGTGCCGAACGTCGCGATCTGCGAGACGGCATCCGCACCATACTTGCCTTTCACGTACTGGATCACACGGTCGCGACCTTCCTGGCAGAAGTCGATGTCGAAGTCCGGCATCGACACGCGCTCCGGGTTCAGGAAGCGCTCGAACAGGAGGTTGTAGCGCAGCGGATCGAGGTCCGTGATGCCGAGCGCGTACGCGACGAGCGAGCCCGCGCCCGAGCCGCGCCCCGGCCCCACGGGCACACCGTTGTTCTTGGCCCAGTTGATGAAGTCGGCCACGATCAGGAAGTAGCCCGGGAAGCCCATCTTGACGATGGTGCCGCACTCGAACTCGAGACGCTTGTAGTAGGTCTCGCGCTCATCGTTGCGCTTCGCCTCGTCGGGATAGAGCTCAGCGAGACGCCGCTCGAGGCCTTCCTTCGAAAGCTGCACGAGGTAATCGTCGAGCGAGAGGCCGTCAGGCGTCGGAAAGAGCGGCAGCTTCGGCTTGCCGAGCTCGAGCGTCAGGTTGCAGCGCTTCGCGATCTCCACCGTGTTCGCGACGGCGGAGGGAATATCGGCAAAGAGCGCGGCCATTTCGTCTTGCGTGCCGAAACGCTGCTCGGTCGAGAAGCGCTTTTGCCGGCGCGGATTGGCGAGAATGTCGCCTTCGGAAATGCAGACGCGCGCCTCGTGGGCCGTGAAATCGTCGGCCGTCATGAACTGCACGGGATGCGTCGCGACGACGGGTAGCCCGAGCGCGGCCGCGAGCGCGACGGCTTCCTGCACGTAGGCCTCGCCGCCCGGCTGCCCGCAGCGTTGCAGCTCGATGTAAAACGCGTTCGGAAAACGTTCTGCCCAGCGCATCGCATGGCGCTTCGCGCTTTCCTTGTTGCCGGCCGCGAGCGCAAGACCGATATCGCCTTGCTGCGCGCCCGAGAGCGCGATGAGCCCCTCGGCGAGCGGCCCATCGAGCCATTGCGCGTCGATCTCCGCTCGCCCCCGGTACTGATTCGTGAGCCAGGCTTTCGTCAGCAGCTCGCAGAGATTGAGGTAGCCGCGACGGTCCTTCACGAGCAGCAAGAGCCGCGACGGCTTGTCGCGATCGTCGGAGTTCGCGACCCAGACGTCGCACCCGGCGATCGGCTTCACGCCCTTGCCGCGCGCCTCCTTGTAAAACCGTACGAGGCCGAACGCGTTCGCGAGGTCGGTCAGCGCGAGCGCGCCCTGGCCGTCCTCGGCCGCGGCCTTGACGACGTCGTCGAGGCGCACGATTCCGTCGGCGATCGAGAATTCGGAGTGGATGCGGAGATGGACGAAGCGGGGATCTGGCATGGGCCGTATTGTACATCCGCACATCACTGCCGACCGCCTCCGCGGCCGTTTGCGGGATAATGTGGGTTTCGCATTTTCCGCGCCGTCGGGCACCGCCAGCGTACCCACGCAAACGCGTCGCCCCGCACCGTCAATATGAGCATCGTCAATCTCGCCGCCTACCAGTTCGTCACGCTCGACGCGATCCGCGAATGGCGCCCTCTCGTCGCCGAGCGCTGCGCCGCGCTCGCGTTGCGCGGCACGATCCTCCTCGCGCCCGAAGGGATCAACCTTTTTGTCGCCGGCACGCGCGAAGCCGCCGACGCGTTCATCGACTACATCCGCCGCGATCCGCTCTTCGAAGGCAAGTTCGCGGCGCTGCCGTTCAAGGAAAGCCTCTCGCCGACGCAGCCGTTTCGGCGGATGCTCGTCAAGCTCAAGCGCGAAATCATCACGATGAAAAAGCCGGCGATCCGGCCCGAGCTCGGTCGCGCGCCGTCCGTCGACGCGCCGACGCTCAAGCGCTGGCTCGACAGCGGCCGTGACGACGCGGGGCGGCCTGTCGTCATGCTCGATACGCGCAATGCTTTCGAAGTCGACGTCGGCACGTTCGAGAATGCCGTCGACTATCGGATCGCGAAGTTCAGCGAGTTTCCCGAAGTGATCGAGGCGCACCGCGCCGAGCTCGAAGGCAAGACGATCGTTTCCTTCTGCACGGGCGGAATCCGCTGCGAGAAGGCGGCGATCCATATGAAAGAGGTCGGCATCGACCACGTCTATCAGCTCGAAGGCGGCATCCTCAAATACTTCGAAGAAGTCGGCGGCGCGCACTATCGCGGCGAATGCTTCGTCTTCGACTACCGCACCGCGCTCAACCCGCGACTCGAGCCCACCGATACGCTGCAGTGCTTCGGCTGCCGCGCCGTCGTCACGCCGGACGCGCAGCGCTCGCCGCTCTACACGCCGGGCAAGACGTGTCCCGCGTGCCACCCGCAACGGGAGAGCGCGCAGGCAGCGTGAGCATGGGCACGACGCTTGCCAACGTTCGCGACGTCACCCTCGAATCGGGCGAGAGGCGAGCGTCCGTGAACGCGCTCGCCGGGCCCGCGGCGTTTCATCCATGACCGCCCTATACCGCGGCCGCTTCGCGCCTTCGCCGACAGGCCCGCTCCATTTCGGCTCGCTCGTCGGCGCGCTGGCGAGCTACCTCGACGCTCGCGCTCGCGGCGGCACTTGGCTCGTTCGGATCGAGGATATCGACGGGCCGCGCACGGTGCCGGGTGCCGACGAGCATATTCTCGCCACGCTCGAGCGCTTCGGCATGCGCCCCGACGAGCCGCCCGTCCGGCAAAGCCGGCGCACGGCGCTGTACCTGGACGCGTTCGAGCGGCTCGTGGCTAGCGGCCTCGTCTATCCGTGCGGCTGCACGCGCAAGGAGATCGCCGATTCGCTCGCGAACGCTCACGCGCGCCACGCGACGCTCGCCTACCCCGGCACATGCCGCCGGGGGCTCGCCGGCAAGCCCGCGCGCGCCTGGCGCCTGCGTGTGCCCGACGGCGCGGACGCGCTCGTCACGTTCAACGACAGATGGGACGGCGCGCGCACGCAAAACCTCGCCACCGAGGTCGGCGACTTCGTCCTCAAGCGCGCGGACGGCCAATGGGCCTACCAGCTCGCGGTCGTCGTCGACGACGCCGATCAGCGCGTCACGCATGTCGTGCGCGGCGCCGACCTCGTCGATTCGACCGCGCGCCAGATCTATCTGCAGCGGTGCCTCGGCCTGCCGACGCCGGCCTATCTGCACGTGCCCGTTGTCGTCGATGCGCACGGCGAGAAGCTCAGCAAACAGACCGGCGCGGTGGAACTCGATGCAAGCCGGCCGCTGCCGTCGCTGCAAGCCGCCGCGCGCCATCTGGGGCTGGCGATGGCGACAGGCGCCTCGCACAGGACGCTCGAGGCGTTTTACGCCGAGGCGATCGCCGCCTGGGCGGAGCGCTTCGGCCGACCTTAGCCGTTGCGGAAGATGAAGCTGTAGGCGGAGAGCGCCGGCGCACCGCCGAGATGAGCGTAGAGCACGTTCGACCCAGCCGGAAATTCGCCTAGACGGACCTTGTCGATCATGCCGTGCATGGACTTCCCTTCGTACACCGGGTCCGTCAACATCCCCTCCAGTCGCGCGGTGAGCCGGATGGCCTCGAGCGTCCCGTCGTTCGGCAGCCCATATTCGGGGCCGCCGTAGCGCGTATCGAGCACGACGTCGTCATCGACGATCGGGCGCCCGAGGTCGACGAGCTCGGCCGTATGCTTCGCGATGCGCAGAATCTGCGCACGGGTCGCCGCGGGCTTCGCCGACGCATCGATACCGATGACCCGGTCCGCGCGACCGTCCGCGGCGAAGCCGACGACCATCCCCGCCTGGGTGCTGCCCGTCACCGAGCAGACTACGATGTAGTCGAACTTGATGCCGAGCTCGGCCTCCTGCTGCCGCACCTCCTCGGCGAAACCGACGAAGCCGAGACCGCCGAGCCGATGCTCGGAACAGCCGGCAGGAATCGCATAGGGCTTGCCGCCGGACTCGCGCACGCTTGCGAGCGCCTCCTCCCAGCTCCTGCGAATGCCGATGTCGAAGCCGTCGGACACGAGGCGCACGTCGGCTCCCATGATCCGCGAGAGCTCGATGTTGCCGACACGGTCGTAGACGGCATCGTAGTAGTTGACCCAGTTTTCCTGAACGAGCACGCATTTCATGCCCAGGTGGGCGGC
>JBCNPL010000539.1:0-2744 GCA_039593375.1 Paraburkholderia sp. | reverse complement strand
GCCGACCGTTCCCACGCTCGAAGACGTGTCGACCGATACGATCGTGCCGCGCAGCTTCGTCGGAAAATTCCACGGCCCGTCGCTCGTCTTGTCGCGATAGCCGTACTTCTGGCCCGCCGCGTCGGCATCCGCCGCCACGGCGTCGCGCAGCAGGTTGAAGTCCGTTGCGCGCCTGGTGATGTCGGGGACGACTTTCGCGTCCCAATCCTTCGCCACGGCGGCGTTCGGATCGTATGCCGACGCGGCGTAAGGATCGCCCGACGCGCCGCTCGCGCCAGCGACGGCCGCCGTATCGTTCTTCACGAGCTTGCACGCTTGCAGCGCACCGCACAGCGCAAGCAGCAGGCTCACCCATACCCCGTATTTCATCGTTATCCTCGCTTCGACAAGCCGCCAAGAGGCGCGGCGATGGTCCGCGCCTCCTTCCGTTTCCTCAGCGCAGGGCAAACATATCGAGCTTCTTCGCGTTGACCTTCGTGATCAACACGCAATCGATGAGCTGCTTTTCGGGCTTGCCCGTCGAATGCGTCTTCAGATACCTGTCGGCCTGATCGACGGCTTCGGTCGCTGCGAGCGCCGCCGGCTGCAGGACCGTCGCTCGGATCTCGCCGCGCTCGATCGCATCGCGCACATCGTTGCTGCCGTCGAAGCCGACCACGATCACGTCGTTGCGTTTGGCCGCTTTGAGGGCCGCGGATGCCCCCATCGCCATCGTGTCGTTGCCGGCAATGACACCCTTGATGTCCGGATGGCTCTGCAAGATCGACTCCATCACCTGATAGGCCTCCGTCTGGCTCCAATTGGCCGATTGGCGCGCGACCATCTTCAGGTTCGGGAACTGATCGATGACGTCGTGATAACCCTTCGAGCGAATGCCGGCGTTGGTATCCGATTCGCGCCCGACGAGCTCGACGTAGTTGCCCTTTTCGCCCATGGCCTTGACGAACGCGCGACCGCCTAGCTGCGCGCCCTGATAGTTGTTCGAAACGATTTGCGAAACGGCCACGCCCGTTTTGTTGATCTCGCGGTCGATGAGGAACGATGGAATGCCCTTGTCCTTCGCTTTTTGCACCGCGGAGATCGAGGCCTCGGCGCCCGCGTTGTCGAGAACGATCGCCTTTGCTCCGCGCGCGATCGCCGTATCGACGAGGTTCATCTGCTTGTTGGCGTCGTCGTCGTGCGAGAGGACGATCGTGTCGTAACCCAGCGACTTCGCACGCGCATCGGCCGTATCGGCTTCCGCCTTGAAAAACGGATTGTCGTGAGAGGGCGTGATGATCGCGATCAATCCGGCCGCGCAGGCCGGACCGGCGGCGCCGAAAACGAGGAGCGCGCACGCTCCGCCGGAAAGCCACTGCTTCAGACCTTTCATGTCTCGTCTCCTTGATAGGTGGCGGACAGCATTGCCGGCCGGTCGAACAGCCGTCTGAGCTGCCACTTGTCACGTTATGATGTCATCGTACCAACCAGGAACGCGCCGAACCTCTCGATCGCTTCACGGAGTTCGCCGAAATCGAAGCGGTCTCGAACGCTCTGCGCGCCACTCCTCGCTACAGCGTCACTTCCAAAAACCCAGCGCGGCTTGCAATGCCGGATGGTGCATGGCATGTCGTGCCAGCGGCACGCCTTCGATCGCCGCGACCCACGCCTGCCGCAATGCGTCGACCCCCGCGGCGACCCCGCCCGGATGAGCGAAAATGCCGCCGCCCGCCGCGTGAATGAGGTCGGCGCAGCCGATCGCCGCATAGGTCGGCGCGGCCTGCAGTCCGGTCTGGCCGGAGCTGAAGACGGGCATGGCCGGCATCGGCGCCTCGGGCATGACGGGCGAGAGCACGGCACGCGCTGCCGCGATGACGCTCTCGTCCGATTCGCTGAACTTGTTGGCGAGCCCGTTCACGTGCAAGTGATCCGCGCCCGCGAGCCGCCAGATCTGCTGCCACGGTGCGTAGTCCCATCCGAGCTGCGGGCTGCGCGACAGATAGCCCCATCCGGCCCGATGCGCGTGAATCGGCAGCTGCGAATGGCGTCGGAGCTCATGCAGACCGACGAGACCGACCGAATTCAGCACGGCCATGACGCAGGTACCGCCCTCGGCGAGCACGAGATCATGACGGCGACGCATCTGATCGAGATCGCCCGTGAGATTGAATGCCACCATCGCCTTCTTACCGGTTCGATCGGCATGCTCATTGACGACACGCATCACCGCGCGCACGCGCTCGTCGAACGGGCAATGCGGACCGTCGGCTTGCAACTCGTCGTCCTTGATGAAGTCGATGCCGCCCGCGACGAGCTCGCGAACCTGTTGCGCCGTTTCGCCCGGCGACAGTCCCACGCTCGGCTTGATGATCGTGCCGATGAGGGGGCCATGGCTCACGCCCGTGAGTCGGCGCGTGCCCTCGATCCCGAACGCCGGCCCCGGATACGCTGCCGCGAAAGATGGCGGCAAGCGCAAGCCCGTCAGCCGCAGGCCCGACACCTGACGCAGCTCGTACAGGTTCCCTGCGATCGTCGATACGAGGTTCGGCAACGACGGCCCCATGTTTTCGATGGGCCACGAAAGCTCGAGCTCGCACTGCGTGTAACGATCGGAGCGCAGGCCGCCGGGCAGGCTCGGGCGGTCGGTTTCGGCCAGTATCCGCAGCCGCTCGACTCGCGCGCCCGATCGCTCCTTCAGCTCGAGCGTCTCGTTCGGCAGCGCCACGAACGTCCCGCTCGATTGTTCGCCCGCGATCACGTCGGCC
>JBCNPL010000538.1:0-2745 GCA_039593375.1 Paraburkholderia sp. | reverse complement strand
TGTCGTTCACTGGTCATCCTGAAACCCCCATGTCCCTGCCTGGTCTCAGCCTCGATTTTCGATCGCTTTCCCGAGCGTACTCGGAAGGAGCGATGACGCCCACGTCACTGGTTGACGAGATCTACCGCCGTCTCGCGCAACGCACCGGCGACAATGTGTGGACCTACGTCGTGCCGCACGACGACGCACTCGCCGCAGCGCGGCGCATCGAACGCGCGCACGAACGCGGCACGGATTTGCCGCTTTACGGCATACCGTTCGGCGTGAAGGACAACATCGACGTGGCCGGCCTGCCGACGACGGCGGGATGCCCCGCATTCGGCTACACCGCGGCAAGGAGCGCACCGCTCGTTGCACGCCTGGAGCAGGCCGGCGCCATCATGATCGGTAAGCAAAACATGGATCACTTCGCCACAGGCCTCGTCGGCATCCGTTCGCTGACGGGGTACTGCCGCAACGCCTTCGATGAGCGGTACATCCCGGGTGGGTCGAGCTCCGGCTCGGCCGTCGCGGTGGCCACCGGGCAAGTCGCTTTCTCGATTGGATCGGATACGGGTGGGTCGGGCCGAGTGCCGGCAGCCCTCAACAACATCGTCGGCCTCAAGCCCACGCCCGGCGCAATCGACATGGAAGGTTTCCTCTACTGCAATCGCAGCTTCGACGTGCCGCCCATCTTCTCTCTCACTGTCGGCGATGCCCGCAAGGTACTCGATGTGCTGACACAGCGCGATATGCGACCCGATCATGTCGAGGTAGCAGGCGAAGAAGCCCCTGATGCGGAGCGCGGCGCCTTCCGCTTCGGCGTTCCGCAAGACGACGATCTGCGGTTCTTCGGCGATCGCGACGTGCACGCTCACTACCTGGCCGTCGTCGTCATGCTCGAGAAGCTCGGCGGTGAAGCGGTCCGTATCGACTATGCGCCTTTCGTCGAGGCCGGAAAGCTGGTCTTCGGGAGCGCGCTAATCGCCGAGCGCTGGATCACCTATGGCGAATTCGCAGCGGCGCACCGCGGCGATATACATCCGGCCGTATACGAGGCGATCGTCGCCGCGCGGAAATACGACGCCGCCGACGCCTTCCGCACACTGTACCGACAGCAGGCACTGCAGGAACATGCAGGGCGTGTCTTCGCCGATATCGACGTCCTCGCCCTCCCCACCGCCGGTACGATCTATCGATGCGACGAGGTAGAGCGGGATCCGATCAACCTCAATGCGAACATGGGCTATTACACGTATTTCGCCAACCCGCTGGGTCTGGCAGCCGTCAGCGTGCCCGCCGGATTTACCGCGCGGCATTTGCCATTCGGGTTGAGCCTCGTGGGCCCCGCATCGAGCGAGAATGCGCTGCTCGCACTCGCCGCCCGGATAGAGGATCACGTTGACGGACCACTAGGGGCAACCGGCCTGCGCGCTCAGTCATATCACTGAACGAATCTCGCCCACACGCCTTGCAATACCGCCTGGCGGCGGCAAGCCCGCGGATATCGATCACTCCTTCGCGACGTGCGAAAGCGTCGCCGCGGCGAACGGGAGCGTATCGACCTTCGTCTGCCCACCCGCCCCCATGCCGATTCGCACATCGTTCGCTGCCACGGCATCCGGCTTGCCGAGCAGGCTAGCAAGACGCTCCGCGAGTCGAAGCGCGAGCGCGGTGATCGTGATCGTCGGGAAGTTCGCACCGACGCTCGGAAACACAGAGCTCCCGGCGATATGGAGATTGGCCACCCCGTGGACGGTGCAATCCCTGTCGACCACCCCCTCGCGCGGCGAATCATGCATCCGCGTAGTCCCCATGTGATGCCAGGTACCCTCGAGTCCCGATGGCCATTCGCGCCCCTGGAGCGGCTCGTCGAGCTTGACCTCGGCCACGCCACCGGCACGCAGCTCTTCGGCAACGAGTGCGAACGTGCGGTCGAACGTACGTTGCACGAGTTCGTCGAGCAGCCAGGCGACTCTCACGCGCGGCATGCCAAGCGCATCGCGCTCGGTGCCGAGTGTCACGCGGCTGTCGGGGTTGGGCGCGGCCTCGACGATCGCTTGCAGCCTGACATCGGTGATGAGCGAACGCGGCTGCAATAGCCGCGTCAGCAAAAAGCCGGCGGTATCGATCGGATGCGCCGCCATCGTCTCGAGATCGTCGGTCAGCCTCCAGCCAGGTTGCTCCTTCTTCAGCAGCGCCTGCTTGCAACGGATCAACGCCTCTGCACCCGCGCTGCCTTCGCCGTAAAAGAGCGAGAAGAACCAGACGCGTGCGTTGAGCAGGCGCTCGCGCGTGAGCACCTCGGGCGTGAGCGCGAACTGCGAAGAAATCGGCGTGCCGTGAGCCGAAACAGCAGCGTTCTGATAATGGAACTTGATGTCGTAGAGCTTGTTGCGCGCCCACTCGTCGGAAAAGCGAACGCTCGCCGACATGATGCGCGGGTGATCCATGAAAAAGCGGCCGACGATATCGTGCCCGTTGCCGAGCCCCGCCGGCTGCGTGCGATTCGAGGCCAGAAGAAGCCGCGCGTTTTCGATGCCGCCGGCGGCCAGCACGTAATGCTTCGCGATGAAGGTGAGGCGGCGGCCGCTGAGCGTCGCCGCGTCGATACGCGCGACACGCGACGCATCGAGGTTGGTCTCAATGTTGACCGCATTCGCATGGAGGAACACGCGCACGAACGGCGATCGCTCGAGATCCTTGCGATAGAGCTTGCCGAAGCGCGCAGGCGGACTGAACTGCGCGATCGTGTCGCGCACATTG
>JBCNPL010000537.1:0-2749 GCA_039593375.1 Paraburkholderia sp. | reverse complement strand
CGACCGCCTCGTGATGCTGCTGACCGACAGCCCAAGCATCCGTGACGTGATTCTGTTCCCTCACCTGCGCCGCGAGGACTGACCTCGGGCTGGCTACCGTTGCGCGAGCCCGACAGTTTGTAACCGTAGGTAAAAGCGAAGCGGCTCGCGACGGTCGAGAGCTGCTCGAGCTTTCATCGGACCCTGCTAAATCGGCGCGCCGGGCTCTTTTCTTCAAACGAAAAGCTCAGGCGCCGCTCTCGTCGCGCGCAACAGGTTACAAATTGAAACGCCGGCCCGCGGCGATTGGCGGACACTGATGCTGTAGGGTTTTCTCGCCCTAATTGCAGATCGCTCGACAGAAACACAGTTTGTCCCGGCTTTGCCCGGGATCGGGGCGAGCGCCGAAGCGCAACCCCCTATCGAACGCTGAAGCGAGGTCCGCCATGAATCAGCCCACCGCGTCGCCGCGCCGTATGCATCCGCTCGTCGCCACTGCTGCAGCGACAGTCATCGTCGCCAGCCTGGCGGCCACCGCCGCCGTCACCGGCCTCTTTCCAAAGGCCTCGAGCACCGGCGCGCAGAACGACCAGACGCAGAGCGCCCAGGTCGCGAATCAACCGGTCGTCGATTCGTCCGCGCCCGCCCCAGTGGCCGCCGCGACGACGTCCGCCCCGCGGTCGCCCGCTTCCGGGCAAGCCATCGAAGCGCAGCAACCGGCTCAATCATCGCCCGCGCAAAACGCGGCGCCGACCGGTCAACAAGGTCAGTACGCCGCTCAGCCTACGCCGAACCTGTACGCGCAACCGGGGCAGCAATACGCTCAGCAGCCGTACTCGGGGCAGCAGCCGTACTCCGCGCCGCAGCCGCAACAGCAGCCGCAGGCCGCGCCCTGCGCGAGTTGCGGCACGGTCGAATCGATCGTGGCAATCCGGCATCAGGGCCATGGAACCGGCATCGGCGCCGTGGGCGGCGCCGTGGCGGGCGGCCTGCTCGGCAATCAGTTCGGCGCCGGGACGGGCCGTGCCGCGATGACCGTGCTCGGCGCGGTCGGCGGTGGCTTTGCCGGTAACGCGGTTGAAAAACACCTGAGAAGCACGACGGACTACCAGGTCCGCGTGCGGATGGAAAACGGCCGGCTCCGCTATTTCACCTACCGCCAGGCACCGCCGTTCCAGCAAGGCGAGCCGGTCCGGATCGAACGCGGTACGCTAGTGGCGCGCTGAGCCAGTCTCGCGCACCGGGCGCAACGAAAAAGGCGATCCTGCCAGCGGATCGCCTTTTTTTGGGCCGTGTTTGGGCCGTGCCGAGCCGGCCCGCCTGATGCGACAGCCTCGCTCAGCGGCGGCCCGTCCGGCCCGAGCGCCGCCGACGCGGCTCATTCGGCTGCATCTTCGATCCAGGCGAGCTGAATCGCCTCGAGGATCTTCTCGTTCGATCGGTTGGGGTCGTCGTCGAACCCTTCGAGCTCCGTGACCCACCGATGCAAGTCCGTGAACCGCACGTATTGCGGATCGGTGCCGCTGTGCTTATCGGTGAGGGCCATTGCGATTTCTTGTACGTCCGTCCACTTCATGGCTTGCTCCCTCCTCGGTTCAATGGTTTTCCTTCGCATGATTGATCGAGTAGCGCGGAATCTCGATGACGAGATCCTCGCCTTCAGGCACGACCGCCTGGCACGAAAGCCTCGAAGTCGGCTCGAGCCCCCATGCCTTGTCGAGCAAGTCGTCCTCGTCCTCCTCGGACGGCTCGAGTACGTCGAAGCCCTCGCGTACGATCACATGGCAAGTGGTGCATGCGCAAGACATTTCGCAAGCATGCTCGATTTCGATCCCATTCTCGAGCAGCGTCGCACAGACGCTCTTGCCCGGCTCGGCCTCGATGACCGCCCCCTCGGGGCATAATTCGACATGGGGCAGGACAACGATTTGCGGCATACGGTTTCCGTTCAGTCAATATTGTGGGGCGGTGCCGTTCAGACCTCGTCGAGCCTACGGCCCTTGAGCGCCGCGCGAATGCTCTTGTCCATGCGGCGCGCGGCAAACTCGTCCGTCGCCGAGGCAAGCGCCTTGGTGGCCGCTTCGATCGCATCGGCATTGCTGCCGCGCGCCGCCTCTTGCAAAGCGACGAGCGCGGCGTCGATGGCTGCGCGCTCAGCGGCGTCGAGCAGCTCGCCGTCGGCGGCGAGCGCGGCCTCGGTCGCTTCGATCAGACGTTGCGCCTCAACTTGCGCTTCACGGAGCGCGCGTGCGCGCATGTCGACCTCGGCCGACTTGAAACTGTCTTCGAGCATGCGGGCGATATCGTCGTCGGCCAGACCGTACGACGGCTTGACGACGACGGACGCCTCGACGCCGGAGTGCTGCTCGCGTGCGACGACGGAGAGCAATCCATCCGCATCGACCTGATAGGTCACGCGAATGCGCGCGGCGCCGGCCGCCATCGGCGGAATACCCCGCAGCTCGAAACGCGCGAGCGAGCGGCAGTCGGAGACGAGCTCGCGCTCGCCCTGCACGACGTGGATCGCCATCGCGGTCTGGCCATCCTTGAACGTCGTGAACTCTTGGGCACGCGCGACGGGAATCGTCGAATTGCGCGGAATGATCTTTTCGACGAGGCCGCCCATAGTCTCGACGCCGAGCGAAAGTGGGATCACGTCGAGCAGCAGCCAGTCATCGCCACCGCGGTTGCCCGCGAGCAGGTCGGCCTGAATGGCGGCCCCGAGCGCGACGACCTGGTCGGGGTCCAGATTCGTGAGCGGGGGCTGGCC
>JBCNPL010000536.1:0-2750 GCA_039593375.1 Paraburkholderia sp. | reverse complement strand
CGATTTGGGTATCGTCGGACCACGAGCCGCTTCGAACGCCGGCTGACCGGCTTCATGATTGATGAACGACATTTCCGACCATTCTTTTTCGCAGCGTGATCGAGGCGCAACGGGAACGCCCGTTCCGCGGCTCGAGCTTTCACGCATCTGCAAGCAGTATCCGGGCGTGCGCGCAAACGACGACGTAAGCCTCGTCGTCGCGCCCGGCGAGATTCACGCCGTGCTCGGCGAGAACGGCGCGGGCAAGAGCACGCTGATGAAGATCGTGTACGGCGCGGTGCGGCCCGACGCGGGCGAGATCCGTTGGGAAGGCCTGCCGGTCGAGATTGCAAGCCCGGCCGCGGCTCGCAAGCTCGGCATCGGCATGGTGTTTCAGCATTTCTCGCTCTTCGAGACGCTGACCGTCGCGGAGAACATCGCGCTCGCGCTCGATGAACGATTCGACCTCGCGACGCTCGGCAAGCGCATCGGCGAAGTGTCGAGCGAATATGGCCTCGACATCGATCCGGCGCGGCATGTGCACAACCTGACGGTCGGCGAGCGGCAGCGCGTGGAGATCGTGCGCTGCCTGCTGCAGCATCCGCGCCTTTTGATCATGGACGAGCCGACGTCGGTGCTGACGCCGCAGGCCGTGCGCAAGCTCTTCGAGACGCTCAGGCGTCTCGCGCGGCAAGGCTGCAGCCTCCTTTACATCAGCCACAAGCTCGACGAGATTCAAGAGCTTTGCGATACGGCCACCGTCATGCGCGGTGGCCGCGTGACAGGGCGGGTCAGGCCAGGCGAGGAGACGCATGCGTCGCTGGCGCAACTGATGGTCGGTCACTCGCTACCCGACTACGCGCGCCGCGCGCATACGCCAGGGGACGCGCTGCTCTCGGTCCGGGGCCTGTCGATCCCGAGCGACGATCCGTTCGGCACGGCGCTCGCCGGCGTCTCGTTCGATGTCCATGCCGGCGAAATCTTCGGCATCGCGGGCGTCTCGGGAAACGGGCAGGCCGAGCTCCTGGCCGCGCTTTCGGGCGAGCGGCCCGGCTCGGGCGCCGTGGCTGACGCAGTCACGATTTGCGGCAAGCCGGCCGCGCGCCTGTCCGCGGCCGCGAGGCGTGGGCTCGGGTTCGCGTTCGTGCCCGAAGAGCGGCTCGGACGAGGCGCGGTGCCGTCTCTGTCGCTTGCCGAGAACGCATTGCTGACCGCATACCGCAAGCCGCGCATGGTGCGCCGCGGCTGGGTCGGCGCTCGGGCGGTACGGGCGTTCGCCGAGCGCTGCATCGAGACTTTCGACGTGCGATGCGGTGGACCGCAATCGCTCGCCAAATCGCTTTCGGGAGGGAACCTGCAGAAGTACATCGTCGGCCGCGAGATCCTGCAAGAGCCGAAGGTGCTCGTCGTCGCTCAGCCGACCTGGGGTGTCGACGTGGGCGCGGCCGCGTTCATTCGACAGCAGTTGCTCGACTTGTCGGCGAAGGGCGTGGCCGTGCTCGTCATCTCGGAGGAACTCGAGGAGCTCTTCGACATCTGCGATCGCATCGCGGTGCTTGCGCGCGGACGTCTGTCGCCTGCGCGCCGGACGGGCGAGACGAACGCCGAGGAGATCGGCCGGTGGATGGCGGGGCTTTTCGGCGATCGGGGCACGACGCCGCCGGCGCAGAAAGCCACGCACGCGTGAGACGAATACGACGATCGACTGCATCGCAACCCCAACTCAATCAAGATCGGACATGCATTTCCCTTATCGACTCGAGGCCCGCACGACGCCCTCCCGCACGATGCAGTTCGCCGTGCCGCTGATCGCGGCGGTGCTTACGCTCGTCATCGGTTTCTTGATCTTCGGGCTCGTGGGGCGCGATCCCGTCGACGCCATGCGCGCGTTCTTCATCGATCCGCTCGCGAGCGTGAACGGCTGGTCAGAGCTGTTGCTGAAGGCTTCGCCGCTATGCTTGATCGCACTCGGTCTTGCGATCAGCTATCGAGCCAACGTCTGGAACATCGGCGCCGAAGGGCAGATGCTCATGGGCGGCATCGCGGCCAGCGCCGTCGCCATCCATTTCGATCAGGCGAGCGGCTGGTGGATCCTGCCGTCGATGATGGCCGCGGGCATCATGGGCGGGGCCGTCTGGGCCGCGATCCCGGCCTTGCTGAAGAGCCGTTTCAACACGAACGAGATTCTGACGAGTCTGATGCTCACGTATGTCGCGACGCAGCTCTTGATTTATCTCGTGAGCGGTCCGATGCGCGATCCGCAGGGAATGAATTTCCCGATCTCGGAGATGTTCACCGGGGATGCCCTGTATCCGACGTTCGGCGGAGATTGGCATTGGAAATTCATGCGCGGTACGCGGCTCAATGCCTCGATCTTCATCACGCTTGCCGCGCTGCCGCTCGTATGGCTTTTCTGCGTCAAGAGCTTTGCGGGCTTTCGCATGAACGTCGGCGGGCTTGCGCCGCTCGCCGCGCGCTACGCGGGGTTCTCCGACAAGCGGGCGATCTGGACGTCGCTCATCGTGAGCGGCGCGCTCGCCGGGCTCGCGGGCATGGGCGAGATCGCCGGGCCGATCGGCCAACTGCAGGCGAGCTGGTCCCCGGGCTATGGTTTCACGGCGATCATCGTCGTCTTTGTCGGACGGCTGCATCCGCTCGGCATCGCGCTCGCCAGCTTGCTGATGGCGTTGCTTTATCTCGGCGGCGAGGCCGTGCAGACGTCGTTGCAGTTGCCGCAAGCGCTTTCCGGCGTTTTCCAGGGGTTGCTGCTC
>JBCNPL010000535.1:0-2752 GCA_039593375.1 Paraburkholderia sp. | reverse complement strand
GAATCGCACGAAGGTCGTCGACACACGTGTAACCACAGCGGCCGTTTCGATCTCCTCGCGCCGCACCGGTTGATCCGACCCGACCACGGAGAGCGCGCGAGTCGTTGGAATGCCGAGGTAATGCATCGCCTCCGAACAGAGAAACTCGCGGATCGACGAGCGCAGGACGGCGCGGCCGTCGCCCATGCGCGAGTAGGGCGTACGCCCGCTGCCCTTCAATTGCAGCTCGTGGCGCGCGCCGCGATGCTCGAGCTCGCCGAGCGTCAGCGCGCGGCCGTCGCCGAGTTGGCCCGCCCAAACGCCGAACTGGTGTCCCGAGTAGACGGACGCGTAGGGCAGCGCCTCGGCCGGCCATTCGCGTGTGGGATTGCCGCAGAAGAACTCGGCGACTTCGGGCTCGTCCGCCATCGACGGATCGAGGCCGAGCATCGCCGCGACGTCGGCCGAGAAACCCACGAGGTAGGGCTTCGGCAGCGGCGCGGCGGGAAGCCGCGTGTAGAAAGCGGTGCCCAAGCTCGCGAACGAACCGGGACGCGCCGCCGCCAACGACTCGGCCAATTTCGCCAACACCCCGGCGGGCTCGGCAATGGTTGCGGATAAAGACATGAGTGAGTCCTCTCGACTTCCCCCTATTGTAAGCGGCTGCTTCGTGACGCGTATTCGAGCCGGACGGCCCGATGCCCCATCGAGGGGCACGGGCATAGTCCGCGCCTGGGCGAATTCTGTCGCGGTAAACGCTCTATAAACGCTCGCTTGGCACGATGCGCGGCGATAGGCGTACGTGCCGCTCGCTCGTGCCGCCGCTCGGCCAACGCGACCGAGTCGACTTCCAGGACCGTCGTCGATGAAAGAAAAGACCGGAAACCGGCGCGAACAACCACGCCACACGGGGCAGCAAAAGCGCGACGCGCAAGCGCATCGCAAAGAGCCGTTCAAGCATCGACCGATCGTCGCCGCCGCGCTCGCCGCGGCCAGTACGCTCGGGTGGTGCCCGCACGCCTCGGCCGCGCCGGCGGGCGGGCAGATCACGGCCGGCGCCGGCACCATCAATGTCGCCCCCAATGCGGCGGGCGGTACGAACACCGTCATTCAGCAAGGCGGCAGCCGTCTCGCGATCAATTGGGCAAGCTTCGATATCGGCGGTAAGGATTCCGTCACATTCGCGCAGCCGAATAGCGGCGCGATCGCGTTGAATCGCGTGACCGGGCAAAGCGCCACGCAGATCCTCGGCACGCTCGACGCGAATGGCCAGATATTCATCCTGAACCCGAACGGCGTACTCTTCGGCAAATCGGCGCAAGTCAACGTGGGTGGGCTGCTCGCTACGACGTTGAATCTGTCCGACAGCGATTTCCTCGCGGGCAAGTTCCGCTTCACCGACGGCGGCGGCACCGGCAGCATCGTCAACGAAGGGCAGATCACGGCGAACGGCGGCTACATCGCGTTTATCGCGCCGCACGTATCGAACCAGGGCACCCTCGTCGCCAATCATGGCACCGTCGAGCTCGCAGCCGGTGCCGCGGCGACCGTCACGCTCGCCGGCGATCAGCTGATCTCGTTGACGATCGACCAGGGCACGCTCGACGCACTCGCCGAAAACGGTGATCTGATCCGCGCGGACGGCGGCGTCGTCATCCTGACGAGCAAAGGCAAGGACGCCGTGTTGTCCGGAGTCGTCAACAACACCGGCGAAATCGTCGCGCGAACCGCCGTCAACGTCGGCGGCACGATCAAGCTGATCGCCGACGGCGGCACGATGCTCGCGGGCGGAACGCTCGACGCATCGGCGCCGAGCGGCGGGAACGGCGGCACGATCGAGACCTCGGGCGAGGCGTTCCAGCTCCAACCGGGCACGACGATCACCACGCGCGCCGCAAGCGGCCGGAACGGCACGTGGCTCATCGACCCGTCGGATATCGTCGTCGCGGCAACGGGCGGCAACATGACGGGCGCCCAGCTCGCGTCGCAACTGGCGAGCACGAACGTCCAGCTACAAACGAGCCCGGGCACGGGCGGCAGCGGCGATATCACGATTCTCGACAATGTCTTGTGGACGTCGGGCAACACGCTCACGTTGACGGCCGACCGCAACGTGCTCGTCAGCGGAATATTGGGCGCCGGGACGGGTTCGGTCGTGGCCGGCGCGACGAACAACGTCACGCTGGGCGGCGCGCTGTCCGCGCTCAACCTCACCGCGGACGCGGGAGGCACGCTCACGACCTCGGGACCGATGACCCTCGCCGTCAGCGGATCATTGACCGCAAGCGGAGCCATCACGCTTGGCGCAACGACCGTCGCGGGCCAATCACTGAGCGTAACGTCGGGCAGCGGTATTGCAATCAATGCACCGATCGTCGTCGGTGCCGGTAACGGCGGGCTCACGCTATCGGCCACAGGCACGATTTCCCCCTCGGCGAACGCACTGATTTCGACAAGCACTTTCGATCTCCAAAACGGAGCATGGGTGCAAGTAGGCGGCGGGGTATTGCCAGCCTTCGGCGCATCGAACTTCGTGGTCGGGAATGGCGCGTCGTTCCTGCGGGCGCTGAGTGGCGCCGGGACTGCCGCCGATCCCTATTTGCTCGCCGACGTGTACGGCCTGCAAGGGATCGGCACGTCGGAGACGCTGCTCGCCAAGTCTTACAAGCTTGCCAATTCGATCGATGCGAGCGGAACGGCGAACTGGAACGCCGGATTTGGCTTTCGCCCGATCGGCAGCACCGTCGGAAACCCATACAGCACGTCCGAAGTC
>JBCNPL010000534.1:0-2752 GCA_039593375.1 Paraburkholderia sp. | reverse complement strand
CAATCGCGTCATTGATCTCGTCGAGTGCGTAGTAATCGGTGATCAGTTCTCGCAGCATCAGTCGCCCGGCCCGATACAGCGCGTGATAGCGAGGAATGTCGTCCTGCGGCACCGCTTCGCCGCCGTGCGAGCCCGCAAGGGTCTTGCCGAAGTGCAGCGGCAGCGAAAAAAGGCTGATGTTCCGCCCTTTGTGCGGCACTCCGACAAGCGTCACCGTGCCCTGCGGCTTCGTGATGCCGTAGCCCATCTCGATGACGGCCGGGACGCCGGTGTTGTCGATGAACACGTCGGCGCCGCCACGCCCGCCAGTCTCGTCGAGCACGCGCAGGATGTCGGCCCGCACCTCATCGAGGCTGCGGCCGTCCGCGTCGATCAGATGCGTTGCGCCGAGGCGCTTTGCGAGTTCGAGCTTGCCGGCATGCAGGTCGACTGCGATGATGGGCCATGCGGACACCAGCGCCGCCGCCTGCACGATATTCAGACCGACACCGCCCGCGCCATACACGACGACCGATTCGCCGATGCGCACGTCGGCGTTGTTTTCAACGATGCCGAATCCCGTCGTCACGGCGCAGCCGAACAGTGCGGCCACTTCCAAGTCGCTGTCCGGCGCAATCGCGGTAACGCGGTTCTCCGAGACGATCGCATATTCGTTGAACGTCGTGATCCAGCCCGCGTTCACCTTGCGGCCGTTCCATTCGTACTGCGGCGTCTCCGACTCGATGCCGAGACCCTTGCGCCAGTGCAGTACGACTTTGTCGCCGATCTTCACGTGGCGCACGCCCGCGCCGACGGCGATCACCGTTCCGGACGCTTCGTGACCGAGCAGATGCGGCAAGAAACGATCCTCGCCTTTTGCGCCGTCGATTTCGCCGAGTTGCGACCCGCAGATGCCGCTGAAGTGGATCTTCACGAGCACCTGGCCCACTGCGAGCGCATCGGGCAGCCTGAGTTCGACGACTTCCAGCGGCGCACGCAGTTCAGTCAGGACGGCGGCCTTCATAGTCCGTGGCAACATCGGCATTACTCGAAATAGATGAACGAATGGTCGCCGGTATAGCCGGCGTTGCTGAACCACCACGCCCACTCGTCGGGCGTGTTGAACGCCTCGCAGGTCACCTGCCAATAGAGCAGGTTGGCCTTCTCGTGTTCGTTGCGGTACGACTCCACGCAGATGTACTTGTGACGCCGCCCAACGCGCTCCATTTCGCGCAGCGCCTTGTCGAGGTCGTAGCAATGCAGGTTATGCAACGTATTGATCGAGAACACGAGATCAAACGCCCCGTCGTCGAACGGCAACGCGGTCGCGTTGCCGACGCGCAGCCGGTCGCGGACCTCCTCCTTCGCGTTCGAGATCGCGTACTCGGAGACGTCTATCCCGTACACCTCGACACCCGGCACGACCTTCGTGAAATCGAACAGCAAAAAGGCCTTGCCACAGCCGACGTCCAGAATCCGGTCGCCCGGCTTGATCCCATAATGTTCCGCCATCGCGCGCGCAACCTTTTCCCAGCGGCCTTCAAGGTAACGGTAACCGCCGTAGCAGATACGCCGGTCGCCGTCCCAGTAGTCGTAGCCCCATTGCTTGGCGAGTTCGGCCGCGCGCGGCTTCGGATACTCGGGATCGTTCACGCGCGCGAGATAGTCGCGCTGCGTGCTCTTGTGAACCGCGGAAAGAAAATCGATGTAAGCCATCAAAACGCCTCGATGTCTTCAAAATGTTGTTCGAAATAGCGGCTCGCCTTGTCGAGCTGCGCGGCCAGCAATCCGTCCTCGGCCACGCCTGCATGCATGCGGCGGCGCCGATGCTCGGCCCGGAACTCGTTGAGCAGGATGCAGCACCACTTGAGCCGGTGCACGGGCAGCAACAGCGCCACGCACTCCGCCCACCCGCCTTCTATCGCCAGGTCGCGCGTGAGCGCATCGACGAACCGCTGGCCCTGTTCGCGACTCACCGGAATCTCCGGCTGGCAACAGAAATCGCATGCAAGCTTCGCCGGATCGTCCCATCCCGCATACTCGAAATCGACGAACGACAGGCGGCCATCGTGGACCAACGTGTTATGCAGCCCGAAATCCGAAGGCGAAAGGATCGGCCTGACGGGTCGCCGCCCGGCCCGATGTCCGGCAAGCGCCGTTTCCAGCTCGCCCCACAGCGGTGCGATGCGCTCACTGACGAACGCCTGCGCCCGCTCCTCGATCGCCGAGCCCACGTCGGCGCCCATCAATTGAGCGATACGCGTGCGAACCAGCGCAAGATGATCGTCCCACTGCGCGCAGGCGTCGGCGGCGCCGGCCAGCGCACTGGCTTTCGGCGTCAGGTTGTTCGCGTTGATCGCGACGACGAATTGCGCCGCCTGCGCGACGAAATCGTCGGTCGCGCCCGTGGGACGCTCGCCGGGCAGGTGCGTGTATAGCGCGGCTTGCAGCGCCCGGTCGACGCCGATCGGCTGCGCTACGTTCTCGACGCCAGTGCTGTGCAGATAGTCGAGGAACGTCGTTTCGGCGTTCAGCCGATCGTATGCATGCGGTCCGGGCCGGTAGTAGCGCTTGAGTATCCACTGCCCTTGCGCATTGCTTACCCGCATCACCCGACTGTTGCGGCCACCGCCTACCGGCTCGGCGGTGAGCGGACCGCGCACGCCGCAGCGTTCGCAGAACGCGGTCAGGGCGTCGTCGAGCGGCGCATTCATGACAACCCGACCAGTGCCGGCAACGCCAACCAGTCGCGCAGCGTGAGCCATTCTGGTCG
>JBCNPL010000533.1:0-2752 GCA_039593375.1 Paraburkholderia sp. | reverse complement strand
CCTTCATTTTGACGAATTTCGCCTACGTGCTCGCGCTCAGCGGTCGCCGGATCCTCGTCATCGATGCCGATATGCGGCGACCGAGCTTCACCAGCTATATGCCTGCCGACAAGGGCGAGGCGAGCGGCGGTCTAGCGGAAGTGCTGGCCGGCGCGGCGGACCCCGACCAAGCGATCCGCCGCGGCGTCGCCGAGAACCTCGATTATCTGCCGGCCGCGAGCCACATCCCGCCGAATCCGGCCGAACTGCTCGACCATCCGCGCTTTACAGCGCTCATCGAGCAACTGAAGCAGCAATACGATCTCGTGATCATCGATTCCTCGCCGATCCTGCCCGTAAGCGATGCCCTGTCGATCGCGACCGTCTGCGATCTCGTGTTCGTCGTATCGCGCGCGAACATGACGTCCGAGCAGCAACTGCGCGACACGATCGCACGGCTCAATACCGCCGGCGTTCGAGTCACCGGGCACGTGTTCAACGGCTTCGACGTGGCACGTCACGGTTACGGCTATAAGCATGCCTATCAGCACTACAACAGCATGACATAAGCCGTTGCCGGCTTCGGTACGCTCCGAGGCGTACCGAAGCGCTCCCTCCCCTCGTCACTCGGACAACGCGCAGGCATCGGCGGCCGTCGGCTTTTGCACACCCTCGCTTCTGAACGAACGACTGATATGCTGCGCGACATGAGGAGCCGCGTATTTTGCGCCGTAGACGAACCGCATGACCGGACCGAAGCTATACGCCGATGCCGGCCCGATCACGTAAAAGCCGCGAAGCGTCGTTTCGAACTGCCCCGTAAGCTCGGGCACGCCATCGACGAGCCGAATCGAGTCGAGGATTTCGTGTGAAAGGAAGGCATGACGGCGCAGATCGGTTCTGAATCCTGTGGCCACAACGACGTGCTGCGTCGTCATGCGCGACTCACCGTTGCCGCTCGCGACGCTCAAGACGACCTGATCTCCATCGATCGAGAGGTGGCGAACCTCCGTGCGAAGCCGCACGTCGATCTTGTCGACCACTCGGTCGCGCAGCCACCAGGCGCCCGACGGTCCCCACGTCCTTTCGACGATTTCCTTTCTTCGTTGGCGCCCAAGCGCATGAAATATGAACGGATATTCGGACACGACATGCGAGCGCCAGCCCGGTCCGATCCCCGCCTCAGGTCGGATCAGCTTCGATACGAACCCGCGCTGAGCATCGGGCTTGTCGTTCCAGGTTACCGTGCCTTCGCGAACGAGGACATGCACGCGAGCGCCGATCTCGTTCAGCAGGGCGGCAAGCCCGAGCGCGGACTGCCCGCCGCCCACTATCACGATGTCCTTCTTAGCGGCCCATGTCAGGCCGCCGTATTCCGCCGAGTGCGACACATGCGATCGGGGAAATCCCTGAAAAATTTTTGGCGTTTGCGCAAATCCTTTCAGCCCTAGCGCGAGCACCACCCTCCGCGCCTCCAGGGCACCGCCATCGCTCAAACTGAGCTGGAATTGGCCATCGACGCGGCGCATCTCAACGACCTCCGCGGGTCGCACATGCCCTACGAGGTTCGATTGGAACCAGAGCGCGTAGTCCACGAAGGATTCGAGCGGCACATGCATCGCGACCGGCTGATATCGGATGCCCTTGTGACGGCAATACGCCTCGAACGTAAATCCTCGATGAGGCGCATAGAGGCTCGACGCGAATGCCTCGGAGCGCAGCAGCATCCCGGGCGGCATGAAGTTGCGCCATGCGAGCATCGGCTGCCCCAGGATTTCGTGAGGCACGCCGGCGGCGGACAAGTACGTCGCAAGCGACAACCCGTAAGGCCCCGCACCAATAATTACGGTGTCTGTTGATTGCATGCTTTCCTCCGATCGGCACTGCCTTCATTCATTCGAGGTTGATTTTTCTCCATCCAGCGGCGGCTCAATCGGCGCAACGGATGGTCGAGACAATAAAATTGCAGGGCAGGCAACGGGTCGTCCCAGCGGAAGTAACCATCGATCATTCGCGTGCGAGGCTCGAACAACTCCCGTGGGGCGCGCTCGACGAAGGTCGCGCGCCAAGCGATCGGTGCGCCTTCTCGTATCTCGGGCAACGGCGTAAGCCCCAATTCGTGCCTATACGCCGCGAGCGGAATATTCACCCCGCAGAGCGTTGCGATTTCCTCCTGCCAGTCGGTGCGCCCCACGGTCGGCTCGACCATGACGAACCTCTGGTGGTTGTCGTCCCATTTGTATTCCATGCTTCCCATGCCATCGAAGCCCGCACGCTCCGCGAAAGCCAACGTCATAGGCTCGAGCACCTCGCGCGCTTCCGGCGCCGCGACGCATATCGCCGTGCTTCCCACGTCATGCGGACGACACGACAGCTTGCGACCCGTGAAGATGGCGGCGACGTGTCCCGCCGCGCCGCGGTAGAAAAGCGTGAAATAGATGTTGCTCTCGGGTCCCTCGATCCACTCCTGAGCCACGATCCCGCCCGGCGTCTCGAGCATGGCGCTCGCCCTTTGCGTGGCGTCGTGCAGCGAGTCGACGCGCACCGCTCGATCTTTGTCGCCGCTCAGTACTCTTCGTTTGTCGTCCGGCTTGAGTACGCACGGAAAGCGTAGGGACGCCAGAAGTCCGAGGTCCGAGGGTCCGCTCAGAATCGCGGTACGTGGGACGGGAAAATCATGGCGCAGCGAGAAATCGTGAAACTCAGCCTTGCTGCCGAGCAATCTGACCATTCCATCGGTAGGCAATCGAAAGCGGAACCATTTCGATAGCTC
>JBCNPL010000532.1:0-2753 GCA_039593375.1 Paraburkholderia sp. | reverse complement strand
GCTCCGCGGCGAGGCGGTGTACCAGTTCCGGATCGTGTCCGAGCACGGTGGAGCGGTCGTGTCGTCGCAGGGGTTTTCGGTCAACACCGAGCCACTGGCCAACGACGGCTATGACACGCTGATCGTCGCCGGCGACAACGAATGCCGGCTTCCGTCGGCGAGGCTGGTGGACTTCCTGCGTCGCGCGCCCTTCCACTCGCGGCGCATTGCGTCGATATGCACGGGCGCCTTCGTCCTCGCGGCCGCCGGCCTCCTCGACGGGAAACGGGCCACGACGCACTGGTATCACGCGCGGGATTTCAGGAAACAATATCCGGACGTGCAGCTCGACGAAGACCGCATCTTCGTCGTGGACGGCCAGGTCTGGACTTCGGCCGGAATGAGCGCCGGGGTGGATCTCGCGCTCGCGATCGTCGAAAGCGACTTCGGGCTGGAAACGGCGCGCATGGTCGCGCGCAAGCTCGTGCTGTACCAACGGCGCGGCGGCGGGCAGTCGCAATTCTCGACGTTGCTGGAACTGGACGCGCGATCGGACCGCGTGCGAATGGCGCTGACCTATGCGAGCGAAAACCTGGCGAGCGATCTGTCGGTGGAACGACTGGCGGAGGCGGCACGTTTGAGCCCGCGCCAATTCAGCCGCGTGTTCCGGGAGGAGACGGGGCAATCCCCCGCCAAGGCGGTCGAGCGGCTGCGCGTCGAGGCCGCGCGCCTGATGATGGAAACGACGCGCCACCCGATCGAAATCATTGCGAGAGAAACCGGATTCGGCGACCGCGAGCGCATGCGCCAGGCGTTTCTGCGCGCGTTCGGGCAACCCCCGCAGACCATCCAGCGAGCCTCGGGAGTCGCGCCGCTCGTGAACTAGGACTTGTTGAACCAATAGGCGAGGTTTGCGCGGTCTTGCCTGCCCAAACCCTGAGCGCCGACCACCGGCAGGCCTGCAGGCAGCCAGCCGTGCAAGCGGACGATCTATTGCTCGCCGGGGCCCCACTCCGGGCTGTAACCGCCCAGCGCCGGGTGGTACATCTCGTCGCCGGAATGCTGCGTGAATTCGACATTGAGCCGGTCCTCACGCAGGCCGAGAATCTCCACGCAGTGCGCGCAAAGCGCCTGCGCCACTTCCATGCGCTGCTCGGGCGGGCGCCCCCGCCGGATATCCAGCATCATCACGGCGACCGGGACCGGCGCTTTGCCCGCCTCGGCAATACGCCAGACACCGCCTTGCCCCAGTTCCCGGATCGCGACGCTGATACGCCGAATATCGACCGACATCATCCGCGCATAGGTCTCGCTCATTCTGGCGGCGAGCAATTGCTTGGCTTCCACCGAATAGTGGTCGTTCACGTCCAGTTGCAGATAGGGCATGGTGGTCAGGATTCCAGGTGATTGATCGAACTCGTGCGGCATCGGCCTGTGCGTAGGCTGCCAGCCGATTCTGGCACCCGGCTCGCCGCCCTCGCCATGTCGGATAAGCAATGATTCCGGACACAGCGCGTCGCTACTGCCCAATGGCCTGTTGCTCGAAGGAGGCCGCCACCGACTCCGCGAGCACGTCGACCGCGCGCCGCAGATTGCCTAGCGCGCGCGGAAACACGAGCCACACGTCCAGCGCCAGCGCAAAGCCGCCGACCTCGACGACGCTGAGCTGCGAACGCCACGGGCTCGCGCGCAACACGTCCGTCGGCACGAGGCCAAGCCCGAGCCCGCTGGCCACGAGCCTGAGTTGCATGTCGGTTCCATAGGTGTCGATGCTCAATCGAAAGCGCTGCCCCCGATTGGCCATCGCACGCTCGAGCGCGGCGCGATAGCCGCAGCCGTCAGGGTTGAGTATCCACCCGTGGGCGGACAGCGCTTCCACCGTCGCGCGAGCATCGACGACCGGCTTCGACGCGCTCTGCACCACCTTCACATCGAATCTCGTGACGAGGCTGCAGCCGAAGTCCTCCGGCAGCGAAGCCCCCGCCGGCAACATCAGCAACGCGACGTCGAGCGATCCGTTTTCGACCATGCGCTGCAAACCGACGCTCCAGTCGGTAAGCAACCTCACGTCCAGCGCAGGAAACCGCGCCTTCATGGTCATGACGGCGTCGAACAGCACGATATCCGCGACGGCCTGCGGCAAGCCGAAGCGCAGCGTCCCCGACGGCGGAGAATCTTCCCGGGCAATGTCGTGAAGCTGGTTCAACGCGCGCAGAACCGGCACGGCCTGTTCGTAGACCCGGCTGGCAAGCGCCGTCGGCCGCGGCGGCTTGGCGTTTCTGTCGAACAACGTGGCGCCCAGCCCCTCCTCGAGCCGCTGTATGCGCTTCGATATCGTCGATTGCGACACGCACAGCTGATCGGCCGCGCGGGTCAGCGAAGCCGCGTCGACTACCGCGATGAACGATTTCAGTTCTTCAATCATCATTCCGATTCGTCAACATTTCAATGAAAAACATTCGTTTGTGGAAACTTGTGCACTAGCCTACTCTCAACCGCAATCGCACACCAGTCCACGGAGAATGAAATGCCCCTCGTACGAATCAATCTGTCGAAAGACGCATCGCCCGAAGTCGTCAAGGCTGTCAGCGACACGGTCTACGAAGCGATGACCACGGTCGCCAACGTCCCGGAGAACGACAAGTTCCAGATCATTTCGCGCCATGCGCCGGACGAGCTCGTCTATCCGGCCGACGGATATCTGGGCGTGACTTACACGTCCGGCATCGTGTTTATCCAGGTCACCTGGAACGCGGGGCGCACGATCGACGTGA
>JBCNPL010000531.1:0-2755 GCA_039593375.1 Paraburkholderia sp. | reverse complement strand
TCGTTCTCGCTGATGAAGCGCGTGGAGCTTTCGACGAAGTGATGGAACTTGTCTTGGCTGACCGACAGGATTTCGCCGATGATCTCGAGCCGCCGCTTTTGCTCGCTCGCCTGCGCGGCGAGCTTGCGCAATTCGGTCACGTCGCGCACGCAGAGCATCAGGCGGACGATCGTATCGGTTTCGTCGGTGATCGCCGACCAGCTCAGGTCGAGCGTCTTTTCGCGGCCGTCCGGCATCCGCTTCGTGATCTCGTTCACGAGCAGATGCTGATTGAACTCGAAGTTGATGCTGTCTTCGCCGAGGCACGCGTGAATTGCCGCATCGATTTGCGCAAGGGCGTCGGCGCCGAGATCCGTCTCACCGAACACGAGATCCATCAGCGGACGGCCGGCGATCTCGCCGGTCTCGAAGATCGTTTCGAGGTAGGCCGAGTATTCGGCGTGCACGACCGCGCCCGCGACCGCGGTGAGAATCCCCTGCGGCATGTTCTGCAGCATTGCTTGTATGTCGGCCGTTTTTTGCTTGAGTTGCGCCGAGCTCTGCTGGATCTTTTCGATCATCTCGTTGAAGGCGACGATCGAGCGACCGATTTCGTCCATGCGGCCCACCGGCACGCGCCGCGTGAAGTCCTGGCTCGAGGCGATCTCGCTCATCTCCTGCTGCATGCGGATCAGCGGGCGCGTGATCTGGCGGTAGAGCAGGAAGCCGATGGCGGTGAGCAAAACGACGGCGCCCGCGGTCGCGCCGGCGATGGCCGTCGTCGTCGTGGCCAGCATGCCGTTCAGCGCGTCGATGGCGTCGTCCTTCTGGCGATTCTTCTCGATGCGCAACGTTTCGACGATGCCTTCGAGCTCGTCGCGATATTGGGCGACGTTTGCGAACAGGTACGCCTGCGCGAGCGCGTCCTTGCCGTCGGCTTTCATCTTCGCCGTGTCGGTGATCGCGGCGAAGTAATTGTCGAGGCTCTCGCGCGCCTGCGTCACGAGCCCTTGCTGAGCGTGGCTCGCCGCGGCCTTCGCCTGGACATCGAGCCCTTGGCGAAGCTGAGCCTCCTTCGCTTTCAACTGGTCCTGGGCCTGGCCGACCATGTTCGCATCGGGCGCATAGACGAGCGTCATCGTGGCGATCTGCACGTCCTTGACCGCGGAGACGAGATCGGCGGAAGCGAGCGCGCTCGGCACGACGCCCTGGGTGACTTGTTTGACGTTCAACGCGCTCGTGCGCGTCTGATAGACGGCGTAGATGCCGATCGCCGACAGCGCGACGAACATCAAGACGACCAGCAAGGTAATGCGATGCCGGATGCTCATGTGCACGATCCCCGATGCAAAGCTGCGATGCGTTTCAATTCATTCCGTGTCGGTGCGCGCCGCCCGCTTCGTTCTTTGGGAGCGGTTCGCGGCGCGCCGGCGATTATGCAGCGCGGAGTGTGACTCGGCGATGACGGGCGGCCATCTCCTGGTCGTTTTCGTTAACGGCCTGTAAACGCAAAGCTGATTCACTGGCGGCCAACCGAGATCCGGGCGATACCGGTGGCACGGGCGAGCGCAAGAACAGTCGGAGCCACTCACCGGCGTTACCGAGCGTCGAGCCCGAGGGTTCGCGACTCGGGACGACTCGCTGACCGGGTCGGCGGTACATCGATCTTTCACGCGGGATGCGGCTGGCGCGTGAAATGTTTATACCGTCGTGGGGGAAAAACGAAGCGACGAAAAGCGGGACTGGTTCGCGATTTTCCTATAGCGCGGAGATGGGCGAAAAACACGCGAGTGAGCAATCGTTTGCATGCGGAAAAGCCAGGCGACTTATTTGACAAAATTTAAGGAATTTTTCTTTCATAGATAGGGGGATCCTGCCCCGATGGCTGCGCAGCTGCGTCGCCGACGGAATCCCGCGCAGGAAATCGTTTGCTCGCGTCGTGCAAAACGTTTGCTCGTCCGCTACGGTGTTTCTTTCAAAATGTCAATCACCGAAATCCGCAGCAGTAAGCGTTTTACTTTTGAGATGGTCATCGGATAGAATCCCACTCCGTTTTACGGTTGGCGACGATATAAGATCGCCACGATCATCGAATTTCGCTGACGGCGTTCGACTCGCGTTTCCTGTCCACAGCGAAAAGCCAAGCAGGCCAATTGCAGTGCGGCTCGCTTCAGGTGCTCCTTCCCGGATTTTTCGGGGCGGCGCATGAGCCGGTTACGAGGTGTGAGTTGAAGACGACGCAAGCAACGAAAACGACGAGTGGCTTTGCGCCCGTGCCGCCGGTGCACATCGCGACGAGGAAATGCTCGGCGGTGCTGACGATTGCCGCGTTCCTCTTGACGGCGGCGATGCTGGCCATACCGGCCGCACCGGCTCGCGCGGCGGACGCGCTCGAGCGGGCCAGCCATGCCGGCGGCGCGTCGTCCACGCTTGGCGCCGACAGCGGGCATGCGACGGAAGGTCGCACCTCGCGCGTCAACCTCGCGCTTTTTTACGGCGACGCACCGCCCGTCGACGAACTGCAGGCATTCGACGCCGTCGTGCTCGATCCGTCTCGCGGCTTCGATCCGTCGGCGCACTCGCTTGCCCATACGGTCTGGATGGCCAAAGTCGGCGGAACGGGCACTTCTTTGGCCCCGGCCGACTTCGTGGCGCGCGAGATCGATCCGCTCTGGCGCCGGGGCTACCGCGGCTTTCTGCTCGATACCCCAATCGCGATCGCCGCGTTCGACGCGATCCGCGGCGCCCACCCGGACGCTCGGCTCATCATCGGCGG
>JBCNPL010000530.1:0-2758 GCA_039593375.1 Paraburkholderia sp. | reverse complement strand
AGAATGCGGGTCAGACTTGCTCCGCGGGCAGCCGTTTGCTGATCGAACGAACCATTCATGAGCCGCTCCTCGAGCGACTCTCGTCGGCGTTTGCCGCGCTGCGCGCCGGGCCGGCACGCTCGAACCCCGATTGCGGGCCGCTCATCAACGCCAAGCAACGGCAACGCGTCGCGCAGCTCATCGACGAGGCGAAGCACGATGGCATCCGCGTCGCCGCGCAAGGCACGATCGACGAAGAGGCGCCCGCAGGCGGGTTCTACCAGCCGCCGACGTTGCTCGCCGACATCCCCCGCACGCATCGGATCGCGCGCGAAGAGATTTTCGGGCCCGTCCTCGCCGCATTGCCGTTCGAGGACGAAGCCGATGCGATCGCTCTCGCGAACGGCACGCCCTATGGTCTCGTCGCAGGCGTCTGGACACGCGACGGCGCGCGCCAGCTGCGGCTCGCGCGACGCCTGCGCGCGGGCCAGGTCTTCATCAACAACTACGGCGCCGGCGGCGGCGTCGAGCTGCCGTTCGGCGGCACGGGGCAATCGGGCTACGGCCGCGAGAAAGGCTTCGAGGCGCTCTACGGTTTCACGGTCTTGAAGACGATCGCGATTCGCCACGGATGACGACGGCTATCGAGCCCAAACCTGACGCAAGAAGAGACAACCAGGAGACATTCCGATGAGACTGCAAGGCAAGACGGCCATCGTCACCGGCGGCGGCTCGGGCTTCGGCGAGGGCATCGCGAGGACGTTCGCGCGCGAGGGAGCGAATGTGGTCGTCAACGATCTGAACGGCGCCGCGGCCGAACGCGTCGCCAGCGAAATCGCGCTCGCCGGCGCGCGCGCGATCGCCGTGGCCGGCGATGTCACGAAGCGCGCCGATTGGGACGCATTGCGCCAAGCGGCGCTCGAAGACTTCGGCAGCGTGCAGATCGTCGTCAACAATGCGGGCACCACTCATCGCAACAAGCCGGTCCTCGAAATCACTGAAGCCGAGTTCGACCGCGTCTATGCCGTCAACGTCAAGGGCATCTACTGGAGCGTGCAGGCCTTCGTTCCTTATTTCCGCCAGCAAGGCGGCGGCGTCTTCGTCAATATCGCGTCGACGGCGGGCGTGCGCCCCCGCCCCGGGCTCGTCTGGTACAACGGCAGCAAGGGCGCCGTCATCGTCGCGAGCAAGGCGCTCGCCGCCGAGCTCGGGCCGGACCGCATCCGCGTCAACTGCGTCAACCCCGTCATCGGCGAAACCGCACTGCTCACCGAGTTCATGGGCATGGAGGACACCCCCGAGAACCGCCAGCGGTTTCTGGCCGGCATTCCGCTCGGCCGCTTCTCGACGCCGCAGGATGTCGCCAATGCGGCGCTCTTCCTCGCGTCGGACGAGGCCGAATTCGTGACGGGCGTCTGCCTCGAAGTCGACGGCGGCCGCTGCGTCTGAGCCGCGCCTCCGGCTCGTGAGCTTCGTCTACTTCGCGGTTGGCGTCGTGACGATGCTCAAACGACGTGCATCGCGAGCGCGCTCGCACGGTAATGCTCGTTCGCGCGGCTCGTGTCGCCCAGCTCTTCGAAGAGCCGCGCAAGCGCGCGGTGTGTGCGGATCGTCAACGCCTCGTTGTCGCTCGAGAGCTGCAGCGCCCCTTCGAGGAACGACTGGGCCTTGCCCCAAAGCTGCTGCTTGAGGCACAGACGGCCGAGCGTGAAGAGCAGGTCGGCGTCGTCGGGCCGATTCTTGTGCCATGCCTCGGCCTTCTGGATCAGCGGCAGCGCATCGCCCGCCGCCGCGTCCGGGTAGCGGCGCAAAAGCCGGGCATCCCAGTTGTGCTGCAACGCCTCTTCGATGATCTTGCGCGCCTCGTCGTGCCGGTTGAGCGCGATCAGCAGCTCGGCCGCGAGATCGGCGAGCCGCGGCGACTGGCGCTCGGCCGCCGACAGCGATTGCCAGAGCGCGAGCAAGGCGTCGGCGTCATGGCGGCGCTCGCGCAGCAGATTCTCGGCAGCCTGCTGGCGCAGCCGGACCGCGACGGCCGGATGGATCGCTTCGCGCTTTTCGAGCATCTTCACGAGCTTGAGCACCTCGCCCCAATTCTTCGCCTGCTGGTGCGCGCGCAGCGCGATCTGCTGCGCGTGAATGCGGCGCGCCCCCTGCGACTGCATTTCTGTCAGCGCGGCAAGCGCGCCGTCGGCATCGCGCCCATCGGCCCGCATATCGGCGCTCGCCATCAAGCGCGCGTCCTGCCAGTCGGGCGCGTCGATCGCGGCGAGCCATTCGTCGCGCCGCGTGTACTCGCGCATCCGATGCGCGGCGCCAGCCGCGATGAGGCTTGCCGCACCTTTGTTCGCCTCGTTCGAGAGCGCCTCGCGCGCGGCCTTCTCGGCGCGCGAAAATCGTCCCGCATAAAGGTTGCCGATCGCCTCGCGCAACGCCGTATGCGCCTTCGCCTCACGCGAGCGCACCCGGTAGGCGGCGACGCGCTGCGGCATCGTCCAGATGTTGCGGACGATCCGCGTGAGCGCATAGAGCACGAGGAAGATCGCCACGATCGCCACGACGAAGAAATTCAGCGAAACGTCGATGCGATACGGCGGGTAGACGATCAGCACCTGGCCCGCGTCGAACCGCCCCACCGTCGCGAGCAGTGCCGCAATCGCGAACAGCAACGCGAGCCACAAGAGTCCCCTCAACGCCATCGCTACCCCCCAGCCTTCGCGTTATGCACGGCTTGCAGGCTCGCGTTGATATCGGGCGCCTGGACCGAGGCCGCGCCATC
>JBCNPL010000053.1:0-11926 GCA_039593375.1 Paraburkholderia sp. | reverse complement strand
ATTTCCTCGTAACTGAGGCCTTCGATTTCCCGAAGCGTAATGGCGACGCGCAACTCTTCCGGCAACAACGCCATCGCGGCGTTGACCGTCTGCGCAATCTGCTTGCTCATCAACACCGACTCGGGCGTGTTGATATCCCTTAGTTGATCGGCGTCCGAGAAAGTTTCAGCTTCCTCGGCATCGGCCTCGGTCGAAGTCGGCGCACGCCGGCTCTGCGTGGCGAGATAGTTCTTTGCGGTGTTGACCGCGATCCGGTAGAGCCACGTATAGAACGCCGATTCGCCGCGAAACTGCGGCAACGCACGATACGCCTTGATGAACGCGTCCTGAGCCACATCCTCGACCTCGGCCGGGTCGCGCACGAGGCGCGAGATCAGCCGGATGATCTTGCGATGGTACTTGGAGACCAGGAGCTCGAACGCGGCTTTGTCGCCTTTTTGCACGCGTTCGACCAGTACCTGGTCAATCTCTTTTTCGCTCACCTGATGGTCCGTTTACTTTTAAGGGGCGCGTTGCGGACCGCTATTGTAGCGCCCCCTTCAACGCGCCATGCCGGATAGCGCTGTAACGTTCGTTACCGTCGTTACAGTCGATACGCCGCATGCCTCGCGCGCACGGCCAATTCCCGGAAGGTCTCGGCGGGAAGCGCATCGGCCGCGACGAGAAGCCGCGACATCCGCGTACCGCCATGCGGCATCACCGCAACCACGAGGACGAAGTGCGCCCATTGCGCGCAGCCGGCGATGCGACCCCGCAACAGCAGGCGACCCGAGCTGTCGTAGGCCGCAAGGCCGTCGGGTTCGAGGGAGAGCGCCGCGGGTTGCCGGCGTTCGTGGCCTGCCGCGGCGAGTGCGAGCGCACCGAAGGTGGCCGCACCCAGCGCGACGGCGGCGGCGCCATCGTGGGGCATGACGACGCTATGAACCGCGAGCGCCGCAAGCAGCGCGAAAGCGAACAGGATCGCTCGGACGGCGGCCGAGCGCCTCAACGCAACGCTCTGCGATGCGCACGGCGCCCGGGAACGTTCGTGTTCGCCCGACAAGCGACTCAGACGCGCTTGAAGACGAGCGTCCCGTTCGTACCGCCGAACCCGAACGAGTTCTTCAGCGCAACGTCGATCTTCATTTCCCGCGCGGTGTTGGCGCAGTAGTCGAGATCGCATTCGGGATCCTGCTCGAAAATGTTGATCGTCGGCGGCGACACTTGATGGTGCACGGCCAGCACCGTGAACACGGACTCGAGTCCGCCCGAGCCGCCCAGCAGATGGCCCGTCATCGACTTCGTCGAGTTGACGACGACGCGCTTCGCCTGCTCGCCGAGCGCGCGCTTGATACCGATCGTCTCCGCGAGGTCGCCGAGCGGCGTCGACGTGCCGTGCGCGTTGACGTAGTTCACCTGATCCGCATTGACGCCCGCGTTGCGCAGCGCCGCCTGCATGCAGCGGCGCGCGCCGTCGCCATCCTCGAGCGGCGCCGTCATGTGGTAAGCGTCGGCGCTCATGCCGTAGCCCGCGATTTCGGCGTAGATCTTCGCGCCGCGCGCCTTCGCGTGCTCGTACTCCTCGAGCACCATGACGCCCGCCCCCTCGCCGAGCACGAAGCCGTCGCGGCCGGTGTCCCACGGGCGGCTCGCCGTCGCGGGATCGTCATTGCGCTGAGACAGCGCGCGCGCCGCCGCGAAGCCGCCGATGCCGAGCGGCGAGACCGTCGACTCGGCACCGCCCGCGACCATCACGTCGGCATCGCCGTACTCGATGAGCCGTGAAGCTTCGCCGATGCAGTGCAGACCTGTCGTGCAGGCCGTCACGATCGCGAGATTCGGCCCCTTCAGGCCGTACATCATCGACAGATGGCCCGAGATCATGTTGATGATCGACGCCGGCACGAAAAACGGGGAGATCCGCCGCGGGCCGCGGTTATGCAGCTCCATTTGGGTGGCCTCGATCATCGGCAGGCCGCCGATGCCCGAGCCCACCACGACGCCGATACGCTCGGCGTTCGCTTCGGTCACTTCGAGGCCGCTATCCTTGACCGCCTGAATACCGGCGGCGAGACCGTAATGGATGAACGTATCCATCTTGCGGGCTTCCTTGGCCTCGAGGTAATCCTCGACGTTGAAGCCCTTCACTTCGCCTGCGAAGCGCGTCGAGAAGTTCGTCGCATCGAACTTCGTGATATTGGCGATGCCGGATTTCCCGGCCACCAGATTGGCCCATCCGTCGGCAACATCATTGCCAACAGGCGAGACGAGCCCCAAGCCTGTAACGACAACACGACGACGGCTCACGGTAACCCCTTTTCCATAGAATGACAAAAGCAAAAGCCACAGCGGCCGCAGGGACCGGCCCTGCATGCCCTGTGGCTATGAATTCAGCATCAGCTCGGTACCGGCATTGGCGTGACGCGCCCTTCGCGCGCGGCGCGGCCAGCTCGGAGATGAGCGGCAGGTCCGACGAGCGTCAGGCCTTGACGTTCGCGCGAGCGTAGTCGATCGCTTGCTGAACGGTCGTGATCTTTTCGGCTTCTTCGTCGGGAATTTCCATGCCGAACTCATCTTCGAGCGCCATGACGAGTTCGACCGTGTCGAGCGAGTCCGCACCGAGATCGTTCACGAACGAGGCCTCGTTTTTGATTTCAGCTTCGGCGACGCCCAGTTGTTCCGCGACGATCTTCTTGACGCGCTGTTCGATGTTGTCCATTACCCCTCCGAGGGAAAGTAGTTCAAAAATGCAAGTGCGCGCATTTTATCAGGTTTGGTTCCGCAAAAAAGCGCACGCAGAGCTAGGGTCTGCGGGCATGCGCATGTGCGTTCCCTATGTGAGCAGACCCTTGGGAAAAACCCGTCGCCGAGGCGTTTTCCAATGGGAGAAACACGCCAAGGCGCGGATGTTACCCGAATTCCGTTACGACATGAACATGCCGCCGTTGACGTGTAGCGTCGTGCCGGTGATGTACGCGGCGAACGGCGAAGCGAGGAATGCGACGGCATGCGCGATGTCCTCGGGCGCACCGAGCCGGCCCAGCGGAATCTGCGCCTTGAGCGCGGCCTGCTGTTCCTCGGGCAGCACCTTCGTCATGTCCGTATCGATGAACCCGGGCGCGATGCAGTTGACGGTGATGCCGCGGCTGCCGATCTCACGCGCAAGCGCACGCGTCATGCCCGCGACGCCGGCCTTCGCCGCCGCGTAATTGACCTGCCCCGCATTGCCCGCCGATCCGACGACCGACGTGATGTTGATGATGCGTCCGCCGCGTGCCTTCATCATCGGGCGCAGCACCGCGCGCGAAAGACGGAAAACGGCTTTCAGGTTCGTATCGACGACGGCATCCCAGTCTTCGTCCTTCATCCGCATCGCCAGTTGATCCTGCGTGATGCCGGCATTGTTGACGAGTACGTTGAGCGCGCCGAACTCCTTCATCGTGGCTTCGACGAGCGCCTCCACGGCAGCGCCGTCGTTCACGTCGAGCACGGCGCCGCGGCCAGCCCCGCCCTGCGCCGCCAGCGCCTCGCCGATGCTTTGCGCCCCGGCCTCGCTCGTCGCCGTGCCGATGACGGTGGCGCCTTGCCGCGCGAGCTCGAGCGCGATGGCGCGGCCGATGCCGCGCGAGGCGCCCGTCACGAGGGCGACCTGTTTATCGAGAGCTTTTTCCATGATCTGTCCGATTGATCCGTTTTTCGCTTACTGTTCGCTTCGTTGCCGCGCGCCAGCGACGACCCTTGCGGCGCTCATCAGCCGGCGACGGCCTTCAGCGCTTCCTCGAGCGAAGCCAGGTCGGTGATCGCCCCGCCGGCGAGATTCGCATCGATCCGCTTCGTCAGCCCGGCGAGCACCTTGCCGGGACCGCATTCGATCACGTGCGTCGCGCCGCCCTTCACGATCGACTGCACGCATTCGACCCAGCGCACGGCGCCCGCGGCCTGTCGAACCAGCGCATCCTTGATCGCGGCCGGCTCCATCACCGTCGCGACGTCGACATTGTTGACGACGGGTATCTGCGGCACGTTCACCTCGACGCTCGCCAGGTACTCGCGCAGGCGGTCCGACGCAGGCTTCAGCAGCGACGAGTGAAACGGTGCGGAGACAGGCAGCGGCAGCGCCCGCTTCGCCCCCTTGCCCTTCGCGAGCTCGCAGGCCTTTTCGACCGCCGCCTTGTGGCCGGCGATCACGACTTGCGACGGCGCATTGAAGTTCACCGCTTCGACGACGCCCACGCCGGCGCTCGCCGCCTCGGCGCACACCGCGCGCACCGTATCGTCGTCCAGCCCCAGGATCGCGGCCATGCCGCCGACACCCACGGGCACCGCCGTTTGCATCGCCTGGGCGCGAAAGCGCACGAGCGGCAACGCATCGCGAAAAGCAAGCGCGCCCGCCGCGACGAGCGCCGTGTACTCGCCGAGACTGTGCCCCGCGACGATCGACGGCGCGGGGCCGCCCGCCGCGCGCCAGGCACGATAGATCGCGTACGCGGCGCTCAGCATGACCGGCTGCGTGTTCGTCGTGAGGTTCAACTCGTCGGCCGGCCCCTCGGAGATCAGCTTGCCAAGATCCTGCCCGAGCGCGTCGGACGCTTCTTGAAGCGTTTCGCGAACGGCCGCGTTATCGGCGAACGCGCCCAGCATGCCGACCGATTGCGAACCTTGCCCAGGAAAAACGAACGCGAATTTCATCTCTTCCTCTTGCGGAAATTCTTTCATGGAAGTCGGAGGGGTATCGAGCGTCCCGGCTGCTCTCGTGCGACGTACCGCGCGGCGGTACGCTCACAGACGCCCGGAACCCCGGCGCCCGATAGCCGGCGGCGATCGCCGATCGTCAATAGCGAATGACGGACGCACCCCAGGTGAAGCCGCCGCCGACGCCTTCGATCAGCACATGCTGGCCGCGCTTGATGCGCCCGTCGCGCACCGCGACATCGAGCGCGAGCGGAATCGACGCCGCCGACGTATTGCCGTGGTCGCCGACGGTCACGACCATGCGCTCGACCGGCAAGCCCAGCTTGCGGCAGGTGCTCGTCATGATACGGATATTGGCCTGGTGCGGAATCAGCCAATCGACCTGGTCGGGCGACAGATGCGCCTTGTCGAGCGCTTCGACGGCCACCTTCTCGAGCACGTTGACCGCGAGCTTGAAGACGGCCTGGCCATCCATATGAAGGAAAGCGCTGCCAGCCACGACGCCGCCGTTGACATGTCCCGGCGTGCAGAGAATGTCGGCATGGCTGCCGTCGGCATGGAGCGCGCTCGCGAGCACGCCCGGCTCATCGGAAGCCGAGAGGATGACGGCGCCCGCGCCGTCGCCGAACAGCACGCAGGTCGTGCGGTCGTCGAAATCGAGAATGCGCGAGAACGTCTCGGCGCCGACCACGAGCGCCGTGCGGTGCTGGCCGCCGCGAATGAGCGCATCGACGGTCGACAGCGCGTAAGCGAACCCCGAGCAGACAGCCTGCACGTCGAACGCGGCACCGTTGTTCGTGATTTGAAGCTTGTTTTGCAGCAGGCACGCGGTGCTCGGGAAGACGAAATCGGGCGTCGACGTCGCGACGACGATCAGGTCGATCGACTGCGGATCGATACCGGCCGCCTCGATCGCGCGCTGCGAAGCGACCAGCGCGAGATCGCTCGTCGTCACATCGGGATCGGCGAAATGGCGGGCGTGGATGCCCGTGCGCGCGACGATCCATTCGTCGCTCGTTTCCACGCCGCGCTTGGCGAGACGATCCGCCAGATCCTGATTGGTGACGCGGTTGGGCGGCAGATAGCTGCCGGTGCCAAGCACTCGGGAATAGATTTTCGATTGGGCCATTATGCTTTCGAAGATACCGCGGCGTAAGGTTCGGCCGGGCGGCCGGCGGGACTGGCGGAGCCGGCGCCGCCGCCTGCGGCGCGCGTGGCCTGCTCGAGCGGATAGGCATTCTCCTCCATCGCCCGCGCGAGGCGCTCCAGGACGCCATTTTTGACCGCATCATACCCGCGTTTGATGGCCCACTCAAACGCGTAAGCGTCCGCCGAGCCATGGCTCTTGATGACGAGGCCACGCAGGCCGAGCAGCGCCGCGCCGTTGTACTGGCGATGATCGACGCGCTTCTTGAAGCGCATGAGAACCGGCAACGCGGACAACGCCATGAGCTTCGTGAGCAGCGAACGCCCGAACTCCTCTCGGATGATCTCGGAGAGCATTTGCGCGAGGCCTTCCGACGTCTTCAAGGCGACGTTGCCGACGAAACCGTCGCAAACGATCACGTCCGTCGTGCCCTTGTAGATGTCGTTGCCCTCGACATTGCCGCGAAAGTTCAGCGTACTCGCGCGCAATAGCTCACCGGCGCGCTTGATCGTTTCGTTGCCCTTGATGACTTCTTCGCCGATGTTGAGCAGCCCGATCGTCGGCCGCTCCTTGCCTTCGAGCGCGGAGACGAGCGCGTGCCCCATCTCGGCGAACTGAACCAGATGCTGCGGCTCGCAATCGACGTTCGCTCCCAGATCGAGCATCATCGTGTAGCCGCGCGAATTGGGCAGCGCCGATGCGATCGCCGGCCGCTCGATGCCCGGAAGCGTCTTCAGCAGATAGCGCGAGACGGCCATCAGCGCACCGGTATTGCCGGCCGAAATGCAGGCCCGCGCCGACTCGTCCTTGACGAGGCCGAGCGCGACGCGCATCGACGAGTCCTTCTTTTTGCGCAACGCGACTTCGACGGGATCGTCCATCGCGACGACTTCCGAAGCCGGCACGACGCTGATCGCCGGCAGATCGAGCGCTTTGGCTTTCTTCAGTTGAGCTCGAATCGGGGCTTCGAGACCGACGAGCATGAGATGCGCATCGGGATGCGAACGTACGAAGCTGACCGCCGCGGGAACGGTCACGGACGGGCCGTGGTCGCCTCCCATGCAGTCTATCGTGAGCTTAGTGGTCATGAACTGCGACGAATTTCAGGCACAAAAAAGCGGCAAACGAATGCCGCCTTTTCGTTGAGCACCCCGAGAGCACTTCCGGAGGGAGTCCCCCGAAAGGGCGCTCCCTTCGGGGCACACCCCGAGAGTACTTCCGCAGGGAGCCCGGGAATCTTCAAGCAAACTGCCACGCAAGCCGCTCGCCGCGCAGGCCACGGCCGGGCTCGGCAAGCATCGCAACAATGCGATCAGTCTCAGTCGTTCTTCGTCTTGACGACCTTCTTCCCACGGTAGTAGCCGTTCGGGCTGATGTGGTGGCGCAAATGCACCTCACCCGTGCTCGGCTCGACAGCGAGCGGTGCTCCCGTCAGGAAATCGTGCGAGCGGTGCATGCCGCGCTTCGACGGCGACTTCTTGTTTTGCTGGACTGCCATGATAACTCCTAAAAATTTTCGCGATTCTAACACAGCCCGATCGGCGAAACGCATGGCGGAAAGGCCATGCGCGCGGTATGCCGCATCGCGCCGCCATTCACTCGTCGAGCGGCTGCTCAGTGCTTTTTGCCGCCGCCTTCGTCTCCGCCCGCGCCGCGCTTGAGCGCTTCCAGCGCCGCGAACGGGTTTGGCTTGCCCGACTCGTCGGACTCG
Source organism: Paraburkholderia sp. (assembly GCA_039593375.1). GTDB lineage: Bacteria > Pseudomonadota > Gammaproteobacteria > Burkholderiales > Burkholderiaceae > Trinickia. The sequence continues at coordinate 4,397 of JBCNPL010000053.1, read as the reverse complement.
CCGTGTTCGTTTTCCCCGGCCTCTTCGCCACCTTCGCCGCCTTCATCCTCGGCGCGACCGGCGACCCCCGAAACGAGGGTCTCGTGCACCTGCGGACAGACCTCGTGCTTCGGCACGAGCGGCAACGACAGCAACAGTTCCTCTTCGATCAAGTCGACGAGATCGAACTGGCGCGAGCCGACGATGACGTCGAGCTCATCGTCGTCGAGCGGGAACTCGTCCGCCTCCTCTTCCGTCTGGACGAGCCGATAGGTGGCGTCGATATCGAACGACTGCTCGTAGGGCGTGAGGCATCGCTGACACTCGAGCCACGCCGAACCGTGCACGGCGAGCCGCAAATAGGGCTGCTGCGCCTCGCTGCCGTCGTCCTGCAGTTCGGGCTGCGTCGAACCCTCCGCCTGCCAGGTGAACGAGGTGTCGCGCTCTGGCGCGTCGACCGGGACTTCGTTTAACATGCGCGGCAACTGCGAGACCCGCACCGAACCCGCCGCCTGGCGCGCGCTGCGCGCGAATTCGAAGATGTCGAGCTCGTGCGGATCGATGGAACCGGCCGACTTGCCTGGATGTCGACTCATGGGCGCCTCCTCGGCACGGCAAACCGCGACAAACGTGAGAGGGTAGCTGCTTTACCGTTTTGAGTCAAGCACTTAAGGCAGGAGCCAAACTCGCGGCGCTGGAGGACCGGCGCGCGCGGTTCCCCGCTTCCATCGCCGCGGCTGCCCCAACCCCGACACACCCGAATCCGATCTAAATCAGATGCCGACTTCAGCAGATCGTCCTCCGCCACGCCTGATCCTGGCCTCGAGCTCACCCTATCGGCGCGCGCTGCTCGAGCGGCTGCGCGTTGCGTTCGACGTCGTCGTGCCGTCGCTCGACGAAACGCCGCACCCGGGCGAAACACCGGCCGCCACCGCGCTGAGGCTCGCCGAGGCCAAGGCGCGCGCCGTCGCCGCCCGCGAATGCGCGCAGTCCGGCGCGATCCGGCTTCAGAGCGCGCGAACGCTCGTCATCGGCTCCGATCAGGTCGCCACGCTCGACGGGCGGCAGATCGGCAAGCCCGGCACGCACGAGAAGGCGCTCGCGCAATTGCAGGCGATGCGCGGACGCGCCGTCGAATTCCATAGCGCGCTATGCCTCTTCGACAGCGTGCGCGACATCGCACGAACGGAAGACGTCGTCACGCGCGTGCGCTTTCGCGATCTCCCAGACGAGGACCTCGAAGCCTATCTGCGCACGGAGACACCGTACGACGTCGCGGGCAGCGCGAAGGCGGAAGGACTCGGCATCGCGCTCGTCGACGCGATCGATTCGGACGATCCGACGGCGCTCATCGGGCTGCCGCTGATCGCGCTGACGCGCATGCTGCTCGATGCGGGCTACCCGTTGTTGGGCGGTGCGCGATGACCGGCACGCTATACCTGATCCCGAACGCGCTCGGCGACGGCGACGCCGATGCGCTCGCCACGGTCCTGCCCGCCAGCGTGCTCGCGCGAGCGGCGGCGCTTTCATATTTCATCGGCGAAAACGCGAAATCGACGCGCTCGTTTCTCAAACGAATCGGTCCTGCGCGGCCGATCCAGGAAATCGAGATCCGCGAACTGAACGTCAACACGCCGGCCGCCGACATCGATACGCTCCTCGCGCCCGTGCTCGCCGGCGCCGATGCCGGACTCGTCTCGGAAGCCGGCTGCCCCGCCGTGGCCGATCCGGGTGCGTTGCTCGTTCGGCGCGCTCACGAGCGCGGCGTGAAGGTCGTGCCGCTCGTCGGGCCGAGCTCGATCCTGCTCGCGCTGATGGCGTCGGGACTCAACGGCCAGCGCTTCGCGTTTCACGGCTATCTGCCCGTCGACGCCGCCCAGCGTATGAAGAAGCTCCGGGAGCTCGAGCAGCACTCGCGCAAAGCCAACGAGACGCAGATCTTCATCGAAACGCCCTACCGCAATCGCGCGTTGCTCGATGCGCTCGTGGCCACGCTGGGGCCTTCGACGCTCGTCGCCGTCGCGGTCGACCTGACGCTCGAGACGGAGGCCATCGTGAGCCGGCCCGTGTCCGCCTGGAAAAAAGACGCCGGCACGCTCGATCTGCACAAGCGGCCGGCAATCTTCCTGATGCTCGCGAGCTGAGGTCGACGGCCGGCGATCGATGGGTCGATCCGGATCGACCCCGGATCGACCGGTCGCTCAGTGCAGCTTGAGTCCGTCGAAGACCAGCGCTTTGACGGCGGCGCTGCCCACGGCCGCGCCGAATTTGCGGGTGAGCCGGTCCGAGAGGCTTTCCTTGACGGTGTAGTCGACGATGCGCGGCGCCTTGATGACGTCGCGCGCCACGTAGCGCGTATCGCCGAAGCCGTCCGCAAGACCGAGTTCGACGCTTTTCTCCCCGGTCCAGAAGAGCCCGGAGAAGATGTCGGGCGTCTCGTGCAGTCGCTTGCCTCGCCCTTCGCGCACGGCCGAGATGAACTGCTGGTGGATTTCGTCGAGCAGTTGCTGCGCGTGTTCGTCCATCGCGGGCGTTTCGGGGGAAAACGGATCGTAGAAGCCCTTGTTGGCGCCCGACGTATGCAGACGGCGCTGTATCCCGAGCTTCTCCATGAGCCCCGTAAAGCCGAAGCCGTCCATCAGCACGCCGATCGAGCCGACGATGCTGGCTTTGTTGACATAGATCTTGTCGGCGGCGACGGCGATGTAATAGCCGCCCGACGCGCACATGTCGCCCACGACGACATAAAGCGGCTTCGACGGATAGCGCGCGCGCAGCCGGCGGATCTCCGCATTGATCATGCTGGCCTGCACGGGACTGCCGCCGGGGCTGTCGATTTGGAGGACGACGCCGGCCGTATCGGCATCCTCGAACGCGCGGCGCAACGCGGTGCCGACGTCGTCGGCGTTCGCATTCGTATCGGCCGCGATTTCGCCGTCGAGCGTCACGAGCGCGGTGTGCCGCCCCGCGGCCGACACCTTGTCGCCCGAGGCGTGAAAAACACCGAAGACGACCAGCAGCAACACGATCAGGAACGCGAAGCGAAAGAAGATCCGCCAGCGGCGCGCGGCGCGCTGCTCGGCGATCGCCGCGAGCGCAATGCGCTCGAGCGCCGCCCGCTCCCAGTTCGCCCCGCCGCCCGACGAAGCGGAAGGCGTGGGCGAAGGGCGCGAAGCGTCGTCGCGGGGTTCGGGAGTCGGAATGTCAGCCATTGCGTCGATGGAATCGCCTATGAAACGAATGTGAATGAAGCGCGAAAGAAGCGGACCCGAAGCCCTGCGAACGTCGTCCGTCGGCGCATCGACGTCGATACACGCGCGGACTCCCGTTCAGCCCGCCGGTACCAGCGCCTCGTCGGGCAACCAGAACACGGCGCGGCCCTCGGGCGTGTCGCGCTCTTCGACCGCGACCGGCCGCAGCCTCGCGCCGCGGCAGGGACCGCCGACACACCGCCCCGTCTCGGGCTCGTAGATTGCGCCATGCGTCGCGCACATCAAGTATAAGCCCGACGATTCGAAGAACTGCCCCTCGAGCCAATCGAGCTCCATCGGCACATGCGCGCAGCGATTCAGATAGCCGTAGACGTCGCCGCCGTAGCGCACGAAAAAAACGACGGCGTCCTCACCGCAGTGCTTCGCGGCGCGGCGAACGCCCGCCTCGCCATCGCGCAGCTCGTCGGACGCGCAAACGCGCACGGCCGTCGCGGTATCGCCTTCGCCCATGCTCACGCGTACTCCCTCAGCCAGGCCGCGAGCGCGTGCACGCTCTCCGCCACGAACTTCGGCTCGAGCGCGGTGAGCGCGTCGGCCCGATGAGCGCCGTAAGTCACGCCGACGCCGGCCGTTCCGGCGTTCAGCGCCATCTGCAGATCGTGTGTCGTATCGCCGATCATGACCGTGCGCTCGAGATCCTGCCCCAGCTCCCGCGTCAATTCGTGCAGCATCGCCGGATGCGGCTTGGAAAAAGTCTCGTCGGCACAGCGCGTGCCGTCGAAAAGACAGGTGAGACGCGCCTCGTCGAGTGCGCGATTGAGACCGACGCGGCTCTTGCCCGTCGCGACGGCGAGCAGGTACCCCATGTCGCGCAGCTCTTCGAGCAGTTCGCGCGCACCGTCGAAAAGTTCGGTCCGGGTGCCCGTGAGCAGATAGTGATAGCGATAACGCTCGGCAAGCCGCGGATAATCGGCCGGATCGAGCGAAGGCGCGGCGACCTCCAGCGCGTCGCGCAAACCGAGCCCGATCACGTAGCTCGCGGTCTCGTCGGCCGGCACGGGCAGCCCGAGATCGCGGCACGCGGCCTGGATGCTGCGCGTGATATGGGCCGTCGAATCCATCAGGGTGCCGTCCCAGTCGAAAACGACCAGGTCAAATTGCTGTCGGGCCATCGTCTTGCGCCTCGTCGCGCACTGCATTCAGTTG
>JBCNPL010000529.1:0-2765 GCA_039593375.1 Paraburkholderia sp. | reverse complement strand
TATAGCCTCGCGATCGTACGCGCTCATCCGCTTGCGGACGAGTTCTTCCGAAGCGGCCTCAACTGCGCGATTCTCGCGTTCGGTCTCAATACGGGCGCTTATACGACCGAGATCTTCGCGGGGGCGATTCGCTCGATCTCGCACGGCGAGGTTGAAGCCGCGCGCGCCTACGGCATGAGCCGCTTCACGATGTACCGCCGGATCATCCTGCCGTCGGCGCTACGTCGCGCGCTGCCGTTGTACAGTAACGAAGTGATCCTGATGCTGCATGCGACGACGGTGGCGTTCACGGCCACGGTGCCCGACATCCTGAAGGTCGCGCGCGACGCCAACTCGGCCACCTATATGTCGTTCCAGGCGTTCGGCGTCGCCGCGCTGATCTATCTTGCGGTATCGTTCGCACTCGTCGCGGCGTTCAGGCGCGCCGAGCGGCGCTGGCTCGCGTATCTGGCCGTGGGCCGCCATTGATCAGGGAGAGCATCGTGCTCCAAGAGACTTCTCAATCCGCCGCCGTCAAGCTCGCTGCGCTCGACGTCCACAAGCGCTACGGCGACAACGAGGTGCTGAAGGGCGTCACGCTCGAGGCGAAGGCCGGCGACGTCATCAGCATCATCGGCGCGAGCGGCTCGGGCAAGAGCACGTTCTTGCGCTGCATCAACTTCCTCGAGCGGCCGAATGCCGGGCAGATCGTCGTCGACGGCGAGGCCGTGCGGACGAAGGCCGATCGCTCGGGCAATCTGGAAGTGGCCGACCACAAGCAGCTTCAGCGGATTCGCACGAAGCTCGCGATGGTGTTCCAGCACTTCAACCTCTGGGCGCACATGACGGCGCTCGAGAACGTGATCGAGGCGCCCATTCATGTCCTCGGCCTTTCGCGTCGTGAAGCCGAGGAGCGCGCTCGAACCTACCTCGAGAAGGTGGGCCTGGCGCCGCGGCTCGAGAAACAGTACCCGTCGCATCTGTCGGGCGGGCAGCAGCAGCGCGTGGCGATTGCGCGCGCACTCGCGATGCATCCCGACGTCATGCTTTTCGACGAGCCCACCTCGGCGCTCGATCCCGAGCTCGTCGGCGAAGTGTTGAAGGTGATGCAAAAGCTCGCCGAGGAAGGCCGCACGATGATCGTCGTGACGCACGAGATGGGCTTCGCGCGCAACGTTTCAAATCACGTCATGTTCCTGCATCAGGGGCGCACCGAGGAGGAAGGCGATCCTTCGATCGTGCTGACGCAGCCGAAGAGCGAGCGCTTGAGGCAATTCCTCTCCGGCAGTCTCAAGTAAGGCCGAATGCCTTCGCGCGAGGCCGTCGTGCTTTCCGCGGCCCATCCCTCCACCCGACCGTCGGCCCGTTCGTCGCCGCCGGCCCGTGCAACGGAAGTCGCGATCGTCGCGTTGGCGCCAGTCTCGATGTCGGGTGTCGGAACGATCGTCGATGCTCTCGCGCTCGCGAACGAGATCGATGGGCGTCCGCTTTACCGTGTACGGCACTACTCGTGGGACGGCCGCCCCGTGCCGCTCTCGGGAGGTGCGTTGTTGCCGGCCGACGGCGCGTTTGGCGACGGCGTCGCCTGCGACTGGCTCATCGTCGTCACCGAGCGGTTTCAGCAGTTCGCCGACTATCGGCTCTTTCTCGCGTCGCTCGCGCGCGTCGGCCAGCGCACGCCGCTCGTCACGGGCATTCACCACGGCGTCTGGTGGCTGGCGATGGCGGGACAGCTGTCGGGCTATCGCGTCAGCGTGAACTGGGAGACCTACCAGCAGTTTGCCGAGGAGTTCGAGCGCACGATCGTCACGCAGCAGATCTTCGAGATCGATCGCGACCGCGCTACGTGCGTGGGCGGTCAGGCGAGCGCCGACTTCATGCTCGCGATGATCGCGCGCGATCACGGGCCCGAGCTCGCGCATCGGATCGCGGACGCGCTCGGACTCGGTGCGCTGCGCGCCGGCGAGGAACGTCAGCGCATTCCCTACGTGACGGCTCCCGGCGAGCGTCATCCGCGCCTCAACGATGCGCTGAAGCTGATGGAGGCCAACATCGAGGACCCGCTCACGACGGATGAAATCGCCGAGCTCGTCGGCATCTCGCGCCGTCAGCTCGAGCGGCTCTTTCGCCAATATCTGGCCGCGATGCCGTCCAAGTACTACCTCGGTCTGCGCCTCATGAAAGCGCAGATGCAGCTGCGCCGCACGAGCAAATCGATCGTGCAGGTGAGTCTCGCCTGCGGGTTTTCATCCGCCGCGCACTTTTCGAATGCCTATCGCGAGCGTTTCGGCGTCACGCCGCGCGAGGAGCGCCGGAGCTGGATCGCCAAGCAACAAGGGACGGGTGCGCCGTTTGCGGGGGAACCGCCCGTAGGCGCGCTCGTCGAGCCGCCCGATACCGAGCCGCGCGCGGCAAGGCGAAACGAATAGGGAGCAATGAACGCCGATAGATCGCGTCGCGCCTGAGCAAGACGGCGTCGCGAACGTTTTCTAAACTATCGCCATTACCTCAACGAGAGGATTCAGCCATGAACGAATTCGCTGTGGACCGCCGGACGTTCGACGACGTCATGGTGCCCGTGTTCTCGCCCGCGCCTTTCATTCCCGTGCGCGGCAAGGGTTCGCGCGTCTGGGACTCGCAAGGGCGTGATTATGTCGACTTTACCGGCGGTATCGCGGTGACGGCACTCGGCCACGCGCACCCCGAACTCGTGCGCGTGCTGCGCGAGCAGGGCGAAACGCTTTGGCACGTCAGCAACGCCTATACGAACGAGCCCGTGCTGCGCC
>JBCNPL010000528.1:0-2775 GCA_039593375.1 Paraburkholderia sp. | reverse complement strand
GCCGGCGCGCCGTGGCGTAACGCTGCCGCGCCCGACTCTCGAGACCCGTAACTCGATCGTTAGTTGAACGAACGATGCGCGACGGACAGGCCAGGTCGTCGCGCATGGCATTCGCTCTCATGCGCTCACGCGTTCACGCACTCATGTCCGACGTCGGTCGGCAAACACTCGGATGAAGCCGATATTCACGATTGCTCGTCCAAGCTTCCTACTGCGGCCGCGCGCGTCGGTGCGCGTGTTCTCCTTCGCTCGAGCACTCCTTCTGTCGCTCGTCTGGGCGCTTGTGAGTTCCTCGGCGCTCGCCTTGACGCAGGATGACGTAGCGCCGCTCGCAGGCGATGACTTCGAAGCGAAGTCGGCCGTCATCGACAAGCTCGTCGCCGAGCACGACGCCCGTTCGTTGGCCGTCCTCAACGCACTCGCCAACGATCAGGCGTTGGCCACGTCGGCGGGCGAAGTGCTGATTGAGCCGAACGATGCCGGCGATCAGGCTCAAGATGCCGTCACGGGGAAAACGGTCGCGGTCGGCGATGCGCAGGCCGTCACGTTGAACAACTTGCTGCGCACGAAGGTAGCCGGCGCGCTCGCGGGCCTGCGGCTCGCCTCGCCCGACGTTGCGACGCGGCGCGCAGCCGTCGATGCGCTCCTGAACAGTCCCGATCCCGCCATGAAGCCGCTCATCGACAGCGCTCGTGCCAAAGAAACGGACCCGGCCCTCAAGCGCCGCCTCGACACGCTATGGGCCACCACCGCCCTATCGGACCGCGATCCGGCCAAACGGCTCGAGGCAACCGAGCTCGTCGCCGCACGCCATGATCCCGATATGTACGTGCTGCTGCGTCCGCTCGTCGCCAAGCATGCCGACGGCACGTTCGCCGAGCCCGATGCACGCGTTCGCGAAGCGGCACAGCGCGGGATCGACGCGCTCGATGCCGTCGAACGTGAAAGCCGCATTGCCGGAACGCTGTTCGCCGGCGTCTCGCTCGGCAGCGTGCTGCTGCTTGCGGCGCTCGGGCTCGCCATCACCTATGGCGTCATCGGCGTCATCAATATGGCGCACGGCGAGTTCCTCATGATCGGCGCCTACGCCACCTATGTCGTACAGAACACGTTTCAACACTATGCGCCCGGAGCGTTCGACTGGTATCCGCTCGTCGCGGTACCTGTTTCGTTCGCTGCCGCGGCGGCTGTCGGCATCGTCATCGAACGGCTCGTCATCAGGCATCTCTACGGACGCCCCCTCGAAACGTTGCTGACGACTTTCGGCATCAGTCTCGTCCTCATTCAGGCGACGCGTACCCTCTTCGGCGCGCAGAACGTGCAAGTCGCCAATCCGCAATGGATGACGGGCGGCATCACCGTGCTGCCGAATCTGATTCTGCCGTACAACCGCCTCGCGATTCTCGCGTTCTCCCTGGCCGTGATCGCCATTGCATGGGCAGTACTGACGCGCACTCGGCTCGGACTTTTCGTGCGCGCGGTCACGCAAAACCGTGGCATGGCGGCCTGCGTCGGCATCAAGACCGCGCGCATCGATTCGTATGCGTTCGCATTCGGCGCCGGCATCGCCGGGCTCGGCGGCTGCGCACTCTCTCAGATCGGCAACGTCGGCCCCGATCTCGGCCAGAGCTATATCGTCGATTCGTTCATGGCGGTCGTGCTCGGCGGCGTCGGCCAACTCGCGGGCACGGTGCTCGGCAGCTTCGGGCTCGGCGTGCTCGCGAAAGCCATCGAGCCGCTGTCAGGGCCCGTGCTCGCGAAGATCGCCGTGCTCGTTTTGATCGTGCTCTTCATCCAGAAACGTCCGCAGGGGCTTTTTGCCTTGAAGGGACGCAGCGCCTGAGACACGCGATGAACACTACGACTTCCACTTCACCGCTTTCCGGCCACGCCGCCGCGCCGGCCGGCGCGAATATCGGTCCCGAATCGTCGGGTTTCGCGCTCGGACTTGCTCCTCGCCGCGCGTTGTTGCCACGCCCCGCCTGGGCCGCCCTCGTCGCGCTGGTCATTGCCGTCGGCATCGGCGTGCCGTTCGCCGCGCTCGTGCTCCCGCAATCGAGCGCTTTCCACCTCTCGGCCTATGCGCTGACGCTCGGCGGCAAGTTCATGTGCTACGCCATCGCGGCGCTCGCGCTCGATCTCGTTTGGGGGTACTGCGGCATCCTGAGCCTGGGGCACGGCCTCTTCTTTGCGCTCGGTGGCTACGCGATCGGCATGTATCTGATGCGCGCGATCGGCCACGACGGCGTTTATCAAAGCGACCTGCCCGATTTCATGGTGTTTCTGAACTGGCACGAGCTGCCTTGGTATTGGCACGGCACCTCGCATCTCTGGTACGCGCTCGCGCTCGTCGTGCTCGTGCCGGCCGTATTGGCCTGGACATTCGGCTTCTTCGCATTCCGATCGCGCGTGCAAGGGGTCTATCTGTCGATCATCACGCAGGCTCTGACCTACGCCGCGATGCTGCTCTTTTATCGCAACGAAACCGGCTTCGGCGGCAATAACGGCTTCACCGATTTCAAGCGCATAGCCGGCTTTCCGATCACGCATCCCGGCACGCGGACCGTGCTCTTCCTGCTGACGTTCGCGACCCTCGTGCTGGCGTTTCTCGCGGCGCGCGCGATCGTCGTTTCGAAGCTCGGGCGTGTGGTCACCGCCATGCGCGACAGCGAAACGCGGCTCATGTTTCTCGGCTACAGTCCGCTCGCGTACAAGCTGTTCGTCTGGACGCTATCGGCTGTGCTCTGTGCGATCGCCGGCGCGCTCTATGTGCCG
>JBCNPL010000527.1:0-2777 GCA_039593375.1 Paraburkholderia sp. | reverse complement strand
AACGCTGAATTCGCTATTCCCGGCTTTGTCTCAATAGTCGATATCTATAGAATCGTCTCCGTAATGTCGGACGCGCATGGGCGCGCCCAGCAGAAACGAGGGGCGCAAGATGAAAACGAGAATATCGGTCTATTGGCCGCTGGCGGTTATGGTGACGTTGGCCAGTCTGGCGGTGCTGCAAGCGTACGGCGACAAGGCGCGGCATGAGCGGCTGGGAGCCGAGCAGGTCAGCGCGGAGTTGGCTCGCACCGTGTCGTACGGGCTCATCGACGCGGCGACGACGGTACGCACCGCCACGGCCGCACACGGCGCCTCGGCTGCCGTGAAGCCGCAAGCCTCGTGAGTGGGGGCACTCTATAATGGCGGCTTCGTTGCCGCGCTCCCGATGAGAACCGTCTCCGTCTGCTTCGTCTGTCTTGGAAATATCTGCCGCTCGCCGACGGCCGAGGCCGTCATGCGCGCGCAAATTTCGTCGGCGGGGTTGCAGGATCGCATCGTCGTGGATTCCGCCGGTACGGGCGACTGGCACGTCGGCGAAGCGCCCGACGAGCGCGCGCAGGCGGCTGCATTGAAGCGCGGCTACGATCTGTCGGCGCTCAGGGCGAGGCAAATCGCCCGGGACGACTTCGACCGGTTCGATTTGCTGCTCGCCATGGATGCCGAGAATCTGCGCAGGCTGCGCGCGTTTTGCCCGGAGGAGCACCAATCGAAGCTGCGGCTGCTCATGGAGTTCGCGGGGGACGCGGCGGCGAGCGAGGTGGCGGATCCGTATTTCGGCGGCAATGCGGGCTTCGAGCAGGTGCTCGATCAATGCGAGGAAGCGTGTCGTGGACTACTCGCGCATCTGCGCGCGCTCGTCGCGTTCGTACCCTAATGACCTCCTCGGCGGCAGGGATACTTGACTAAAAATGTCATGTATTTATACTTGACCGCAATTGTCAAGAATTTCGGTTTCCCCCGATACCATGAGACTCACCACGAAAGGGCGTTTCGCCGTGACGGCGATGATCGACTTGGCGTTGCGCCAGGATCAAGGTCCGGTGACGCTCGCTGGCATCAGCCAGCGTCAGAAGATTTCGCTGTCCTATCTCGAGCAGCTGTTCGGCAAGCTGCGTCGCCATGAAATCGTCGAATCGGTGCGCGGGCCCGGTGGCGGGTACAACCTCGCGCGCAGAGCGAACGAGGTGACGGTGGCGGACATCATCATCGCCGTCGACGAACCGCTGGACGCCACGCAGTGCGGCGGCAAGGGCTCCTGCGAAGGCACGAAGCAAAGCGACGGCCATTGCATGACGCACGAGCTCTGGTCGACGCTGAACCAGAAAATGGTCGAGTACCTCGATTCGGTCTCGCTGCAGGATCTGGTCGATCAGCAGCGCTCCCGCGAAGGCGTGCCGTCCGTGCTGCACGATCGGCGCAGCGAGCAGGCGGCACCCGAGGCGCCGCGCCCGACACCGAGAGGACCGAACTCGGTATTCAACATCGCGAGTTCGTAGCTTGATTCGAGTGCGCCGCCTGTCGAACGGGTTCGAGCGGTCGAGCCGACCGTGACGGATCGAGGCGAGCGCCGTATCCAAAACAATGAGTCCCCCGGAGCGATTGATGATCAACGAAATGCCCCATCTGCCCATCTATATGGACTACAGCGCGACGACACCCGTCGATCCGCGCGTGGTGGACAAGATGATTCCCTATTTGCGCGAGCAATTCGGTAATCCCGCGTCGCGTAGCCACTCGTATGGGTGGGACGCGGAGCGCGCGGTCGAGGAAGCGCGCGAGCAGGTCGCCGCGCTCGTCAACGCCGATCCGCGCGAAATCATCTGGACTTCGGGGGCGACCGAGTCGGACAACCTCGCGATCAAGGGCGCCGCGCATTTCTACAAGAGCCGCGGCAAGCATATCGTCACGGTGAAGACCGAGCACAAGGCCGTGCTCGACACCGCGCGCGAGCTCGAGCGCGAAGGCTTCGAAGTCACGTACCTCGACGTTCAGGAGAACGGCCTCATCGATCTCGAGGCATTCAAGGCCGCGTTGCGACCCGATACGATCCTCGTTTCCGTGATGTACGTGAACAACGAGATCGGCGTGATTCAGGACATCGAGGCGATCGGCGCGATTTGCCGCGAAAAGAACATCGTCTTTCATGTCGACGCCGCGCAAGCGACGGGCAAAGTCGAAATCGACCTCAATCGTCTGAAGGTCGACCTCATGTCGTTTTCGGCGCACAAGACCTATGGGCCGAAGGGCATCGGGGCGCTTTACGTCCGCCGCAAGCCGCGCGTGCGCATCGAGGCGCAGATGCACGGTGGCGGCCACGAGCGCGGCATGCGCTCGGGCACGCTGCCGACGCACCAGATCGTCGGCATGGGCGAGGCGTTTCGGATCGCCCGCGAGGAAATGGCCACCGAAAACGAGCGCGTGCGCATGCTGCGAGATCGGCTGCTCGCCGGCCTGACGGAGATCGAAGAGGTTTACGTGAACGGCGACATGGAACGCCGCATTCCGCACAATCTCAACCTCAGCTTCAACTTCGTCGAAGGCGAGTCGCTGATCATGGCGATCAAGGAAGTCGCCGTCTCGTCGGGGTCGGCCTGCACGTCGGCCTCGCTCGAGCCGTCGTACGTGCTGCGTGCGCTCGGCCGCAACGACGAACTCGCGCATAGCTCGATTCGCTTTACGGTCGGCCGCTTCACGACGGAACAGGAGGTCGAATTCGTGGTCGACCTATTGAAGAGGAAGATCGCGAAGCTGCGCGACCTGTCTCCGCTTTGGGAGAT
>JBCNPL010000526.1:0-2777 GCA_039593375.1 Paraburkholderia sp. | reverse complement strand
CTGGATCGTCCAGCCGTCCTGGTCGATTTCCTTGAGTCGCGTTTCGGCCTGCGGATCGACGATCGTTTTCGCTTGCGAGGTCGGGGCCGGCGACGGTTGCAGCCAGTAGCGCAGGCCTTCGACGGGCAGCGCGAAGCCGAGGGCGTTGCGCATCAGCGTGCCGACGTTGTCGGCCGTGAGCGGTTGGCGATTCGGCAGCTCGAGTGTCGCCGCCGACGGCGACGACGTGACGATCGCGAGCGTCTGGCCGAACGGATTCAGGAGCTGCAGCGTGACCGTATCGCCTTGTTCCTGCCAATCGAAATTGCCGTAGGCGTTGCGCGGCCGCCCGCTCTGGTCGACGTAGCGCACCGAGAAACGGCCGTGATAAGCGCGAGCCGTCTGGGTCGAAAGGGCGGTCGCCGCGTTCGATGTAGAGGGGCCGTGAGTCGGTGCGACGGAGCAGCCCGCGAGCAGCGCGACCGCCATCGTCGTCGCCATTGCGACCGGCCAGGCGATGCGGCGCGGACGGCGCGGCGCGAAGGCCATCGACCGCTCGAGACGCCGCGCGTGCGCGCAACGGAAGCGGCGCGCAAGACGCGCCAGAGAATCGCGGACTTTCACTTGCATCAGAGGTCGTTGCTGTTCACCTGAAAGCGCTTGAGCGTCTTCACGAGCGTATCGTTGTCGGGCTCGAGCTTGCGCGCGTCGCGCCATGCGGCAAGCGCTTTGGCCTGGTCTCCGCTCTTCCAGAGCACCTCGCCCAGGTGGGCGCCGATTTCGGCGTTCGGTTGGAGATCGTATGCGCGGCGCAAAAGCTTTGCCGCGTCCGTCGTATCGCCGAGGCGGTATTTGACCCAGCCGAGACTGTCCATGATGAAGGCGTCGTTCGGCGCCAGGGCCGAGGCCTTTTCGATGAGCTTCTGGGCTTCGTCGAGGTTCTGGTTGCGATCGGCGAGCGAGTAGCCGAGCGCGTTATAGGCCTGCGGATTGTCGGGCTGAACCTTGATGAGCTGACGCAGCTTCGACTCCATCAGACCGTAATGGCCCGTCTTTTCCGCGGCCATCGCGTAGTCGTAGATGATCTCGGGATCGTTGGGCATCGCCTCGTCGGCGGCCGCGAGCCGGCTCTCCGCCTCGGCATAGCGCTTGGCGTCGAAGAGGATCGCGGCGTCGGTACGTGCGATCAGCGCTTGAGCATGCGGGTCCGGACTCTGCAGATCGGCCAGCATCTTGCGCGCTTCGTCGATCTTGCCCGCCTTCGCGAGCAACTGCGCGCGCGTCACACGCGCGGCGGTATAGCGCGGGCTGTCCGGCGAGACCTTGTCGAGCCACTTCGCGGCTTGCTCCTCGTTCTTCTGCTCGAGCGCGATCTGCGCGAGGAAGATATAAGCTTGCCCCGGGTCCGCGCCCGGCGTCTTCTCGGTCAGCTCGGCGTATTGCTGCAAGTACTTCTGCGCGCTGTCGTACTGCTTCTGCTGAACCTTGATGAGGCCAAGCGCCATGAGCGGCGTCGGATCATGCGCGTCGAGGCTGTGCAGCGCTTCGAACTGCTTTTGCGCGTCGTCGATGCGGTCGCTCGACAGGTAGAGCTGCGCGAGCGCGAGCCTGGCATCATGCGACTTCGGATTCTGCTTGACGTACGACTCGAACGTTGAAATCGCCTCGTTGCGTTCATCGGGCCCCATCTGCGCCAGCGCGAGCGCCGCGGGCAGGAAATCGGGCTTCAGCTTCAGCGCGCGCTCGAACGACGAGCGCGCGCCCGGCTGGTCGTCCGCGAGCAGCTGTTGACGGCCGACCGCGAGCTGCGCCTCGGGCCTTCCGAGATCGTTCTTCGCGAGGTCCTTCAGGACTTGCAGCCCGCCCACGTGGTTCGGCCCGCGTGCGAGCAACACCTGCAGCGCGACGATCGCGTTGCCGCGGTCCTGCTCGGGCACCTTCGCGAGCTCGGCCGCGAGGAGCGGCTCGGCATCCTCGGGCTTGCCGGAAAGGACCAGCAAGGACGCATCGAGCTGCGCGGCGCGCTCGGAGTCGGGGGCGTACTGGCGCCAGAGTTGCGCAGCCGTCAGCGCGTCGGCCGGGCTTTGCGCCGCGATCGCGATTTCGGCCGCACGCTGCGCCATGCGCGGATCGTGCGTATCGCGCGCAAGCGATAGGTAGGTCTGGTAGGCCGGTGCCGGTTCGTTGCGCTGCAACGCGATTTCGGCCGCGAGCACTTGAAAGACGATCTGGCTCGTCAACTCGACGTTCGGCAGGTTCTGCGTCTCGGCGGGGAGCGCCGGCGCGAAGGCGTCCGCCGGCGCGGCCGAAGCCGAATCGTCCGAAGGAGCGGGATCTTGCGCGTACGCCGGCAGGGCAAGGGCGGCGAGCATCCAGGCACACGCGGCGGCGGCGGCGATGCGGCCGAGCGGCGCGGCGCGTCGGGCGGAGCGCACGCTGCCTGCGCGCTTCGAGAGCGGCTTCAGGGACAAAATCATGGAAATCCGTTCGAGGGTTTCAGACGATTGTAACGCGCTCGCTACAATACACGCAGATTCGACCATGCAAGTTACACACCCATTCCTCGCCATTAAACGCCATTTATGAGATCGCTCCTACGCTCGCGTCCGCGGCGTTCGCTCCGGGGCGCGCACTGATATGCCCGAATTGCCAGAAGTGGAGGTGACGCGGCGCGGCATCGAGCCGTACGTCCGCGGCCGCCTCGTCGAGCGCGTCGACGTGCGCTCCGCCGCTTTGCGGTGGCCGGTACCGCCCGAACTCGGCGAGATGCTCGCGCGCCGCAAGATCATCGGAGTCGG
>JBCNPL010000525.1:0-2781 GCA_039593375.1 Paraburkholderia sp. | reverse complement strand
CACGGCGCGGGCGGCTACGGGATGTTGATCGGCCCCGCCGCGACGAGGGCCGAGATCGAGGCGTTTCGCTCCGTGCTCATCGCGCACCCCGACAAGTACATCGCGCAGCCGACGCTCGCGCTTTCGACATGTCCGACCTACGTCGAAGCGGGCATCGCGCCGCGCCATATCGATCTGCGCCCGTTCGTGCTGTCGGGCAGCGAGGTGCGAATGGTGCCCGGAGGCTTGACGCGCGTCGCGTTGCGCGAAGGCTCGCTCGTCGTCAATTCGTCGCAAGGAGGCGGTACCAAGGATACCTGGGTGCTCGAGCAATAAGGTCCGCGCCGCCGCAACGGCTCTGCTCCGCGGGGCTTTTGCGAAGCGTGGGCGTTCAATACCGTCCTGGAGCTATTTCGTCATGCTGAGCCGCACCGCCGACCATCTGTTCTGGATGGCCCGCTACACCGAGCGCGCCGAGAACACGGCTCGCATGCTCGACGCCAACTATCAAATGTCGCTGCTGCCGCAGTCGGAGGAATACGCGGCACTCGGCTGGCGCGCCATGCTGTCGATCTCGGAGCTTGCCGGCATCTATTGCGCCGCCCATCCGACGCTTACGAGCCGCGAAGTCATCGCGTTCATGACGAGCGACGGCGACAACCTCTCGTCGATCATCAGCTGTCTGCGCGCGGCACGCGAAAACGCGCGCGCCGTGCGCGGCTCGATCACGACGGAGCTCTGGGAGACGCTCAATACGACCTGGCTCGACGCGCAGCGCATGCTCGCCGAGGGCGTGCTCGCGCGCGACCCGTGCGAGTTCCTCGAGTGGGTGAAGTTCCGCTCTCATCTCTCGCGCGGCGTGCAGCTCGGCACGATGGTGAAGGACGAGGCGTTCTATTTCATGCGCCTCGGCACCTTTCTCGAGCGCGCCGACAATACGGCCCGCATCCTCGACGTCAAGTTCGAAATGCTCGAGCAACGCGGCGGCGGCAACGCGCAGCCGCTCGCGCAATCGCTCGACTACTACCATTGGGCAGCGCTATTGCGCTCGGTATCGGGCTTCGAGGTCTATCGCAAGGTCTATCGCGACGTTATCACGCCCGAGCGCATCGCGGACCTGCTGATCCTCTTCGCCGACTGGCCGCGCTCGCTTGCCGCGAGCCTCGACGAAGTGCGGCAGATCCTCGCGCGCGTGCGCAATGCGCGCAGCGCGCAGGCCGAAGCGATGGCCGTCAAGCTGCACGAGCACGTGTGCGTCTCGCGGATCGGCGACATTCTGCGCGGCGGCCTTCACGCTTGGCTCACCGAGTTTCTGGCTCGCGTGAACGAGCTCGCGAGCTGCGTAAGCACGGACCTGCTCGTGCCGCTCGCGCCCGAGCCCGATCCCGTGCCGGCGCCTGTCCATGAGGCGTGACGGCTCGTGTCCTGACTCGGGACGCAAGCTCGAGCGCTTTTCCTTTTCTCACCGCACCGAGGTTCCTTCGTGTCGATCCGCGTCGCGTTAAACCATGTCACGCAGTATCGCTATGACCGGCTCGTGACTCTCGGGCCGCAAATCGTCCGCCTGCGTCCGGCGCCGCACTGCCGCACGCCGATCCTCTCTTATTCGATGCGCGTCGAGCCGGCCGATCACTTCGTCAACTGGCAGCAGGACGCGTTCGCGAACTATCAGGCGCGGCTCGTTTTTCCCGAGCCGACGCGCGAATTCAGCGTGACGGTCGACCTCGTCGCCGAGATGTCGGTCTACAACCCGTTCGACTTTTTTCTCGAACCCTACGCCGAGCAGTTCCCGTTTGCTTATCCGCCAGACCTCGCCGGCGAGCTCACACCTTACCTTGCGCGCATGGAGCAGGCGACACCGCGCTTCGCGGCATTCATCGATAGCATCGAGCGCACGCCGCGCAAGACGATCGATTTTCTCGTCGAGCTCAACCAACGTCTCGCGCTCGAGATCGGTTATCTGATCCGCATGGAGCCCGGCGTGCAGACGCCCGAGGAAACGCTCGAAAAAGAATCGGGCTCGTGCCGCGACACGGGATGGCTCCTCGTTCAAACGCTGCGTCAGCTCGGCTTCGCGGCGCGCTTTGTCTCGGGCTATCTGCTGCAACTCGCGCCCGACGAGAAAGCGATCGACGGCCCGAGCGGCGCCGAAGTGGACTTCACGGATCTGCACGCCTGGTGCGAGGTCTATTTGCCGGGCGCCGGCTGGATCGGGCTCGATCCGACGTCTGGGCTGCTCGCCGGCGAGGGGCACGTTCCCGTCGCCTGCACGCCTCAGCCCGGCAGCGCCGCGCCGATCTCGGGCGCGCTCGATGAATGCGAAGTCGAATTCACGCACTCGATGTCGATCGAGCGCGTGCTCGAAACGCCGCGCGTCACGAAGCCCTATACCGACGATCAATGGGCCGCGATCGAGCTGATGGGCTGGCAGGTCGACGCCGACCTTTCTTCGATGGACGTCCGCCTCACGATGGGCGGCGAGCCGACCTTCGTCTGCGTGCGCGATCGCGACGCGCCCGAATGGAATACCGACGCCCTCGGGCCGACGAAGCGCGGCTATGCGGTCGCCCTCATGGAAAAGCTGCGCGCGCGCTACGGAGCGAACGGCTTCTTGCACGTGGGGCAGGGCAAGTGGTATCCGGGCGAGCAGTTGCCGCGCTGGGCGCTCTCGCTCTTCTGGCGCGCCGACGGCGAGCCGTGTTGGCAAGATCCGACACGCTTTGCGGACGAGCGCGAGCCGATGCAATACACGTCCGAGGACGCGGAACGCTTCATCCGGCACCTCTCGGGCAAGCTCGCGCT
>JBCNPL010000524.1:0-2795 GCA_039593375.1 Paraburkholderia sp. | reverse complement strand
GCAAGGGCGAGGTCACTGCTTCGCTTGGCCCGATTGAGGTCCTGCCTCGTATAGAAACATAGACCGATCAGCCCGGCTTCGAAGCCGCCGCGCTCCCTGAACGATTGAGAAGCGTCCGCGAAGCCATCCTCCTGAGTTTCACCCGCATCATGCAATGCGACGATGCCCGCGCTCACGAGAACGTCGAAGGCTGCGTCGATTTTCTCGCGGGCGGCACGCCACTGAGGCGCCGTCATTTTCTTCGGCTCAGGCTTCTCTTCCTTTTTAGGTATCGGGTGCCCCGTGATCTGCGAGAGCAACGATTTGACCTCGGGCATCATGGCGTTTTCAACGATATGGTTCCCGCGCTCGTCTCGAATATCTGCTTGCGCTCCCGCATCGAGCAGCAATCGAATGGCCTCCGTCCCCCGAGAGAATTCCGCCGCCAGGTAGAGAGCCGTCCGACCACCCGCACCGCGATGCTCGAGCGGGCTTCCGGCCTCGACCAGCAAGCGTAGCACCGCAAGATGCCGATCGACGGGCGTTCCATTCGTTCCGATCGCCGCGCACTCGAGTGCCGTGA
This sequence comes from Paraburkholderia sp., assembly GCA_039593375.1. GTDB lineage: Bacteria > Pseudomonadota > Gammaproteobacteria > Burkholderiales > Burkholderiaceae > Trinickia. Next base: position 2,233 of record JBCNPL010000524.1, on the reverse strand, counting down.
AGCCTCGGTCGTTCACGGCATCGACCTTGGCGCCGACATCAAGGAAGGCGCGTGTAGCAAGCGGATTTGCCACACGGGCCGCTTGGAAGATATCGGCCGGCTCAACAGCGGCTTCAGATTTTGCCATTTTGTTTTTTGACTTCCGGAACGACGAAATGAACCGCGAAATTCCGCGGTTTTCGCTGTACATCAACCAAACACGCGCCGCCAGAGCCCAAGCACCGCCCCCCGCTCCGCGCCGATGCTTTCGGGCGGCACGCGCGCGATCTCCATGCCGTCGAGCCTTAGGCGGTGCTGCAGCTTGCGATAGGTGCGATAAGCACCGCCGACCGTCTCGGCCTCGTCAGCGGTCATCAACCCGAAATGCGAGACCTCTCGCAACAGCGCGATATTACCGGTATTGAGAACGAGCTCGGGATGCCGCGCCGCATGAAGCAGCACCCAATACTGAACGACGAACTCGATATCCACCATCCCGCCGCGATCGTGCTTCAAATCGAACAGCTCGGTCCGGTTCGGATGGCCCGACGCGACGCGCTCGCGCATCGCCACGATCTCGGCCGCGAGCGGCGCCGCCTCGCGCGATGTCGTCAGCACCTGCTTGCGGATGGCCTCGAACTGCGCGCCGATGTCCGCGTCGCCGGCGCAAAATCGTGCGCGCGTGAGCGCCTGGTGCTCCCAGACCCAGGCCGCATTGGCCGCGTCACCTTCACGCAATTGATAACGGCGGAACGCATCGAGGTCCGTGATGAGCAGCCCCGATTCGCCGTTCGGCCGCAATCGCAAGTCGACATCGAAGAGCGTGCCGGCACCGGTGGAAGTCGTGAGCCAGGTGATGAGGCGGCGCGCGAAAGTCGCGTAGACTTCGGCCGCCGCGTCGTCGGGATCGTCGTAAAGAAAAATGAGATCGAGATCGGACGCGTAGCCGAGTTCCTTGCCGCCAAGCTTGCCGTAGGCAATGATCGCAAAGCGCGGCACCGGGCGATGCCGCTTGGGCAGATGCCGCCAAACGGCCTCCATCGTCACGTCGAGGACCGAGTCGGTCAGCTCGGAGAGCCGGTCGCTCACCTGCTCGACCGTCAGCTTGCCGGCAAGATCGATCAGCAGGATACGGAAGACCTCGGCCTGATGGGCATGGCGCAGCAGGTCCATCTGCTGCTCGACGCCGTCGGCCGCGCCAAGCCGCGCGCGCAGCGACGCCCGAAACACGGCCCAATCGAACGGGCTCGCAATCGCCTCGTCGTCCAGCAGTTCGTCGAGCAGTTGCGGGTGCCGCGTCAGGTATCCGGCCGCCCAACGCGAGGCCGCGAGCACGCCCATCACGCGTTCGAGCGCCGCCGGATACTCGTCGAGCAACGCGAGATAGGCGCTGCGCCGGCTCACTGTTTCGAGCAGATCGAAAAGCCGCGTCAGCGTCGGCGCGCGGCTCGCCGCCGGTTCGAGTCTGGCCGCGGCATCCAGGGCCCGCCGCGCGATCACGTCGAAGCGCGCGCGGCTGCGCTCGGGCAAGCCGAGATAGCGTGTCGAGCGGCGCACGGCCGTGAGCCGCGCAAGCACCTCGGTCGCTTGGTCGCCGAAGCCTTGCTCGGCGAGGCGAGCGATGAGCGCTTCGCTAGCGGCGTCGTCTTCGAGCGCGCTTCCCCAGGTCCCCGCCGCCGCGCCTTCGTCCGACGCGTCGCCGATGCCGCGCGCCTTGTCCGCGAAAATCTGGTCGAACTGCGCTTCGACGAACTCGCGATAGCCGTCGAGTTTCGCCATGAGCGCGGCGTAGTCGGGAAAGCCGAGCGAAGCGGCAAGCCGCGCGCGCTCTTCCTCGTCGACAGGCATCGCATGCGTTTGCCCGTCGTGCCGATATTGGAGGCGATGCTCGAGCGTGCGCAAAAAAGCATAGGCGTCGCCTAGCCCCGCGCAGACGGCGGGCGTCAGCAGTCCGCGCGTCGCGGCGTGGCGCAGCACCTCCAGCGTGGGCCGGATGCGGAAGCCGGCATCCTGCCCACCTCGAATCAGCTGAAAAACCTGCGCGCTGAACTCGATCTCGCGAATCCCACCGCGGCCGAGCTTGATATCGTCGGCCTTTTCCGGGCGCATCGAGGCTCGCCGCCGCGCCTCCTCGCCGATCTGCCGGTGCAACGCGCGAATCGCGCTGATCACGCCGAAGTCGAGGTAGCGGCGATAGACGAAGGGCTTCACGAGCGCGTCGAGCTGTCGCGCAAGGCGTTTCGCAGCTTCGCTT
>JBCNPL010000523.1:0-2796 GCA_039593375.1 Paraburkholderia sp. | reverse complement strand
GCTGGAACGCAGCCATCATCAGACTCGAAGGCACGTAGTCCGACGACAGGATGTCGAGCAGCCCTTCCTTCGCCAGTTCGAGCGCCGACACGTTGCCCGAATGCGATCCGCCTCGCACGACATTGGGTGCCCCCATCACAGTGGCGAGGCCATGCCGGCGAGCGGCTCGCGCCGCGGCCATCGTCGTCGGAAACTCCGAAATCGCGATGCCGTCGCGCACCGCTTCCTCGATATGTTCGACGAGCGTATCGTCATGGCTCGCCACCGATACGCCCAGCGACTTGCAGCGATCGACGATGCAGCGCCGATGCGCCTCGGCGTAGCGCGCCTGCAGCTCGCTGAGCTCGATCAGCGCAGCCTCCATCTTCTCGTCGCTCCACTTGCCGTTGCGCTCCTGATACTGGCGCCACTTCGCGGCGTCTTGCCACTGGCGCTGGCCGGGCGTGTGGTCCATCACCGACGCGAGCTGCAGCAGCCGATGGTCGCCGAACTCGTCGAAGAGATCGACGACATCCTCGGTGCCGACCTCGCAGCGTAGGTGCAAATAGTGATCGGCCCGCAGCAGATGCTGCTCGGACAGGCGATCGATGGCCGACACCGCGTTGCGATGGATCTCGCTGCCGCGCAAGCCCGCGTCGGTGCGCGAGCCGATCGCGAGTGAATCGAAGACGGTCGTGATGCCGGCCGCGGCGACCTGCGCATCGTGAATCACGAACGCCGCATCGACGTTCCACATGACGCCGGGGCGCGGCGCCAAGTGCTTCTCGAGATTGTCGGTATGCAGCTCGACGAAGCCAGGCAGCAAATAGTCGCCATGCCAGTCTTCGGCCTCCGGCACACTCGTCGTGCCGGGCGCGACGTCGGCGATGAGCCCGTTTTCAATCCTCGCTACACCGATGAATGCTTCGTCGCGCGCAACGATGCGCGCATTCTTGATCAACATCCCGTTGCTCCGTGTCCGCTCTGGCAGGAATCCATCCGTACCCGTTATCGATTGACGCGCGCTCATGCGCGGTAGGCCGTCACGCGGCGGCGGCCATCATCACGGGCTCCAGCTCGAGCCTGCGTGTGGCGACCCGCTCGCGCGTCGGCTCGTCGTGGAAAATGCCGACGATCGCGGCGCCCCGCTCGCGCGCCTCGACGATGACCTCGGCGACGACGGCCCGATTCACCGCATCGAGCGATGCGGTCGGCTCGTCGAGCAACAACACCGGATGCTCCGCGATGAGCCCGCGCGCGATGTTCACGCGCTGCTGCTCGCCGCCCGAGAACGTCGCCGGCGCCAGCCGCCAGAGCCGCTCGGGTATGTTGAGGCGCGCGAGCCAGGCGCACGCGCGACGCCGCGCTTCGTCGATGTCTGCCCCACGCGCGACGAGCGGCTCCGAGACCAGATCGAGCGTCGACACGCGCGGAATTACACGCAAGAACTGGCTGACGTAGCCGATCACGTCGCGGCGCATGCGCATGACCTCGTGCGGATCGGCGCCCGTCAGCACGACGTGACGGCGCTCGCTCGCCTCGTCGCGTAGTGCGATCGATCCCGCGCTTGCCAGATAGTTCCCATAAAGGCAGCGCAGCAGCGTGCTCTTGCCCGCGCCGGACGGGCCGACAAGCGCCACGCATTCCCCGCGCGAGACGTCGAGATCGACGCCGTGCAGCGCGGGAATCGCCTGCCCGCCCTGCGTGTGAAGCACGAATGTTTTAGCAACTCCGCGCGCGCGCAGCATCAGTCTTTCGTCTTCGACGAAGCTGGTATCGATCGGTTCGCCGTTCATTGAGGACTCCTCTTGTTTGCGTTGCGGCCGGCGTCGCGCTCAAACCGGCAACACGGACGATACGAGCAATTGCGTATACGGATGCTGCGGATCGTCGAGCACCTGATCGGTCAGCCCCGCTTCGACGACGCGTCCGCCCTGCATCACCATCAGGCGGTGCGCAAGCAGCCGCGCAACGCCGATGTCGTGCGTCACGATCACGCAGGCGAGCTGCAACTGCGCGGTGAGCGTGCGCAGCAGATCGAGCAGCCGGGCCTGCACCGACACGTCGAGGCCCGCCGTCGGCTCGTCCATCAGCACGAGCCGCGGACCGGTGACGAGGTTGCGCGCGATCTGCAGCCGCTGCTGCATGCCCCCCGAAAACGAGGTGGGCAGATCGTCGATGCGCTCGGCATCGAGCTCGACGCGCCGCATCCAGTTCGTCGAAGTCTCGCGGATCATGCCGAAATGCCGAGCGCCGACCGCCATCAGCGGCTCGCCGATATTCGCGCCGGCCGATACTGCCATCCGCAATCCGTCGCGCGGGTTTTGTTCGACGAAACCCCATTCGGTGCGCATCAACAGGCGCCTACGCGGCTCCGACAAGGTCAGCAGATCGAGCGATTCGCCGTTCGAAGTCGTATAGCGCAGGCTACCCGATGCGGCACGCACGCGCAGCGCAACGGTATTGAGCAGCGTCGATTTTCCCGAGCCCGATTCGCCGACGACGCAGAGCACTTCGCCAGGATACAGATCGAAGCCGACGTCCTCGCAGCCGATCCGCTCGCCATAGCGTGTCGTCAGGCCGCGCGTACTGAGCAGCGGCGTCATGCTCGCCCCCCGTCGACCTCGGTTGCAAGCGCATTTGTCGAAGCGGGCTCTCGCGCTGCTTCCGCTCGCGCATTGTCGGCCTCGCGCTTTTCGAGTCGTTGTCCGCAATAGTCGCTGTCCGAGCAGACGAACATTCTCGTGCCCTTGTCGTCGACGATCATCTCGTCGAGAAAGCTCTCGCGCGAACCGCATATCGCACAGGCATGCGCCC
>JBCNPL010000522.1:0-2796 GCA_039593375.1 Paraburkholderia sp. | reverse complement strand
GCGTGGCGACGAGACGATCGACTCGGCGATCCTTTCTCCGACCGACTACAGCGCGGGGCAGGCGCTCGGGCGCGCCGTGCGTACGGCGGGCGTGGCCGGCATCGCCTACCCTTCCGTGCGCGATGCACGCGGCGAATGTCTCGCGGCATTGAAAACGACGATCCTGCGCGACTGTCGCCACGCGGCGTACCTCGAATACAACTGGAACGGCAGCGCGATCGACAGCGTCTTCGAATTGAACCAGATCGGCTAGCCTGCGACGGCACTCACGGCAGCATCATCTGCGCCGCGCCTTCGGCAAGCGCAGTCTCGAGCGAGACCGACCACGCGCGCGGCGTCAACGCCTCGGTAACGGTGAGCTTGCCCGTGAGCGCGAAGGCACCCGTATCGACGAAGATCTGCGAGCCGATGCGTCCCATCTCGCGCATCGGCGTGTGGCCGCAGTACGTCACCGACAACCCTTCCTGTCGCGCCGGATCGCCATTGCCCAGCGCGAGCTCGCGCCCCCATAGCATTTGCTGCCGCACGCGTTCGGCGAAGACGCCGGCATCGAGGTCCGCGTCGCTGCCGAAGAACTCGGCGTGCACGATATTGAAACGCTCCTCGCCGCTGCCCACGACGCGCACGAGCGGCAATGTCCGCAGGCGCTCCGCGTAGCGCAGCAACGCTTCGTCCGACAGCGAATCGGCCCACTCTCCGCCGATGCCGTACCACCAGTTGCGGCGCATACTGCCCTCGGCCACGAGGCAAAGCGCCTCCTCGTGATTGCCGAGCACCGCATAGAACCAAGGTTTGTCGAGCAGCGCCAACGCTTCCTCCGATTGGCTGCCGCGATCGATGAGGTCGCCGACGGAAAAGAGCCGGTCGCGCGCGCCGTCGAACTCGATTTCGCGCAGCAGATAGCGCAGCGCGTCGACGCAGCCGTGCAGATCGCCCACGACGAAATCGCGGCCAACTGTATTGGCGGCGTGGCGACAAACGACGGGAAAGCGTTCGGGGCTCGTATCCATATAGCGATCATAGCCCCGTGCCCGCAAGCGGGCCTGACATTTCCATTTCGTGCGTGCCGCCCATCACCGTTGCCTCGCGCGCAGCTTCGCCACATCGGCAGCCGTCACGGTCGCGCGCGGGTTGCCGAAGTGCTGAGTCACGTAGTTCGCGATCGCGGCGACTTGCTCGTCGTTCAGCTCGTTGCCGAACCCCGGCATCATCACGTTCGCGTCCTTTGTCTGCCGCTCGACGCCGTGCAGAATGACGAGCGTCAGGTTGTCCGCGTTGCCGGCACCGGTCGCGCTGTTATGAATCAGCGACGGATAGGCGAGCGGCGCCGTGCCGCCGATGCCCTGCCCCGTCCAGTCGTGACACGACGCGCAGTTGGCGACGAAAAGCTGAGCGCCGTCGATGCCCTTGACGGGTGCGCCTCGCAGCGCGGTCACATCGTCGGCAGGCTTGCCCCATTGATCGCGCGATCGCGTCGCGCCGCCCGAGACAGGCGGCACCGAGCGCAGATAGACGGCAATGGCGTGCAGATCGTCGCTCGTCAGGTATTGCGTGCTATTGGAGACGACGTCGGCCATCGGTCCCGCCGCATTCGCGCGACCGGGTGCAACGCCTGTTGCCAAATAGCGAACGAGGTCCTCGTCGCTCCAACTGCCGATACCGCCCGCTTTGTCGGGCGTAATGTTGAACGCGCGCCATCCGGCCTGCTCCGCGCCGGAAAAGCGATCGGTCGCCCGCAGTCCCTGCATGAAGTTGCGCGGCGTATGGCATTCCTCGCAGTGCGCAAGCCCTTCGACGAGATAGGCGCCGCGATTCCATTCCGGGCTTTGCTTCGGATCGGGCACGAAGCGGCCTTCGTGAAAATTGAACAGATTCCAGAAGAACATCAGCCAACGCTGATTGAACGGAAAGTTCATATCGTTACGCGGCGGTGTGTAGTGGATCGGCACAAGCGTGTTCAAATACGCACGGATCGCGAGCACGTCGCGTTCGGTCAAGCGCGTGTACTCGGCGTAGGGAAAAGCCGGATAGAGCCGCTCACCGCTCTTGCCGATCCCTTCGTGCATCGCGCGGACGAAGTCGCCGTCGGTCCAACGGCCGATGCCCGTGTCCGGGTCCGGCGTGATATTCGGCGTATAAAGGGTGCCGAACGGCGTCGCGATCGGCAGGCCGCCCGCGAAAGGGCGACTCTTGTCGGCGGTATGGCATGCGACGCAGTCGCCCGCGCGCGCGAGGTAGGCGCCGCGCTTGACGAGGTCCGGGTTGTCCACGTCGCTCGCTGGGCTCTCGCGCGCAACGCCTGCCGTCTGGCCCGGCGTGTCGGGCGCGTCGGAGCTCGCCGCCGCTTTCGATCCGCTTTGGGCGAGCGCGGCGGACAGCGGTATCTCGTCGGCCGGCGCTCCATCGGCGTCACTCGCGGCGTGCCATGCCAGATAGAGCGCAAAGAGCGCGAACGCGGCGGCGACGCTCGCCATGCGAATCGGGCGCGGCAGCGTACGAAGCGAGCGTGGGGGCGTCCTCACCATATCAGAGCTCACGCTTGAGCTTGTCGGCAAGCCGCAACGCGAGCGCCGCGAGGGTCAACGTGCAATTGACCGAAGCCGCCGAGGGCATCACCCCGCTCGTCGCGAGGAACAGATTTCGATGATCGTGCGTGCGGCAGTCCGCATCGACGACTGAATCGTCCGGATCGTTGCCCATGATCGTCGTGCCCATGATGTGATTGTTCGGGGCGAAATGATCGTCGAACGTCACTTCGGCGCCGCCGAAAAGCCCCGCTATCTGCGCGTAGAGCTC
>JBCNPL010000521.1:0-2800 GCA_039593375.1 Paraburkholderia sp. | reverse complement strand
GGGGATCTGCTCACGCCTTCGTATCTGCAGCGATTCGAGCGTTTCAGTCGTCGCACGCTCGGCACCTGGGTCGAGCGCTTCTATCGCGAGGAGCTTGGCGTGAGTACGCCGATCTGGGGCGACAAGCACCCGCCTTACGCCGACCCGACGATCCTGTCGGCGCGTGTCGGCTCCGTCGCGCGCCTGCCCATGTCGGGTTCGTGCTTGCGCCTCATTCGCGAGACGTTGCCGCAGGCACGCTTCATTCACCTTCATCGCCATCCGGCTCATGTCGCGAAGTCGATGGTTCGCAAGCACTGGATCGGATCGGTTGAAGACGGCGTGCGCGTCTGGGCTCAGTATGTGTCCGAAATCATCGAGTTCTTCGGTGAGTTGCCGGCGGAACACGCACTGACGTTTTCGTACAGGGATCTGATCGAAAGACCCGATACGACGGCGACGAGCATCGGGCAATTTCTCGAGCTAGCCGATGTCTCGCCGATCGTCGATTTTCTTGCGCGCCAGCGCGAGGTGCCGACGCCGTTCAGCGAACCGATCACCGACGTAGCGCTCCTCTACGTAATACCCGCCGCCAACAGGGACGATGAGCGTCTTCTCCAGCTTGCGGGGCCGGGAGCCGTTCACCTCGGTTATGCCGCTGCATCGAACGCACCGGCCGATCGCCCACCGGCAGCCGATCTGGGCGCGCTTTAAAGTCGTCTCACTATTTGGGCGTCATCGCGCGCATGCTGCGGCGCCTCGCAACTAGTGAGAAACCAGTCCTTCCCGCGGCGCGCGCGAGAGGTTAGTCTTGGAACCGGGTCCATCGATAGACCGATGCGCCGAGTGGTAAAACCCCTTGGCGCCCTAACCAGGAGGAGACAACCCATGGATTTGGAGAAACGCACTATCGCGCGCGTCACGGCGCGCCTCATCCCGTTTTTGATCCTTTGTTACTTCGTGGCATACCTCGATCGCGTCAACGTCGGGTTCGCCGCGTTGCAGATGAACAAGGCCATCGGACTTTCCGCGAGCGCGTTCGGTTTTGGCGCCGGCATTTTCTTCATTGCGTACTTCTTTTTCGAAGTGCCGTCGAATCTGTTGCTCGAGAAGTTCGGCGCCCATCGGTGGATCGCGCGGATCATGCTGACATGGGGCATCGTGGCGGGCGCAATGGCGTTCATCCCGAATATCGCCCGCTATACGGGGCTATCGACGACGCACGTGTTCTACCTGTTGCGGATTCTGCTCGGCGTTGCCGAGGCGGGATTTTTTCCGGGGATCATCTTCCTGCTGACGCTTTGGTTTCCTTCGAAGTATCGCGCTCGGATGGTGGGCTACTTCATGGTGGCGATTCCACTTTCGACGGTGATCGGCGGGCCGATTTCCGGCGCGCTGCTATCGATGGACGGAATTTCCGGCCTCGCCGGTTGGCAATGGCTCTATCTGATCGAGGCCTTGCCGGCGCTGCTGCTCTCGTTCGTCGTGGTGCTCTATCTGACGGACAAGCCTGCCGACGCCACCTGGCTGCAAGCCGACGAGCGCGAATGGCTCGTCGGCCAACTGGCGCGTGAGCGCAGTCAACGCGAGGCCGTGCGCAAGTTCAACGTGCTCGAGGCGCTCTTCACGCCGCGCGTCCTTGTCATCGCGCTGATTTACTTCGGCGCCGTTGCCACGAACTACGGCCTCGGCTTTTTCCTGCCGCAGATCGTGAAAGGCTTCGGCCTCACCAACCTGCAGACCGGCTTCGTCACTTCCGCGCCGTATGCGGTCGGTGTGATTGCCATGATCGTCTGGGGACGTCGCTCCGATCGCAAGCTCGAGCGCAAGCGCCACGTCGCCATTGCATTGCTTCTGGCCGCGGCTGGCATCGCGGCCGCGGCAGTGATCGACAATCCCGTCGGAAAGATGATCGCGCTGTCGATAGCGGGCTTCGGCATCTTCGGCTGCCTGCCTGTCATCTGGACCTTGCCCGCTGCGTTTCTTTCGGGAGCCGCCGCGGCTGGCGGTATCGCGGTCGTGAACTCGATCGGCAATCTGTCGGGGTTCTTCGGCCCCTATGCGGTGGGCTGGATCAAGGACAATACGGGCAGCTTCGGCCCGGGATTGCTCTGTCTCGCAGGTGCGGGCTTGGTCGGCGTTGTCGCGGCGCTGCTGCTGCACCACGATTCCTCGCTCGAGGGGGGAGGTGGTACGGCGGAACGTGGCGGCGCTCGCGGTGAAAGGGTCCTCGATACCTGATTCGCCGCGGCGGTTTGCCCGCGTCGACAAGAAGGGCGCGCGGGCTGACGCTTGACTTTCCCACCGTTGGAACGTCCAGGATGTCGCCATCAATCGGGTAGGAGAACGAACGATGTCGATGTCCCGGCGCAGGTTTCTGGCGGCGTCCATGGCGATGGCTTCGGCCGCACTGGCCGGATGCGCGGAAAAGCCCAAGACGGGCGCGAGCGGCGTTGCGGCTGACGGTGTCGGCCGGCCTTCGCGCCGTCTCGTGGCCGAAAGCCGAACGATAGAAGTCGACGGCCGCGCCGCGAACGTCCTACGCCTTGCGCAGCCGAGCGGCATGCGCGGTCTCGTGCTCGAGCCCGGGGAGCGCTTCGCCGTCGAACTCGAAAACCGGCTTGCCGTGCCGACGATCGTTCACTGGCACGGACAGGTGCCGCCGCCGGAGCAGGACGGCGTGAGTCAGTTCGGTGTGCACGACCTTCAACCGGGCGAGCGTCGCGCTTACGATTTCGCCGCGCGTCCGGGCACCTATTGGATGCATTCGCATCAGGGCCTCCAGGAACAGCGACTCCTTGCCGCGCCGTTGATCGTGCGG
>JBCNPL010000520.1:0-2803 GCA_039593375.1 Paraburkholderia sp. | reverse complement strand
AACGAGCACCTGATCGGGCTGGCGCGTCTGCCGGGAAAGCGCCATGAGGCACCGCGCAAGATCGTCTGGCCGCCGATAGGTGGGAACGAGGACCGTCAACTTCATCCGAGGTTGCTCCGTTTTTTTTCCCGGCGGAACCCGCCGGATCTGGCCGCGCTATTTCAAGCGTTGAGATATTCCCGAACTGCCGCGTAGCCCGCGCGCGAGAAGGCATGCGAGCGATACGGCACCGCGTTGAAAATGCCGCCTTGCACGCGCACGCCCGCGCTGGCGAGGCGCTTCAGCGACGCCGCGATGTCGGCCTCGGCATGCATGCCCGAGCGAAGAACGACGAACGAGCTGCCCGCAAGCGTCGCAACGACCGAGGCATCGGTGACCGCGAGCAACGGCGGCGTATCGATCAGGATCACGTCGTAGCGCTTGGCGAGCGCATCGAGATACTGGCGCAGCCGCGGCGACATCAATAGTTCCGAAGGATTGCTCGGATGCGCGCCCGACGCGATGAAGTCGAGCGCGCCGACCGCTGTCGGGCGAATCGCTTCATCGAGCGCGATTCCGCCCGCCAGCAGCTCGGACAATCCTCCTTCGGCGAGGCCACCGAAATACTCGTGCAATGCGCCGCGGCGCATGTCCGCGTCGATCGCGAGCACACGCTTGCCCGAATCCGCGAAGAGCACGGCCAGGTTCGCCGTCATGAAAGTCTTGCCGATGCGCGGAGAGGGGCCCGTCAATACCATCACGTTGTTTTTCGCCTCCGCGAGCGCGAACTGAACCGACGTGCGCAGGCTGCGTAGGCTCTCGATGCACGCGTCGTTCGGGCGAGCGAGCGCGAGGATCGGCCGCGTGCCGAGCTTGCGGCCGCGCGCGTAGGCCGTGTCGAGCCGCTCCGCCTCGTGGCTCGCAGGTACGAGACCATAGAGCGGCAAGCCGGCGCTACGCTCGACGCGTTCGGGGTCCTCGATCCCCTTCAGCATGTTTCGGCGCACGAACACGAAGCCCGTGCCCGCGATGAGCCCGAGCATCGTCGCGGCCGACAAAATCAACACCTTCTTCGGCTTGACCGGATCGCCGGGGCGCAACGCCGCATCGACGAGGTGCACGTTGCCGCCCGTGCCGGCCTTTTGCACCGAGAGCTCCTGGATCCGGTTAAGCAACAGCTCATAGATGTCCTCGGCGACTTTCGCATCGCGTTGCAGCGCGACCCCCTTCACCTCCGAGCTCGGCAGATTGCGGAAGCGGTCCGAGAAAGCGTTGCGGTCGGACTCGAGTCTCCCGAGCTGTTGCTGGGCCGCCAGGATCGCGGGATGGCTTGGTCCGTAGCGCTGCTTCAGCGCCGCGATCTGCAATTCCATCGCCGAAATTTGCTGATCGTACTGAATGCTGCCTTCGAGGTAAGCCTTCGCTTCCTCGCTCGGATTGATCGACCCCGCCTTCTGCTGATACGCCGACAGGCTGGCCTCGGCGCGCTCGAGATCGGCCTTCATCCGCGGCTCCTCACTTCGCAGAAAATCGAGCATCTTCGTCGCCTCGGCCTGTCGCGCGCTCGTATATTCGCGCAGATACGATTGCGTCACCGCATTGGCGAGCTCGGCGGCCCGAGCGGGATCCTTGTTCTGCAGCGCGATCTCGATGACGCCCGTCTGCTTGCCCTGCTCCTCCACGTCGAGCGCCAACTGAAACCCCGTGATCGCGTCGAGATCGTTCCAGCGCACGACCGTGAAGCGCGTGCCTGGGCGCGCGACGATCCGCTTCACGAGCATCGTCACGCCGCCGCCCGACTCGATTTGACCGATACGGCCATCGATGAGCAGGTTGCCGTCCGTATCGCGCAGCGTATAGCGATCGCCGCCCAACGCGGTCATCGTGAGCTTCTTGCCTTCGAGCGCAGGTGCCACTTGCAGGGAGTCGACATCGGCGATCTCGCCGCCCCATGCGTAGGACGACAATCCAAGCCACGGACGCGACGGAACGCCCGGTGTCGCGAACTTCTGCGCGAGACTGCCGATGAATGGAACGGTCTTCGGCGTCACGGAGAAGTTGAGCTTGTACTGCTCGACGACAGGCGCAACGACGCCGCGGCTCTTGATGATTTCAATCTCGGCATCGGTGGGGAGCGTGGTCGAACCGCCGCCGGCCGCGGCACCGCCATTCTGTGTCTGCAAGCCTTGCGTCGCGTTGCTCGGTGCTTCCACGCGCACATGGGCGTCCGCCGAATAGATCGGGCTGGCGAGGAAGCAGTAGAGCCCCGCCATCCCGACGATGGCCGCGGCAATGCCGATCAACCACCAGATGTCGTCGAGCACGACGCGCAGCAACTGTCCGAGGACGACGTCCTCCTCGTCGGACTGAAACGCGGCCGACGGCAGCGTCGCGATCGATTGGGGCAGGATAGGAGTCGTTTTCATGAGCATCACCGCGTGAGCTGCCGGGTCAAAACGATGGACTCCAGCGTCGGCAGGACTTGCTGGATCAGGCGGTTGAACTGCACCGCGCTAGCCGTGCCGACGTAGACGACGTCGAACGGCTGCAACCGGAATTGCGTCGACAACAGCAATGCATCGGGCTGCGTCATGTCTAGCCGATAGATGTCCGGGGCGCCGGGGCGTGAGTTCATGCCACGAATCACGTAGACCTGCCGTGGATTCGCGTCGGTATCGAGAATTCCCCCCGCGCTGGTCAGCGAATCGGCAATCGTCAGCGAGCCGCGGATCAACTGGACGGCGGTGGGCGCCTTCACTTCGCCCAGTACGAACACGCGACTGTCCGAGCGATCAGGCACGTTGATGATGTCCCCATCCTCGAG
>JBCNPL010000052.1:0-11944 GCA_039593375.1 Paraburkholderia sp. | reverse complement strand
CCCGATCGACGTATAGCCCGAAGACAAGTGAAACGAATCGCAGACGATGTCGTGTTCGCGGCATCGCTCGATGAACTCGTTCATGCGCCGCTGAGCGTCGGGCGCATCGGTGTAGGTCATCGTGGAGCCCGAGTAGCCGAGGCCCCATTTCGGCATCCAGGCGGGGCGCCCCGTGAGCCAGGTGAAGCGGCGCACGCCCGCGAGCGGCGTGCCGGGCGACGCGATGAAGTAATAGTCGAGGTCGCCGTGCTCGGCGATGAAATGCCGGTAGTGACCGTGATAGTTGTCGAGCTCGCGTCCCATGTCGAATTGGCAGTCGGCGAGCGTGTCGTAGAAGAGGCCGAAGCCCGTCGCCGTTTTCGGTTGCCACGTCAGGTAGAACGGGATGTGCTTGTAAAGCGGGTCCGTCGTGCGCGCGTTGTAACCCATCGCATCGATGTTGCGCATTTCGTAGCGTTGCCCCGCGCGGTCGAGCGAGCCGGCGCGCTCGCCCAAGCCCACATAGATTTCGTCATGGCGCCGCTCGAGATAGTGATAGACGCGCGAATCCCACCAGCCGAAGTTGTAAGCCTGCGTCTTTCGATCGCGCAGCACGGTGTGCCACGAACCTTCGTGCAGGATTTCCCATGCGCAGTAGCCCCCGTCGAGCGCGATCGTGAGGCGAACGCACGACGTTTGAACGACGACGCGATGAGCGTCGCTCGAAACCGAGTGCCGCGTTTGCGCGAAGCCCGAGAGATCGCGCCGGTCGCGGCCCTCGAGCGGCACGTCGTCGAGGCCCGGCGCGATCGCCCAGGTGCGCGGTCCATGCAGTTTGCCATCGGGCAGGACGAGCATGCGAATGACGTCGTCGGCAAGGACGAAGCATTCCATACGACAGCCGCCCGCCGCACTCAGCACGAGATGGTTGCCGGTATGCGCCAAGAGCGTGAAGCGCGGACGTTGATCGAGCGAGGCCATGCGATTTCGATGAGTAGTGAGAGTTCAGGCAATACTGGCGTCGTGTCTCGGCGCACGCGGCCGCGGCGCGCTCGTCACGCCGCGCATCAATACGACGAGCAGCGTCGCGCCGATGATGTCGAAAGCGCCGAGTGCGCCGAAAAGCGGCCCGTAGCCGATCGAGTCGGCAAGCTGGCCCACGAGCAGCGAAAAGCCGAGCCCTCCGATCCAGGCGGCCATGCCCGCGAAGCCACTCGCCGTGCCGACTTCGCCGGAATCGAAAACGTCGGCCGCGAGCGTGTTGACGAGTGCGGAAATCATTTGATGCGCGAAGCCGCCGACGCAAAAGAGGGCGATGGCTTCATAAGGAGAACGAACCAATCCGATGCATGCGGGACCGATCATCATCAGCGCGCCCAGGACGACACCGGCAACGCGCGACCAGATGAGCGGCAGGCGCAGGCGTTTCATCAGGAACGGAGACAGATAGCCGCCGAAGAGCCCGCCGAGGTCGGCCGCGAGGAACGGCAACCACGCGAACAGCGCGATGCTCTTCAGATCCATGTGACGTTCGGTGGCGAGATAGAGCGGAATCCAGAAGCTGAACGTCTGCCAAGCCGGTTCCGCGAAGAAGCGCGCCTGAGCGATCGCCCAGAAGCGCCGGGTGCCGATGACGCGGCGGATGCGCCGCTCGTTGCCGGCCGGCGCCGCGATCGGGGTTTGGCCATCGATGATGGTGGCGCGTTCATTCGCCGAAATGCGCTTGTGGTCGCCCGGCGAGCGATAGAACGCGAACCAGATCGCCGCCCAGACGAAGCCGATCGCGCCCGTGACGGCGAATGCGCTCTGCCAGCCGTACCGCAGCGACAGGAAGATCACCAGCGGGGGCGCCAGCAGGGAACCGAGCGACGTTCCCGCATTGAAGTAGCCCACCGCGACCGATTTTTCCCGATCGGGAAACCACTCGGCCACGACCTTCATGCCTGCAGGAATCGCCACGGCTTCCGATAGTCCCATCAGGCCGCGCAGTCCGGCAAGCGACAGCCATCCGCCCGCGAGCCCATGCAGACAGCCCGTGAGCGACCACAGCGCGGCGAAGAGGGCGAACCCGATGCGCAGGCCGATCAGATCGACGATGAAGCCGCAGACAGGCTGCATGATCGTGTATCCGATCTGGAAGGCGCCGACAACATACGAATACTGCTGCGTGCTCATATGCAGCAGCGTCTTCAACTGCGGCGCCATGACGCCCAATGCGTTGCGCGACAGGTAGTTCATGATCGTGCCGAGACATACGAGCGCGATGATCCACCAGCGCAAGCCGACGATGGTTTTCAAATCCGTCTCCTTCTTCTTTCGTGCGCTCGCACGCTCTTTCTCGTTCGAGTGGTGAGGCGCATGATCGAATTCGAACATTTTGGTTTCGTTATCGGTCATCGTACAGCCCATCAAGCCGATGCGTGCATCAGGGAAAACCCTTGTGTACAAGGGGAGAAAAGGCCGTGAAAGGAGGTCGGCCGCGACAGAGACGTTGTCTGATGTCGTATCGCAGGCGCTGAGAGCCAAGCGCTCGCCTTAGAATCCCGTTTTCGTTCGAATAAATCGTTGTTCGTTTGCGAGCGACGGTAGGCGAGGCAGGTGAGACGAGCGAGGTGGGCGACTGGGACCTTTTGCGGGCGAATTCCGCAAAAGTGGGCGTGCGTTCGCGATGGCGACGCCGGCCGCCTCACTGAAGTTCGACGGGGCTCGTCTCGGATGCCGCCGCCTGCATCAGCGGCGAGCGACCGAACAGGTCGGCCACCCAATCGGTGAAGACGCGCACCTTGCGCGGCAAATGCCGATTGCGCGGATACATGATCGAGATCGGCCGCGGCGGCGACGAGTAATTCTTCAGAATCTCGTGCAACGCGCCGCTTTCGAGGTAGGGGGCGAGCGGGAATACGGCACCCTTCAACAAACCGAGGCCGTGCAGGCCGCAGGTGACATAGGAATCCACCTCGTTGACGGCGATGACGCCGCGCATCTCGATCGTCTCGATCTTGCCGTCGACGAGAAAGTCCCACGTCCGGATCCTCCCCGTGTTGCTCGACACGTAGTTGACGGCGACGTGCTCACGCAAGTCTTCAAGCGTCTTCGGCTCTCCATATTTTTCGAGGTAGGAGGGTGCGGCGCAAGCTACGCGCGGCAGGTTGCCGATGCGCCGCGCAACGAGTCCGGAGTCCTCCAGTTCGCCCGTACGGATTACGCAATCGACACCTTCTTCGACGATGTCGACCTGACGGTCGCTCAAGCCCATTTGCACTTGAATGTCGGGATACGTCGCGAAGAACTCGGGCAGCGCCGGAATGATGACTGTTTTCGCGATCAGCGAGGGCAGGTTGACCTTCACCGTACCCTGCGGATTCAGCTTCGCATGCGTGAGCTCGGCCTCCATTTCCTCGACATCGGCGAGCACGCGGATGCATCGCTCGTAATACGCCTCTCCGTCCTCGGTCAAGCTGATGCTGCGCGTAGTGCGGTTCAAGAGCCGCGCGCCGAGATGCGTTTCGAGCGCTTGCACCGTTCTCGACACTTGCGGCGTGGCCAGTTGCAGCGATTCGCCGGCTTTCACGAAGCTGCCCGATTCCACCACGCGCGTAAAGACTTTCATTGCGTTGAAGCGGTCCATGATGGACGTCCTCCGTTCTATTGTTGGAATGAGTTCGATCTTCGCCGTCGGCATGTCGGCGATTCGTTGCGGTGTCCGGTGGCCGAGCGCCGCGCGAGCCGGCGTTCGCGGTGCGGGCGACGCGCTCGCATTGTTCTTGGCATCGCACCAGTGAATTCTGAAATAGCCTATTTATCCACTGCCGCCGCGCTCCTACACTGGATTCACCAACTGCAGACAAGGGTGTTTGCAGCATCGTACAAGAGAGTATCGGAGGTCATCATGAAGTCGATCGTCAAAGCAGTCGCTATTGCAGCCGCGCTCGCCGCGCCGGTGGTGTCGTTCGCGCAATCGAACGATCAGCCGCTTACGCGTGCGCAAGTACGCGCCGATCTGGAACGCGTCGAGAAGGCCGGCTACAACCCGCTCGACTGGTACCACTATCCCGAGAACATTCAGGCAGCCGAGGCTCGGATTGCCGCACAGGACGCACGCAACGGTGTAGGCGGCGCGCAAGGCGGCACGGAATCGGGCCGCGTGGGCGATGGAGCCGTCAGCTCGTATTCGCCGCCGATCGTTCAGCACAACTAAACAGCCGAAGGCGGGCGCCCCCGAAGAGAGGCGCCCGCCGATCGAGCATGACGAGTGCGAGGTTGCGCTCGTGCTATATGTCAGCCGTCGTGCCGCGTAATCCTCCGAGCCGCTGGGTTACCGGTGGTGTTGCCCAGATCCGCGTTTCGCGGTCTGGGCTTTTTTGATGCTTTTAAACGAGCGTCAGCTTCACGTCGATGTTGTTGCGCGTTGCGTTCGAATAGGGACACACGACGTGGGCCTTTTCGATCAGCGATTGCGCTTGTGCGCGGTCCATGCCCGGCAGCGAGATCTTCAGCTCGACTTCGATGCCGAACCCATTGGGGATCGGGCCGATGCCGACGGCGCCGTCGATCGACGCATCGGCGGGCATTTGGATCTTGTCGCGCGCCGCGACGAATTTCATCGCCCCGATGAAGCAGGCGCTATAGCCGGCAGCAAAGAGCTGCTCGGGATTGGCTCCTTCGCCGCCGGCACCGCCGAGTTCACGCGGTGTCGTCAATTTGAAATCCAGCTTGCTGTCGGGTACGACGGCACGTCCGTCGCGACCGCCAGTCGCATGAGCATGAGCGCGGTAAAGAACTTTTTCGAGTGACATGACAACTTTCTCCTTCATGGATAGGTGCTTCCGACCCAATTATCTATCTACCAGGAGGTAGACAGGCGCCTGCAAAGAAACCATACACCAACTTCGTTTCCGCAACTTTCTCGCGCACAAGGCGCTGATCTTCGGTCAGATTCTATCCAGGCAGCTATCTACTGATAGATAGAACATGACGCGATAATAGAGGCGGTGATACCGCCTGCTTCTTCCGATTACTTCGGAATCCTCCAAAACACTTCGACTTCGTCCATCCGGCTTTTCGTGCGGAACAACCGGCTCGTCAGCACGCTGCCCTGGTATGCGGCGAACAGTGCGCGCGCCGCATGCTCGGGCTTGGCGGCGATCGCTATCGTCTTTTCCTGCACTCCTTGCGCGAGCACTTTCGCAAGCCAGCTTTCGTTGGCCTTGAAAAAGGCCTGCACAGCGGCGCGTATGTTGTCCGGCAGCGAGCCGATATCCGCCGCCAGCATGCCGCATAGGCAGATCTGGTTACCGTCGCCGAGCGTGCGGCCGAACAGCTTCGCATACTTGGCGAGCTTCGCATCGGCCGGAAGCGCCGCGTCGATCGACTGAAGCGTTTGCATGACTTCACCGCTGTACGCATCGACCGCTTCGAGCACCAGATCGTCCTTCGACGGGAAGTAATAGTGGATGCTCGATGTTTTCACGCCGACGAGCTCGGAAAGATCGCGATAGCTGAAACCGTTGTAGCCGCGCAGCATCATCAGCGTGATGGCGTGCTCGAGGATCTGCTCGCGAACGGGGCTCGTCGTTTCCATGTTCGGCACTTTATCTACCGGTAGATAGATTGTCAAACATTTTATCTCCGGACGATCCGAGGTCGAGGCGCGCGCTTCACGAGCGCCTCGTATCGACGGCCGAGGCAGACATTCAAGTATCGCGATGCATCGACAATCTTTGTGCCGTCTCGGCGATCATGTTCGTGACGTCGGCGAGCGAAGGCGCGACATAGCTGTCGATACGGCGCATGTACGGGGTCGTCAACGCGGCGATCGCATGACCGGACGGGCCGAGGATCGGGAACGAAACATCGGTGACGCCGAACGCATGCGCGCTGTCCTGCCTCAGATACCCGTGCGCGCGAACGCTCTCGAACGTGGCGGAGAGTTGCTCGCTCGTCAACGCGATTTCGCCCTTGACCTTCGTATGCTCGGCGAGCATCCGCTCGCGCTCGCCCTCGCTTTGAAACGCGAGCACGACATGCCCCGAGGCCGTGTCGACGAGTCCGACGCGCGAGCCGAGCCGTATCGACAGCCCCCAGGTGCCGGGGCCGTCGACCTGCGCGATGACGAGCAGGTTGCCGCGGTCGTAGACCGTGAGGTGGCATGACTGCTCGGCGCGCTCGGCGAAGCGCTGCATTTCCGGCAGCGCTTCCGCGATGAAGCGGTTCATCGGCGGATGGCGGTGGGCGAGCGCGAAAAGTTTGAGGCTGAGCGTGTATCGGTCCCCGCCAGGCGAGCGAATCACGTACTGGCGGGCGACGAGGCGCTCGAGCATCCGGTAGATCTCACTCGCGTTGCGGCTGAGCGCCTTCATGATCTCGGCGCGCGTCAGGCCTTCCTTTTGCTCGGACAAAAGCTCGAGGATGTCGAGCCCCTTGTCGAGCGCGGGGGCGCGGTAACGGTCGGCTTCGTCGCCGGGCGAACCGGCCGGGGCCTCAGCGGCCGGCTTCAAATTCTGGGCTGGCTTCAATTGGTAGCTGCCTCACGAGAAGTATGCTTAACGCCGTTGTCGGCCTATGCCGGATGCGAACGAAGCGAGCGTGGCCCCTGTTTCATCTTAGGGCCCGTTACCGGCGCGAACGGGGGCTCAGGGAAAATACCCACCCGCGTAGCTTGACGCTCGATCATTCGTATATGAATAATATATTCATTGATGAATTGGTGGCTAGGCGATGTTTGGGCGTAGGATACCGGTTCCATTTCGCCAACGAGCCGTTGCCGCGCGCATCCGCGGCACAGGAGACAATGACATGACAGACAGCGAGAAGCGGCCGGCGACCGACGCCAGGCTCATCCTGCTCTCGCCGGAAGACAACTGCCTCATCGCGGGTACGACGCTCGAAGCAGGCACGCCGGTCGCCATCGAAGGCGAAACGGTCGTGCTGAGCAAAACGGTCCCGCTCGGGCACAAGCTCGCGCGCCGTGCGCTGGCCGCCGAGGAGAAGATCATCCGCTACGGCGCGCCAATCGGGCACGTCACGATCGCGGTCGCCCGAGGCGATCACCTGCATATGCATAACCTCGTCAGCGATTATCTACCCACGTACACGCACGAGGCGGGCCACAGCTTCGTGTCGCACGCGGGCGGCGAAGCGTGAGCGCCGTCGCGCCGACGAATTTTTCGGGACCCCCCCAGCTATCATGAACGAGCTTTTATCGAATGCCGCGCCGCTGCGCGGCTATCCGCGCAGCGACGGACGCAAGGGCATCCGAAATGTCGTCGCAGTCGCGTATCTCGTCGAGTGCGCGCATCATGTGGCGCGCGAGATCGTCGCTCGCTTTGCGCCGCGCTTCGACGACGCCGGATTCGAGGAAGGAGCCGTCGATGCCGACTTCGAAGCGAACAACGCCCATGACGACGAGCCCGACGTCCATCTGATCGGATTCCCGGGCTGCTACCCGAACGCGTACGCCGAGAAAATGATGGCGCGCATCGCGACGCATCCGAACGTCGGCGCGGTTCTCTTCGTTTCGCTCGGCTGCGAGAGCATGAACAAGCACTATCTCGCCGATCTCGTGCGAGAGACGGGGCGGCCCGTCGAAGTCCTGACCATTCAGGAAACGGGCGGCACGCGCAGCACCGTCATGCGCGGTGTCGACTGGGTGCGTCGCGCGCGGGCGACGCTGCGCGCGCAGCAGACAGTGCCGATGGGCTTTCATGAACTCGTCGTCGGCACCGTTTGCGGGGGCTCGGACGGAACGAGCGGCATCACGGCGAACCCGGCCGTCGGTCGCGCATTCGATGCGCTGATCGAGCGCGGCGCGACCTGCATCTTCGAGGAGACCGGCGAGCTCGTCGGCTGCGAGTACCACATGAAGTCACGCGCCGCGCGGCCCGAACTCGGCGACGCCATCGTCGAATGCGTGGCAAAGGCCGCGCGCTACTACACGATCATGGGGCACGGCAGCTTCGCCGTCGGCAACGCGGACGGCGGTCTCACCACGCAGGAAGAAAAGTCGCTCGGCGCGTACGCGAAAAGTGGCGCATCGCCTATCGTCGGTATCGTCAAGCCCGGCGACATCCCGCCGACGGGCGGCCTCTATCTGCTCGACGTCGTACCGGACGGCGAGCCGCGCTTCGGTTTTCCGAACATCAGCGACAATGCGGAGATCGGCGAGCTCATCGCCTGCGGCGCTCATCTGATTCTTTTCACGACGGGGCGCGGCTCGGTGGTCGGCTCGGCGATTTCGCCCGTCGTCAAGGTCTGCGCCAACCCGGCGACTTATCGCAACCTGTCGGGCGATATGGATGTCGACGCGGGCCGCATTCTCGAAGGCCGCGGTACGCTCGACGAGGTGGGGCGTGAAGTGTTCGAGCTGACCGTCGCCGCCGCGGGCGGGAGCCGGACGAAATCGGAACTACTTGGCCATCAGGAGTTCATCTTGACCTACAAAGCATTCGAGCCGGTCGGGCCCAGCTGCCTGCCCATCGTGCAAGCGGCGCCCGCGGGGGTGTCCGCATGAGCGAGAACCGAAACGGTGCGGTATCGCAGCGGCGCAGGGTCGGCCGCACTTCGCTCGAAGTGACGGCGCTTTCGCTCGGAACGGCAGGGCTCGCGGGACTTTATAGCGACGTGGCCGAAAGCGATGCGCGCGCGGCAATCGATGCCGCGTGGGATGCGGGGATCCGGTTCTTCGATACCGCGCCGTACTACGGCCATACGAAGGCCGAGCATTACGTCGGCGCCGCGCTGCGTGAGCGGCCGCGCGACGAGTTCGTGCTCTCGACGAAGGCCGGCCGGCTCATGCGGCCCCGGCGCGACGCAGCCGCGCGCGCACCGATCAACGGCTGGGCGCATCCGCTTCCGTTCGAGCCGGTCTTCGACTATACGCACGACGGCATTCTGCGCTCGTTCGAAGACAGCTTGCAGCGGCTCGGCGTGGCATCGATCGATATCCTTCTGATTCACGACATCGGGCCGCTTACGCACGGCGATCGCAACCCGCATTATTGGCGGCAATTGAGCGAGGGCGGCTTCAAGGCGCTCGACGAATTGCGCAAGGCCGGGGCCATCCGCGCGGTCGGCCTCGGCGTCAACGAGCCGGAGCCGATCGTCCAGGCGATGCGCGAGTTCGATATCGACTGCGCGCTGCTCGCCGGCCGTTATACGCTGCTGGAGCAGGCGACGCTGGACTCGTTCTTGCCCGAATGCGAACGGCGCGGCGTCTCGATTCTGGTCGGCGGCGCATTCAACTCGGGCATTCTCGCGCACGGCGTCCGCCATCTGAAGCAGCGTCGGGACGCGGGCGAGGGCACGGCGAGCGACCTCAAGTTCAATTACGGCGAGGCGCCTGCGGAGGTCGTCGACCGCGTGGCGGGCATCGAAGCCGTCTGCGACGCGCACGGCGTCGCATTGCCGCACGCGGCGCTGCAGTTCCCTTACGCACACCCGGCCGTCGCGAGCGTGTTGACGGGCGCGCGCAACGTGAGTGAAGTGCTTCAGAACGTCGGTGCATTCAGTGAGGCGATTCCGGTAGCCTTCTGGGACGCACTGCGCGCCGCCGGGCTGCTGCATGCGAGAGCACCGACGCCGCGCGGCTGACGGCAGCTCGCAGACGTCGTTTCCTCTCACGCAATACGTCCGCCGCCGCGGGAAAAACGGGGCGGCGCAAAGAAGCACATCTAGGCAAAGGCAGGCTCGGACGATGAAGACGGTCGATGCGCATCAGCACTTCTGGGCAATTTCGCGCGGCGATTACGGCTGGCTCACACCGGCGCTCGCGCCGCTTTACCGCGACTTCGGACCCGCCGATTTGGCGCCGCTCGCGCAAGCCGCGAATGTCGTCCGCAGCGTCGTCGTACAGGCGGCGCCGACCGTCGCCGAAACGCGCTATCTGCTCGAACTGGCGCGTGAACATCCGATGATTGCGGGCGTGGTCGGCTGGGTGCCGCTCGATGCCGCCGCGGCGCCCGCGCTCATCGCCGAGTTCGCGCGCGAGCCGAAGTTCAAGTCCGTGCGGCCGATGCTGCAGGATCTGCCCGACGACGATTGGATCGCGAGCGCACCGCTCGGGCATGCTGTCGACGCCCTGATTGAGCACGGGCTCGCGTTCGACGCGCTCGTGTTTGCCCGCCATTTGCCTCATTTGCTGATCTTTGCGCAGCGCCACCCGGACTTGCGAATCGTGATCGATCACGGCGCCAAGCCGCCTATCGCCGAGGGCGATGCCGGGTGGCAGCCATGGGCCGATCGTATCGCCGCGCTCGCGCAACTGCCGCAGGTCCACTGCAAGATTTCGGGGTTGGCCACCGAGGCCGCGCCCGGTTGGACCGACGAAACGCTCGCGCCTTACATCGATCATCTGCTCGCTCACTTCGGCGCGAGACGGCTCATGTGGGGCAGCGACTGGCCCGTGCTCGAACTGAACGGCGACTATGCCGGCTGGCATGCGTGCGCGACGAGGTTGACCGCAAAGCTGACCGACGACGAGCGCGCGGCGATTTTCGGCGGCGCGGCGAGCGCGTTTTATCGCCTTTGACGGGCCCGCCGCGTTGCCGCGGCGAGCAGCGGATGTCCCGTGTCGATAGGTTTTATCGACGTCCCTTATTCGATCAATGAATGGAGAAGAGAATCCATGAACGCAGGCGAAACACGTTTTCCCTCACCGCCTCCCGAGCGGCTTGCCGGTAAGGTCGCGCTCGTCACGGCCGCGGCGCAAGGCATCGGCCGGGCCTGCGCGGAGCGTCTGGCGCGCGAGGGCGCGCGCGTCGTCGCTACCGACATTCGCGTCGATCTCTTCGGCGATGTGCCGTTCGAGGCGCGCAAGCTCGACGTGCGCGATTCGGCGGCGGTCGTGGCGCTCGCGCGCGAACTCGGCGGCGTTGATGTTCTACTCAATTGCGCCGGCTTCGTCCATGCGGGAACCGTGCTCGAATGCGAGGAGGCGGACTGGGATTTTTCGTTCGATCTCAACGTCAAGTCGATGTATCGGACGATCCGGGCATTTCTGCCCGCGATGCTCGAGCGCGGGGGCGGCTCGATCGTCAACGTCGCATCGGCTGCCTCGAGCGTAAAGGGTGTGCCGAACCGGTTCGCCTACGGCGCATCGAAGGCCGCCGTGGTCGGGCTGACGAAGGCCGTCGCGGCCGATTTCGTCACGCGCGGCATTCGCTGCAACGCCATCTGCCCGGGCACGGTCGAGTCGCCGTCGCTCGAGCAGCGCATCGCTGCTCAGGCAAGCGAGCAGGGCAAGTCGGTCGCCGAAGTGCAGGCGGCGTTCGTCGCCCGCCAGCCGATGGGGCGTATCGGGCGGCCCGAGGAAATCGCCGCGCTCGCCGCCTATCTCGCCTCGGACGAGGCCGGCTTCACGACGGGGCAGATCCACGTCATCGACGGGGGTTGGTCGAACTGAGCCGCTCGCTCGGTGGTCCGACCAATTTGCCGAAATGGGGTCGCCTGCTCGATCATGACCGGTCGCATCGGCCCCGTCGAATCGCGCGCTCGTCCGAATCGTTTCTCAACCTTTATCTCACCGCCATGAAACTGCTTCGCTTTGGGCCGAAAGGCCAGGAAAAACCGGGTCTCGTCGACGCTGACGGAAAGCTTCGCGACCTTTCGGGCCATGTCGACGACATCGCCGGCGACGCGCTGACCGATGCGAGCCTGGCACGCCTTCGCGCGCTCGATCCCGCGACTTTGCCGCTCGTCTCGGGCGAACCGCGACTCGGCGCCTGCGTCGGGCGCGTCGGCAAGCTCGTCTGTATCGGACTCAACTACGCGGACCACGCGGCCGAATCGAATCTGCCGATTCCGACCGAACCCGTGGTCTTCAACAAGTGGACGAGCGCGATCGTCGGCCCGAACGACGACGTCGAGATTCCGCGCGGCTCGACGAAGACCGATTGGGAGGTCGAACTCGGCGTCGTGATCGGGCGGCATTGCAAGTACGTCGACGAATCGAGCGCGCTCAACTACGTGG
>JBCNPL010000519.1:0-2809 GCA_039593375.1 Paraburkholderia sp. | reverse complement strand
GCGGTCATTTCCTGCACCTGCTGCACGGCTCGGAGCCGCCGAAGGAGTGGGTGCAGGCGATGCACACCTCGCTGATCCTCTACGCCGAGCACGAGTTCAACGCCTCGACGTTCACGGGCCGCGTGATCGCCGGCACGGGCTCGGACCTCTACTCGGCCATCACCGGCGCGATCGGCGCGCTGCGCGGGCCGAAGCACGGCGGCGCGAACGAGGCCGCGTTCGAGATCCAGTCGCGCTACCAGACGCCCGATGACGCGGAAGCCGATATCCGCCGCCGCGTCGAGAACAAGGAGGTGGTGATCGGCTTCGGTCATCCCGTCTACACGGTCGCCGATCCGCGCAACAAGGTGATCAAGGAAGTGGCGCGCAAGCTCTCGAAGGAGGCGGGCGACACGAAGCTCTTCGAGATCGCCGAGCGGATCGAATCGGTGATGTCGGATCTGAAGAAAATGTTCGCGAACCTCGACTGGTTCAGCGCCGTGTCCTATCACCTGATGGGCGTGCCAACGGCGATGTTCACACCGCTCTTCGTGATTTCGCGCACCTCGGGCTGGAGCGCGCACATCATCGAACAGCGGATCGACAACAAGATCATCCGGCCCAGCGCGAACTACACGGGCCCAGAAAGTATGAAGTTCGTGCCGCTAAATAGGAGAAAATAGCGACCGCCGCGCGCGCCGTCTCTCGATCGATGGCGTGCGCGGCCGCGCCTGTTGGCGCCCCGCGGCTCGCGCAGCGGCTGCGCACGAGGGGCTAGCCATCTGTCTCTGTTATTCCAAAATCGAAAGGTCCGAGATTTCCATGAAAAAATTGCTGATCGCAACCCTTATCGGCACGATTTCCGCCACGATGACGCTGGCGGCAGCGGACGCGTCCGCTCAAACGACGCAGTCGACGACGGCCAAGAAGAAGGTGGGCAAGGCGCCCGCGCCGAAGCACCGGCTCGTGAAGCGCAAATCGCGCGAAACGACGGCCGCCGCGAAGACCGATCCGGTTCTGGACGGCTCCGTCGAATGGAAGTGCAGCGAAGGACTTTCGTTCGACCTGAAGGGCGATATGAAGAAGGACCAGATCGTCACCGTTCACTGGGCGAACAAGAACTACAACCTGCCGCGCGAATCGACGACGACGGGCGCCGACCGCTTCCACGATGCGGCGACGGGACTCGACCTCGTCGTGATCCCGACGAAGGCGATGCTGTTCTCGGACCACGACGGTTCGCGTCTCGCCGACGACTGCGAGACGACGTCGATGGCGCAAGGCGCGCCCGCTCCGACACAAGCGAACGCGTTGAAGAAGAGCAACTGATCGCTCTTTTTCCTCGACGAGGCAAACGCCATGTCCGCCCCGATTTCGAACGTCCGGCCCGCGCCTGATCAGGTGCTCGTCGATATCGTCGATTACGTCCTCGATTTCGAGGTGGACAGCGCGCTCGCGCTGGAAACGGCGCGCCATTGCCTCATCGATACGCTCGGTTGCGGTCTCGAAGCGCTCTCGTACCCCGCATGCACGAAGCTGCTCGGCCCTGTCGTGCCCGGCACGGTCGTGCCGAACGGCGCGAAGGTGCCCGGCACGCAGTTCCAGCTCGACCCGGTGCAGGCCGCGTTCAACATCGGCGCGATGATTCGCTGGCTCGACTTCAACGATACTTGGCTCGCGGCCGAGTGGGGTCATCCGTCGGACAACCTCGGTGGCATTCTCGCGACGGCCGACTGGCTCTCGCGCGTTGCCGTCGCGTCGGGCAAGAAGCCGCTCCCCATGCAGGACGTGCTCGTGGCCATGGTGAAGGCGCACGAGATCCAGGGCGTCATCGCGCTCGAAAACTCGTTCAACCGCGTCGGGCTCGATCATGTACTGCTCGTAAAAGTGGCTTCGACCGCGGTGGTCGGCTGGTTGCTCGGACTGTCGCGCGACGAACTGATCGACGCCGTCTCGCTCGCGTTCGTCGACGGCCATTCGCTGCGCACCTATCGCCATGCACCGAACACCGGCTCGCGCAAATCGTGGGCGGCGGGCGACGCCACGTCGCGCGCCGTGCGCCTCGCGCTGATCGCGAAGACGGGCGAGATGGGCTATCCGTCCGTCCTCACGGCGAAGACTTGGGGCTTTTACGACGTGCTGTTCGAAGGCCGACCGTTTAGCTTTCAGCGCTCCTACGGTTCATACGTGATGGAGAACGTGCTGTTCAAGATCTCGTTTCCGGCCGAGTTTCACGCCCAGACAGCCGCCGAAGCGGCGATGGCGCTGCACGCCCAGCTGAAAGCGAAAGGAAAGACGGCCGAGAACATCGCCAAAATCACGATCCGCACGCATGAGGCGGCAATCCGCATCATCGACAAGAAGGGTCCGCTGAACAATCCGGCCGATCGCGATCATTGCATCCAGTACATGATCGCCGTGCCGCTGATTTTCGGACGGCTGACCGCGGCCGACTATGAAGACGCCGTGGCGGCCGATCCGCGCATCGATGCGCTGCGTGCCAAGATGCACTGCATCGAAGACGCACAATTCACTAAGGATTACCACGATCCGGACAAGCGCTCGATCGCGAACGCGCTGACCGTCGAGCTAGACGACGGAACGACGCTCGACGAAGTCGTCGTCGAATATCCGATTGGCCACCAGCGCCGGCGCGCCGAGGGTGTCCCGCTGCTCGTGGAGAAGTTCAAGACGAACCTCTCGCGGCGCTTTCCGGCCAGGCAACAGCAATCGATTCTCGACGTCTCGCTCGATCAGGCGCGGCTGGAGGCCACGCCCGTGAACGAATACGTCGACTTGTACGTCATTTGATCGAGCATTGAATTCGATA
>JBCNPL010000518.1:0-2812 GCA_039593375.1 Paraburkholderia sp. | reverse complement strand
CGGTCGAGCATTGGTACGCCCTCATCGATGCGGGCGAGCGCGAACGGCTTTTTGCCGAGCTCGTCGAGCGGCATTATGATCCGGCCTATGCGAGCAGCAGTCTGCGATCGTTCGGCGACACGGAGCAGGCTTTGCGGTTCGCCTTCGATCCATGCTCCGAAGACCGTGTCGGCGAGGCGCGGCGGCTCGCGGCGATGATTCGTCAGAGCGAAGATGCGGAAGCCGGCGGCAAGTCCGGCGCAGGCGAGGCCGAGCGGCATTTGGCGGCCGGGATATAACCTCACAAGATAACTGCGAGACACTATGCAAACGCTCGGAGAGAGTCGGCAAAAGGTCGGTCTGCCGGTGGCCGTCGTGATTTTCGTGTTCGTCGCGGTCGTCGGCCTTTATTACGTCAAGTGGTCGCCGTACTACCACCGCGTGTTCGTCGCCGCCGACACACATTCGATCGGCCATTCGATTCTCGCGGGAACGGCGGCTACGCCGGAGCCGGTGTCCTGGCAGGCGGCGCTCCATTATGCGAGCGCTTACGGACGCGCGATCTGGCAGGCGCTCGTGCTTGGGCTGCTGCTCGGCTCCGCGGTCCAGACGCTGTTGCCGGCCCACTGGGTTGCCAAGCTGCTCGGCAAGGCCGGATTGCGCAGCGTCGCCGCGGGCGGCCTGCTGTCGCTGCCCGGCATGATGTGCACCTGTTGCGCCGCGCCCGTGGTCGTGGGGTTGCGCGAGCGTCAGGCCTCGCAGGGCGCTGCCGTCGCGTTCTGGCTCGGCAACTCGGTTCTCAACCCGGCGACGCTCGTTTTCATGGGGTTCGTGCTCGGCTGGAACTGGACGGCGCTGCGCCTCGTCCTTGGCATGCTTCTCGTGTTCGGTGGCGGCTGGCTCGTCGATTTGACCGCGACTTCGTCGGAGCGTACCGCGGCGCGCGTGCAGCTCGATGCATTGGCCTACGAGGCGCCTCCGCGCGGCAACCCGTTCGCCCGGTGGTTCAAATTGCTCGCCCTGATGACCGTGCGGCTCGTGCCTGAGTACATCGTCCTCGTGCTGCTGCTGGGCGCGGCGCGCGCCTGGCTCTTTCCGCATGTCGGCGCGGAAGTCGACAACGCGATCGGGTGGATTGTCCTCTTCGCGCTCGTCGGTACGCTGTTCGTGATTCCGACCGCGGGCGAAGTGCCGATCGTCCAGGCGATGCTTTCGTTCGGCGTCGCTTCAGGGCCCGCCGCCGCGCTGCTGATGACGCTTCCCCCTATCAGTTTGCCGTCGCTTGCCATGACCGCGCATGCGCTGGGCCGGCGCGTCGTCGCGATGACGGTGCTGATGGTGTTCGCTGTGGGGGTGGCCGGAGGACTGGCCGCCATCGCGCTGCATTTCTGATTCCGACGAGGATTTCCTCATGAACGCGTCAACTCTCGGTTCCTCTCCGGTGCCGCGCCTGACCGAGCTGTCGCACGGCGGCGGTTGCGGGTGCAAGATCTCGCCGAGCGTTCTCGCCGAATTGCTCAGGCGCGCGACGCCGATGCCGAAGTTTCCTGATCTGCTCGTCGGGTCGGAAACAGCCGACGATGCGGCCGTGTACCGTCTCAACGACGAGCAGGCAATCGTCGCCACGACCGACTTCTTCATGCCGATCGTGGACGATCCCTACGACTTCGGGCGTATCGCCGCAACCAACGCGCTCTCCGACATTTACGCGATGGGAGGCAAGCCGCTCTTTGCGCTCGCGCTCGTCGGCATGCCGATCAACGTGCTGCCGCACGAGACGATCGCCCGCATCCTCGAAGGGGGAGAGTCCGTCTGCGCCGATGCGGGAATTCCGGTGGCCGGCGGTCACTCGATCGATTCGGTCGAGCCGATATACGGTCTCGCGGCGATCGGGGTCGTCGATCCGCGGCGTATCGCCAGCAACGCCGGTGCGCGTGCCGGCGATCTGCTCGTGCTCGGCAAGCCGCTTGGGGTCGGCATCCTGTCCGCCGCGCTGAAGAAGGAGCGACTCGAGGCGGCCGGCTATGCGGCGATGATCGGCGCCACGACGAAGCTGAACCGGCCCGGCACGGCGCTCGGGGCGCTCGATGGCGTGCACGCGATGACGGACGTGACGGGTTTCGGTCTGCTCGGCCATTTGCTGGAGCTTTGCCGCGGCGCCGGCTTGGCCGCACGCATCGATTACGCGACGCTACCGTGGCTCGAGTCGGTGCCCGAACTCGCGCAGGCGGGATTCGTCACGGGCGCGTCGGGCCGCAACTGGGCGGGCTACGGACACGAAGTGACGCTCTCGCCGCAATTGCCGCCGATCGCGCAGGCGTTGCTGACTGATCCGCAGACGTCGGGCGGATTGCTCGTCTCGTGCTCGGAGCGGAGCGTCGACGACGTGCTCGAGCGCTTCCGCGCCGATGGCTTCGGCGATGCGAGGGTCATCGGGGCGATGACGGAAGGGACGCCTCGCGTGTTCGTTGCCTGAGCTACGCTCTCGGGAGAACGAAGCAGCGCCGATCGTGCGCGCTGCGTTCGCGTGCGAGCGTGACCCGCATCGAAGAAGACATCGATCTGCGAATCGGTTACAATCTCGCGCTTACGCTTTCGGGAGCGGTACGCGCCACGTGCGCGGCCCGGAATGGACGAGAGCGTGCCGGATATCGGAACGCGCTGCGCGCCGTTCCGGCTGCGAGGATGGCGAAATTGGTAGACGCACCAGGTTTAGGTCCTGACGCCAGCAATGGTGTGCGGGTTCGAGTCCCGCTCCTCGCACCACTCGATATTTGAGCATTCGCTAGCTTTCCCTAGCTTTCTCTGGACGGGCCCGCGCATATCGCGTGCT
>JBCNPL010000517.1:0-2813 GCA_039593375.1 Paraburkholderia sp. | reverse complement strand
TGGTACTCGCCGCCGAGCACCTTGAGCAGCGTCGACTTGCCCGCGCCGTTCTCGCCCATGAGGCCGTGCACTTCGCCGGCGTTCACGTCGAACGAAACACCGTCGAGCGCGCGCACGCCCGGAAAGACCTTGCCGATGTTGTCAAAACGCAGCGTTGCTGACATGTTGCTTCACCTTGCACTGAATGAAACGTCCGCGCCGGTAGCGCGAGCGCGCCTCTTTCGATCGCCGAGGCGCGCTCGCGGCCGGCCCGGTTCGGCCGCGCCTGTTACTTCGAAGCGAGACCCATCTTCTCGCGCACTTCGTTGACGTTGTCACGCGTGGCGAGCATGCCCGTCGTCAGCGTCAGCTTCGGCGGCTCCTTGCCTTGCGTAATCCATGCGTACATCAGGTCGGACGTCTCTTCGCCGTGACGCTTCGGGCTGATGATGACCGTGCCGAAGAAGCCCGTCGGATTCGGCTTCTTGAACTCGTTCAGAGCCGAGTCCGAGCCACCGATGCCGACGCCGATCATGTTGTCGGCCTTGAACCCACGGCCTTCCGCCGCACGCACGGCGCCGAGCACGCCCTCGTCGTTCAGAGCGTAAGCAACCCAGTGCTTGAATTGCGGGTTCTTCGTGAGCGCGATGTTGGCCGCGTTGAACGCGTTCTCCGTATCGGTCTTCGCTTGCGGCGCCTTGATGATGTTCGCCGCCGGGAAGCCAGCCTTCAGAAGCGCGTCGGTGGCGCCCGTGGTACGGTCGTGGGCTGTCGGCAGCTCTTCATAGGTCACGTCGATCGCGCCGACGTCCTTCATATCCCAGCCGCGCTTCTTGATCTCGGCGGCGATCGCGTCGCCGACCTGCTGGCCGATGTTGTACGCCGAGATGCCCATGTGCGGCACCGATTCGATCGGCTTGCCCGAACCGTCGACGAGACGATCGTCCACGGTCATCATCTTCAGCTTGTCGGCCTTCGCCTTGGCGACGATGCCGGGCCCGAGCTTCACGTCCGGCGTACAGATGATGAAGCCCTGCGCCTTTTGGGCGGCCAGGTTGTCGATCGCGCTCATCACTTTCTCGCCCGAGGGGGCGCCGATCTTGACGAGCGTGAACCCGTCCTTCTTGGCGGCCTGCTCGGCGAACTTCCACTCGTCCTGGAACCACGGCTCTTCCGGCTGCTTGACGAGGAAGCCGATCTTGACCTGGTCCGCCGCCTGCGCGGCCGGTGCGCCCGCGAGCATCGTACCCGCCGCAACCGCTGCCAGCGTGAGGATCATTCTGCGCTTCATGTGCATGTCTCCTGCTAATTGAAGGTGTGGGCCGCATCTTGTTTGTATCGGATGACTCACGCGGCCAGTGCGTCATCCGAATTGAGACTCTTGTCGTCCTGCTCGTTGTTTCGTTCGATTGCCTCGATCGTTCCTCTCGATCGTCCACGGCGCTCGCATATCAGTCGTGATACAGCGCCGAGCGCCCTCCGTCGACGGTGATGCAGCTTGCGTTGATGAAAGGCGCCTCGTCGGATGCGAGGAACACCGCCGTCATCGCCACTTCCTCGGGCTGCCCGATCCGCTTCATCGGCTGCAGATCGAGCGTCGCGCGGCGCGCCGCCTGCGCATCGGGCTGCGCATTCCACCAATCGCGCGTCAGTTGCGTTTCGATGTAGCCAGGCGCGATCGCATTGACGCGCACCTGCCGCGCCGCATATTCGATCCCGAGCGCGCGCGTGAGGCCAATCACGCCGTGCTTCGCGACGGGGTAAGGGAAGCAGCCCGGAATGATCTTGAACGAATGCGTCGAGGCGATGTTCACGATACTGCCGCGCCCGCGCTCCACCATGCCCGGCAAGACAGCCCGGCACCCGTTCCAGACGCCGTCCAGATCGACGGCGAAACAACGCCGCCAGTCCTCGTCGGTCATCGTCAGCGGATCGCGGAAGACGTTGATGCCGGCATTGTTGACGAGCACGTCGAGCGGGCCGAACGCGCGTTCCGCGGCGGCGACGGCTTCGCGCACGGAAGCCGCCTCGGTCACGTCGGTTGGAACCGCGAGCGCTCGCGCGCCGGACGTCGCGCGCTCGATGGCGGCGACCGTCTCGCGCGCCGTGTCCGCATCGAGCTCGGCCAGCACGACAGCCGCCCCTTCGCGGGCGAATGCATGTGCGATCGCGGCCCCGATGCCACGTCCGGCACCCGTAATCAACGCGGCCTTGCCAGCCAGCCTCCCCATTACGTCCGCTCCCCGCGCGCCGCGCGCAATCCGTCGATGAACGCGCGCGCGTTCTTCGAGGTCAGGTCGGCGCCCTGCCCCGGCCGATAAAGCGCCGAGCCAAGGCCGAAGCCATCGGCGCCGGCGGCGAGGAACGGCGCCATGTTGTCAGGCGTGATCCCGCCGACGGGCACGAGCGGCACGCGCTTCGGCGTTACCGCGCGCCACGCTTTCACGACGTGCGTGCCGAGCTGCTCGGCCGGAAACATCTTGAGCGCGTCCGCGCCGGCAACGAGGGCGGCAAACGCCTCCGTCGGCGTCGCCACGCCGGGCGTGCAGGCGAGGCCGCGCGCCTTCGCGGCGCGAATGACGGCGGCATCTGCATGAGGCATGACGATGAGCTCGCCGCCCGCCGCCGCGACATCGTCGACGAACCGAGGCCGCAGCACCGTGCCGGCGCCGACGATCACTTCGTCGGGCAAGGCGCCGCGCAGCGCCGCGATGCTCGCGAACGGCTGCGGCGAGTTGAGCGGCACTTCGATCAGGCGAAAACCGGCGTCGTAAAGCGCCTGCCCGTGC
Source organism: Paraburkholderia sp. (assembly GCA_039593375.1). Lineage (GTDB taxonomy): Bacteria > Pseudomonadota > Gammaproteobacteria > Burkholderiales > Burkholderiaceae > Trinickia. Next base: position 45 of record JBCNPL010000517.1, on the reverse strand, counting down.
GCAACCACCTCGGCCGGCGTCACCCCGCGCAGTATTGCGATCAGC
>JBCNPL010000516.1:0-2817 GCA_039593375.1 Paraburkholderia sp. | reverse complement strand
GACGAGACGAGCGGCCCCATCTGCGTACCGGCTACCAGCCCTGGCCCGATCCGAATCGATTGGGCCTTCGATGCGACATCGGCCACGACGCGATCGAAGTGCTTTCGATGGATATAGAGCCGGGAGCCCGCTGTGCAGACCTGACCTTGGTTGTAGAAGATCGCGGTAGCCGCGGCTTCCGCCACTTCGGCGGGATCGGCATCCGGCAAGATGATGTTGGGCGATTTCCCGCCCAGTTCGAGCGTGACGCGTTTGAGCGAATCCGCACATTGCCGCGCAATGCTTTTGCCGACCTGCGTCGAGCCCGTGAACGCGATCTTGTCCACGCCGGGGTGGGCGACGAGCGCAGCGCCCGCGGTCGCACCTCGTCCTGTCAGGACATTCACGATGCCGGCCGGAAAGCCAGCTTCGTCGATCAATTCGGCCAATCGCAACGCGGTGAGCGGCGTCTGCTCGGCGGGCTTCAAGATGCAGCCGCAGCCGGCCGCCAGCGCGGGTGCCAGCTTCCAGGCGGCCATCGAAAGGGGGAAATTCCACGGAACGATCAGCCCGCACACGCCCACGGGTTCGCTGCGCGTGTAGTTCAAGAAAGTCCGCCCTCCGCTCGGCGATACGGGAATCGTCGCGCCTTCGACCTTGCTAGGCCAACCCGCGAAGTAGCGAAACATTTTCGCGGTGCCCGCAACGTCGCCGTTTAGCGCGGCCGTTAGCGGCTTGCCGTTGTCGAGCGATTCGAGCTCGGCCAATTCCTGCGCGTTGGCCTCGATCAAATCGGCGAGGCGGTTCAGCAAGCGCCCTCGATCGATCGGCGTCATCTTTCGCCAGGCGTTCGATTCGAGCGCCGCGCGTGCGGCGCGCACGGCCGCATCCACATCGGCATGGCCCGCATCGGCCACGCTGGTGATAACGGTCCCGCTCGCGGGATCGAATGTCTCGAACGACGCACCCTCGGCTGCGTCGCGCCAAGCGCCGTTGATGAACAGCCGATGCGGGCGCGTGGCAAAACGACGCGCCGCTTCGCCGATGAGATCGCGCCAACTACTAACGTCGGTGGACATGTGTCTAAATCCGGTAGGTGGTGCTCAGGCAAGCACCATTTCGATCAGAAAGGGGCCGCTCGTGTGAACAAGCGCGTCGCCAAGCGCGGCTTCGAGCTCTCGCGTGGTCGAGGCGCGAACGGCGGGCACCCCGTATCCCGCCGCAAGCGAGGGCCAGTCGAATGCGGGATCGTCGAGCTCCGTCAGCGCACGGGCCTGAGGGCCGAACGCCACACTGCCGGCCCGGCGCAACTCCGTCTGCAATATGCCGTAGCGGCGATTGGACGTGATCAGCATGACGATGGGCAAACGCTCGCGCGCCATCGTCCACAGCGACTGGATCGTGTACTGCGCGCTGCCGTCCGATTGCAGAGCGAACACGCGGCGCTGCGGACACGCGATGGCGGCACCCAGCGCAACGGGCAGCCCTTGTCCGATCGCGCCTCCCGTGTTGGTGAGAATCGTGTGGCGCGCGGCAGAAGCCGATGCGGTGACGAACGGATAGCCGCATGTCCCACCCTCCACCGAAACGATCGCTTTATCGGGCAGCGCGTTCGAGAGCACCTTGCCGACGAGCGTTGGATCGAGCGCGCAGTCGGGGATCGCATAGCGCGACGGCGGCACGGCAGTTTCGCGGCCGCTCGATCCGACGACTTGCGCTAAGCGTTCCAGCGCACCCTCACCGCACTCCGTCACATCGGCGAGCGTAGTCAATCGTCGCTCATCGACGAGCATGCTGGGCAACCCCTCATAGCCGAAGTACGCCACGGGCGCGATCGTCTCCACCAACACCACCGCGTCGGCAGCCTGCAGTTGCTCGATCGCCTTCTCGGGGAAATACGGCAAACGATCGATATCCGGAAGCCCGCCGCCACGCTCCGTGCGAGCAGGAAAGGTCTCGCTGAAGAAGCGCACGGCGGCGTTCTCGCCGATTCGACTGGCGGCACGCTGCGCGCGCTCGGACAGCGCGCCGCCGCCCAGCAGGAACACAACGCGCTCGCCTGCCCGCAGCCTTTGCGCGACGGCCTCGACGCGCGATTCGTCGAATCCGCGCGGGGAGGAAATCGACGCGGGCGCACTGGCGCTCGGCGGGGCGGGATGTTGTTGATGATCGACGGGAAACACGAGCGTCGAAATGGAGCCGGGCGCCTTCAACGCGGCTTGAAATGCCTCGACCGTATCGCCCTCGATGTCCGCCGGGGATTCGATCGTTCTGACCATGCCGCTCACCGGGCGCGCCAGCGAATGAATGTCGGAGGTCAACGGCGCATCGTATTGCAGATGCCAGCTGGCGTGATCGCCAATGATGTTGACGATCGGTGTGCGTGCACGCCTCGCATTGTGCAAGTTGGCGATGCCGTTCGCGAACCCTGGGCCGAGATGCAGCAGCGTGAGCGCCGGCTTGCCCGTCATCCGCCCATACCCGTCGGCAGCCCCGGTGCACACGCCCTCGAATAAACCCAGCACGGCCCGGATTCCTGGTACGGCATCCAGTGCGGCGACGAGCGGCATCTCCGTCGTACCGGGATTGGCGAAGCAAACCTCGGCGCCAGCGGCGCGCGCCGCAAGAAGCAGACGTTCGGCGCCACTCGTTGCGGCATTGGCGACCCTCGTTTCCGGGGCGGGGGAATAAGTAGTTTCCAATCGGCTTGTCCTGGTGGAGGGGCAATGCGGCACACCTGCGCCGCGATCGATGGGAAGTCATGCTAATCCCGCATTTCGAGATTGTCAATCCGCATGATCGGCTGAAATACGCCACAAGTACAACGCATAATCTCCG
>JBCNPL010000515.1:0-2821 GCA_039593375.1 Paraburkholderia sp. | reverse complement strand
CCCGCGTATTGACTCGCAAGGCATGACAGAACAGGCCACGAGGTCCGTACGTCCACCATCGTCGGCCAGATCGGCGCGCTCGCGAAACTCGAGCGGACGGCGACGTGGCCGAGCCCGCCCATGCAGATGCGCGCGATCAGCACACCGGCCTCGATGCCGCCCGCCGCGCCGACGCCGGCGTCGACCAAGACCGTGCCTCCTTCGGTGCGAGTCGGTGAGACACGCAGGCGCCCGGCTTGTTCGAGGAGGCTCGCGACGAGGGGCTCGCTCAACGCGTTGACACTGAGCGTTGCGAGGCCGTCGTGGCCATTAGCCGTGCTTGACGAGGAGGACATGATCGGGCTCTTCAAAAGTGTCGATTCGTTCGAGCATACGCTCGCGCTCGTGGTGGAGCGCCTGTTTGACCGCGTCGCGCGAAGGCGCGTTGGCAACCACTGTGACGAGCGGCTGGCCGGCTTCGATACGCGTGCCCGGCATCGGCACGTCGCGGCAGGCCGGGTTGGCCATGCAGGCGTCGCTGAGCGCGCTCGAGCAGGTGAGCGCGCGCGGCGCGAACAGGACCTGCTGGCCCTCGCAGCGCGCGGCCGGGCCGCGGGGCGCGTTCGGCAGCCGGCCACGCAGGCATGCGTCGAGATGGGCGGCGACGAGGCCGAACGGCCAGTGTTCGCGCCAGGCGGCCTCGTAGAGCGCCATCGTCGACGAAGGGCGTGCGTTGATTTCGAGCAGCGCGAAGTCGTCGCCGTCGAGCAGGAAGTCGCAGCTGTTGAGGCCCGTGAGGCCGGCATGCGCGGTCACGGTGGCGATGGCTTCGCGCAGTCGGCGCGCGAGCGTTTCGGGTAATTCGACGGGGCCGACGGAGCCGGTATGGACGAAGGGCGAATCGCCGATCGCCGAAGTCAGCTGCTCCGCGAAGCCGAGCACCTGCGCGCGGCCCCGGGCTGCCACGAACAACGCCGAAAACGGCCGCCCCTTTGCCTGGCGCTGGAAATAGCCGCGGTGCGCGCCCGCATCGTCCCACCGCGGCGCGTTCGCGGCCGGCACCACGTGCGTGCCGCCGCAGCCGTCGGCCTCTTTGAAGAGCCACCCGGGCTCGGTCGGCCGCGTCGTCGAGACGGGCGGATGGGCAATGCCGAGCGTATCGAGCATCGAGAAGAAGCGCGACGGATCGCGCACCGCCGCGGCCGCGCGCGGGTCGTTGCCGATCAGCGGGGGAAGGCCGCGCATTTCGCTCAATTCGGCGACGAGCGGCTCGGTCCCGCTGCCGGCGATCCACCCTGCGACGCGCGGCAGCCGAGCGATGCGCCGCAGCGCCATGACCAACCGCTCGCGATCGATCGAGAGTGTCTCGCCGCCGACGTCGAACCAGAGCGAAGAAGCGGCGCGCGTATCGCGATCGCCGAAGAGATCGAGCGCGGCCGCGCGCAGGCCGGCCCGCCGCGCGGACTCGGCGAGCATGCGGGCGGACAGCGCCGCGACGGCGACGATCGGCGCCGCACGGGAAGGGGCTAGCGAGACCATCTGCATCGATGCCTGTGAAACGCGCGCGTGACCGGGCATAAGGGTCAGCCGAGCCCCGCGGCGACGGCGCGCGCTTCGTCGAACGCTTGCGGAAAGCCGAGATAGACCGGCTTCTTGCTCGTCCGCATCTGCACGAAGAGACGATGCTCGACCTGATACTTGACGTTGCCGATCGCCAACGCGCCGATGCCGATCGGGCTCGCATCGCCGTTCGGACCAATCGGCTTGCCGTCGTTCATCACATTGACGCCGGCGATGCCCTCCGGCGGCACGGCGTTGACATCGGCGGCAACGAGCAGGCGCCGAGCATGCGCCAGATCGTCCGCGCTCGCCACTTGCACGCCGGCCGTGGCCGTCGCGAGCAGGATCTCCGTGTCGGCGAGCGCGTCGCGCAATGCCTCGGGCGAGGCGGCGCCGACCGCTGTCGTCGCGATGCCGAAGCGTTCGTTGATTTCCTCGCTGACCTGCCGCGCCCGCGAGAGAGAAGCGTGACTCGCGATCGTCACGTCGGCGCCGAGCGATGCCGCCATCGCCGCCGCCACCCGGCCTACGGCGCCTGTGCCGCCTAGTATCAGCACGCGCTTGCCGCCGAGCTCCATCTCGTGCGCGCGCTTCAGATGCCGCTCCACGAGCGCGACGAGCGCGGCGGCCGTTGTGTAGGAGCCGCTCGGATCGGCGAACACCGAGACTTCGAACGGTGGCACCATTGATTTGCGCGCGATCTCGAGCATATCGGCGGCAAGCATGACGTCGCGGCCGCCGATGAAGATGCCCGTGCGCGAGACACCTTTCGGCCCCCGCGAGAAGATGGCGTCCTGCGTCAGGTTGGTGACCATGCCGGCGTCGACGCCGCAGTAGGGGACGATGACCTGGTAGCCGGCGTCGGCCGCCATGTTGACGTCGAATGGACTCATCTGCGGCGTGGCCGTGAGCATGTGGAGGATATAAGGCCTTTCAGTGGCATCTGACATGGCGGAGTACTCGTCTTTCTGTCTTGGGTCTCGGTGGTAATCGATTAGCGGCGGGTTCGCGGCGGCGGCACCGCGGCGCGTCGCCGCTTCGCTCAGGCGGCCCCGATACGCGCCTCGTGCATGCCGGCAATGCGAACGACGGCACCGCGATTGCGGCCGGTGACGAGCGTGCATTCGATATGGCGTCTACCGTTCGCCGCGTTGCGCGCGGTGAGCAATGCCGCTTCTGCTTCGTGCGGATCCGGCAGGAACGCAAAACCCGTCGGCCCCCATGATGTCTGCCCGATTCCGGCCCGATGCCGGGCGGCCACCGCGCGCAGCGTTTCCTCGAC
>JBCNPL010000514.1:0-2822 GCA_039593375.1 Paraburkholderia sp. | reverse complement strand
GGCGGTCAATCTCTACGACGGGAGTTGCGATATTGCCATTCTTCCGCCGCATCTCGTCGAGCAATCGGCCGTTATCAGCCGAACGTTGTTGAAGTCGGCCCACATTCTCGTCGCGGCGCCGCGCTATCTGGGCGAGCACGGCACACCTCGCCGCGTGTCGGACCTTTCACGTCACTGGCTGCTGCTCGATCCAGAGCTGCGGCAGCAGCGCACGCAGTCGATCGAGTTGCTGGAGCAAGACCGGCCCGTGATCGTGCAGCCGAAATGCTCGATCGACGGCGACGAGGTAGTCATGCGAGCCGCCGCCGTGGCGGGGACAGGCATCGCGTTGCTGCCCGAGGCGCTGGTTCACGAAGACATTGCGCTGGGGCGGCTCGTTCATGTGCTGCCCGGATGTAAGACCGCGGATGGTACGGCCGAAATATGCCTGTTCTATTCGCACCGGGAGTTGCTGCCCGCGCGCTTCAGGACGTTCGTCGATCACTGCGTGGAGTTCTTTCGCACGGATGCGTCCCGAGAACATGGTAGTGCGATGTCGCTCGCTACGGAGAGTCCGTGCCAAGCGAGCGAAGCCTTGACGGAGGCATGACGATCATGGACGTGGTCCGCAGCATGAAGATTTTCATCGCGGTGGCCGAATCGGGCAGTTTCACGGCGGCCGCGCTTGAACTCGACGCGACGACAGGATACGTCTCACGAACGATTTCGGAACTCGAATCGCGCCTTCGCACGCGGCTCTTGAACCGCACGACACGCCGTATCGCGCTGACTGAGGCGGGCGAGCGCTACTTGAATCGCTGCCGCGACATCCTGGCCTCGATCGCCGAAGCCGAAGCGGAGGCATCGGAGGCGCACGCGAAGCCATCCGGCACGCTAAGACTGCATGCGATGTCGAGCATCGGGCAGAACTTCGTCGTGCCTGCCATCGCCGCCTACCAGCAGCGCTATCCCCAAGTGACCGTCGATCTCACGTTGTCGCAGAACGTGCCTGACTTGCTCGAAGAAGGGTATGACGTTGCGCTTCGAGTATCGCTCGATACGCTGCCCGATTCGAACTACATCTCTCATGCGCTCGGTGCGGCGCACGGCATCCTCTGCGCCGCGCCGCTTTACCTTGCGGCGCGCGGCACGCCGACGACCGTCGACGACCTTGCGCGGCACACCTGTTTGCAGGTCGCATTATCGTCGGTTTTCCCCGCCGATAGCTGGAGGCTCATCGGACCGGAAGGCGAACGCATCTTTCGTTTGCACGAGCATCGATTCAGGGTCAACGTCCCCGATGCGATGGCGGTTGCGCTGAATGAAGGGATGGGGATCGGCGCTTTGCCGACGTTCGTGGCGCGTGCGTTCCTTCGAAGCGGATCGCTTGTCAGGGTCCTGCCGGACTACCATTTGCAGACGCTCAATATCTATGCCGTCTATGCGTCGCGCCAATACGTCGATGCAAAAATCAAAACATGGATCGAGTTCCTTCGCGCGTGGAGTGCCGATGCGCTCGGCGCGGCAGAACCGAGCGCGCCCGCTCACGTGCGGCCCCGTCCCCACGAGAACGCCGCGGCGACCACGAGCGCCATGGCCGCGACGACAAGGGGCTGATCGAACGAGTGCGTGTGCGCCGCGAGTCGATCCGACAATAGCGGGCCGACGATCTGCCCGAGGCCGTACGCGGCCGTGAGCGTGGCCATGAGATTGAACTTCACCGCATGAGCCACACGCTTTGCGGCCGGCATGACGACGGTCACGGTGCCGACGAACGTGCCGCCGACGAGCACGGCGCTGCCGAGAAACGCGAGCGCCGAATGCGCGACGACAGGCAGGATCACGCCGACGGCCTGCACGGCCAGGTTGGCGGCCATCGCGGTGCGGCTGCCCCAGCGATGATGGAGCCAGTGCCAGAGGAAGCACGACGGCACGGCGGCCAGGCCGAACGCTGCCCAGATGTGAACCGGATTGACCTGGGGTAGCGCGTTCCTGACGAGTAGTGGCAGATAGGTGGCCGTGACGATGTAGCCGAGCCCGGCCAGACCATAGATGGCGATGAGGGCCCACGGGCCGATTCTCGCGTGCTTCGCGATCGACGAGCCCCCTTCGCCGTCGAGCCGTTCGGAGTCCGAAGGACCGCTCCGCGCGACCGTCGGCCACGCAATCGCCGATAGAATCGCCGATGCGGCGGCGAGAAGGAGCCAGAGCGCCGAGCCGCCGACACCTCTGTCATTGCCGAACGCGATCAGTTCGCCCGAGATGGCGATCCCCATGCCTACGCCCGAATAGAGGATCGGCGCGCCGTGATGATGTCCGATGACATGAAAGAGCCAAACCGATGCGGCAACTAGCGCGACGGCGCTCATCGCGCCGGCAATGAACCGCGCGCCGATGATCAGCGTGAGCGAGGGATGGAGCGCGAGGGCGGCGAGGCAAACAATCGTGCCGATCGTCGCGAATTGGCAGAGGCGTACTGCATGTCGATGGTCGATCCGGCTGACAGCGAGCGCACCGAGCAGATAGCCGGCATAGTTCGCGGACGCCGCGAGCGAGCCGCCGGACACGGTAATGGCCGCTTCCTTGACCATCAACGGATACATGCCCGTGAACGAGAAGCGGCCGAATCCCATTCCGACGGCAAGCATCAACGCACCGGCAATCGACTCCAGGATCGGAGCGTTGCGCGCGCGTACCAAAGCGTTTTCCATCTGCATCACCTATCGTCCAATTCGAGTGGCTCGCCACGTCGAGCCTTTCATTGGTTAGATATTGGTTCGCGGATGGGGGAACAGCAATCGCCGGCCGGTAAACACTCTCTTTACCGGCGGCGAAGATGATAC
>JBCNPL010000513.1:0-2824 GCA_039593375.1 Paraburkholderia sp. | reverse complement strand
GATCGGCAGGCCGTACGGATGGGGCAACACGGGTTTCTACAACGATTGCTCGTCGGAACTGCAAAGCATCTTTGCCGCGTTCGGCGTTTGGCTGCCACGGCACTCGTCGACCCAGATGAGCGCGGGGAGCTTCACCGATCTCTCCGATGCGAAGCCCGCCGAACGTCTGGATTACCTCATGCGGCACGGCGAGCCGATGCGCACGATCATCTATATCGGCGGGCACGTCATGCTCTATCTGGGTACGACCGAGCGGGACGGCCACGCGGTACCGCTCGTCTACCAGGACATCTGGGGATTGCGGCCCGCGGACAACAGCCGCCGTTCGATCATCGGCGGCTCGGTGATCTTCCCGCTGTTGCTGGCGATTCCGGAGGATCCCTCGCTGCAATCCCTGGCCGACACGCCGATCTTTCAGATGAGCGTGATCGGCGCGCCGAGCGGCACGAAACCGCCGCCCGACCAGGAAAACCCCGCGAGCTGATGCCGTTCGGTACGCTATTGCGGCAGCACGTCGCCACGCGTCTCGGGCGCGAGCGGCACGATGAACAGGCCGATCACGAAAGCGATGGCGGTCAATGCGACCGGCAGACCGAGCGTATGCATTTGCAGGACTGCCGCGCCGAGCAAGAAGTTGACGCCGGCCCCGACGAAGCGGCCGAACGACGTGCAAAAAGCAAACGCCGTCGCGCGCACGCGCGTCTCGAACTGCTCAGGCAACCAAAGACTGAAGAGCGCGAAGTTGCCGCCGAAGAAACCGAGCACGAAGAGCCAGGCGATGAAAAACGCGAGCCCGTTGGGCTGATAGAACGCCCAGCCGAAGCTTCCCGTGATCGAGACGGCCATCCCGGCGAAATAAAACGCCAGCGTCTTCCTGCGCCCTATCCGTTCCGCCATCGGCGGCAGCGCGAGGCAACCGAGGATCGTGCCGATCGAAAGCAGGCCCGTTGCGAGCGATGCCGTCTTGATCGCGGCGCTCTTGTCCATGCCCGCCTTCAACGAAAGCTGAATGACAGCGGAGGGCTCGTAGACCGCTCCGGCCCACAGGCCGACGATCGCGATCGTCAACAATGCGCATGCGACCCAGGTGCGGCGGCGATAGCGCGGGCCGAGGATCTCGCTGAGCGGGCCCGCGCGTACGACCTTCGCCTCGGCCTTTTGCCATTTCTCTGGCTCCTTCACGCGCAGCAAAACGAGAATGGCCACGACGACGGGAACGGCGCCGGTCAAGAACATCGCGCGCCAGCCGAAATGAACGCCGACGGTGTAATTGAGCGCCGCCGCCAGAAAGAAGCCCGCGTAGTAGCCCGTCTGCAGGTAGCCCGCGCCCATCTTGCGGCGGTCCTCGGGCCAGGCCTCGGCCACGTAGGTGCCCGCGAGCGCCCACTCGCCGCCGATGCCGACTCCCGCGATAAATCGATAGAAGCCGAGCTCCCAGACGTTGCTCGCCGTCGCCGCGAGCCCCGTGAAAATCGCGAACGTGAAGATCGTGCCGGCGAGCACCTTGGTCCGGCCGAACCGATCGGCAAGCGGCCCCCAGATGAAAGACAGCCCCCAGCCGACGAGAAACAGCGCGAAGAGGATCGAACCGGCCAAGCCGATGTTCGCGGGCGTCGCCGCGTAGCCCGAGCGCGGCAGCAACTCCGTCAATGCGGGCGTCAGGACCAGCGCATAGATGAACGAATCCATCCCGTCGAGCGTCCATCCGGCCCAAGCGCCCCAAAAGCCCGCGATCTGCGACCGATTGAGCGGCGTTCGGCGTCGTGCCGCCTCTGCGCCCAGGGCATGCTGCGCCTCTTGCGCGTTTTCTGTACTAGAACTCATCTGACTCCTCCTGAGATACGGTTGGACACGGCCCCCAGCTCCCACGATCGATCGGGCGCGCAAGGGTGCCGCGCCTCGCCCGGCTCGAGCTTCGACCTGGGTCACAACCAGGGTTTGCCCGATTTCTGATCGAATATTTTGTATATAATATCGAGCATCATGACTGACGCAACGAATCGTTTTCCCTTAGACGTGCCTTCGAACGGTGCCGGGAGCCGGCCGCTCGCGGCCGTAACGGCGCCGCCTCGCGTGAGCGCTTCGAAGATGGTGGCCGACGCGCTGCGCGAGGCGATCGTCAACGGCACGCTGGCTCCGGGTGCGCCGTTGAGGCAGGACGCAGTTGCACGCCACTTCGCGGTGAGCGCCATCCCTGTGCGGGAAGCGTTGCGGCAGCTCGAAAGCGAGGGTTGGGCCAAGGTGGAGATGAACAAGGGCGCGACCGTCGCGCCCCTCTTGGCCGATGAGGCGCGTGAAATCTACGAGATCCGCGCCGCGCTCGAGAGCCTCGCCATCGCCTGCGCGATTCCCGCTCATGACGAAGCGACGCTGCGCGAGGCCCAAGACCTCTGCGAGGCCGCCCGCCTGGAATCCGATCCCGCTCTTTACGTCTCGCGCAACGAGGCGTTTCATATGAGTCTCTACGCGCCCGCGAAGCGGCCGCAGTTGATGGAGCTGATCGAAACGCTGCATCGGCGCGGCGAGCGGTACCTGCGCGTCAAGTTCGGCTTGCCGGAGCACAAGGTGGTGTCGGACCGCGAACATGCCGCGTTGATGCGGGCCGTTCGTCGGCGCGACGTCGCCACGGCCCAGAAGCTAATTACCGAACATCTGCTCGGCACCGGCGAGTTGCTCTATAAGCTGCTGAGCGAGAACGGCATCGATGCGCCCGCCGGTGCGAAGCGAGGAGGCAGCGGCAAACGCACCGCGAAAAAGCCGACGCAAGACAGGACATGAGCGCGCTCGAGCACGAAGCCGCGCCCCACTGAACCCGATACGAGAA
>JBCNPL010000512.1:0-2825 GCA_039593375.1 Paraburkholderia sp. | reverse complement strand
AGTTTGTACGGCGCCGCCCCGGCTGCACGGTCGGAGACTATATTCCATGAGGACACGTTCGTGATAGACCAGCAGACCGCCAGCCAGGCATTCCCCGGACCGGCCGTGGACTGGAGAAAGTGATGGCAGAAGTCGCTGTCCTCGGTGCCGGTTTCGTCGGGCTGTCGAGTGCGTACTGGCTCATGCGCGACGGACATCGCGTGAGGCTTTTCGATGCACTCGGCCCCGGCGAAGCCACGTCGTACGGCAACGCCGGAACGTTCGCGAGCTACGCGTGCATCCCGGTGAACAATCCGGACGTGTTCCGCAATCTGCCGCATCTCTTGTTCTCGGCAACGAGCCCCTTCCGGATCCGCTGGGGATACCTGCCGCAACTCGCGCCCTGGCTCGTGCGCTTTCTGCTGGCCGCCATGCCGAAACGCTACGAGCAGAGCGCTACGGCGCTGGCCAGCATGCTTTCGCGCGCGTTCGACGGCTATCGCGAGATGCTCGCCAGCGAAGCGTTGTCGAACTTCGTTCGACGGCGGGAGTGCCTGTACTTGTATTCGGACGCAAAGTCGTTCGAGGCGGCGCAATCGTCGCTTGCACTGCGCCGCTCGCTCGGCGTGCGTTTCGAGCACTTCGAGCGCGACGGCGTCCGCCAGATGGAGCCCAATCTCGCGCCGATCTTCGCACATGGCACCTTGTTCAGCGACAGCTGGTTCCTGAGCGATCCACGCGGTTTCCTGCGCGCGCTCCACGCGTCGTTGATCGACGAAGGCTTGCAACACGAGCGTGTAGCCATCGGTAGCCTCGAGCCGTACAGCGCCGGCGTGCGCATGGTGGATGAGACCGGCCGCGCGCAGCGCGCCGAGCATGTGATCGTCTGCGCCGGCGCATGGTCTGGCCGCCTCGCCCGCCAATGCGGCGATCGCGTGCCGCTCGACACCGAGCGCGGCTATCACGTTCGCTTTCCCGGCACCTCGTCGCTTATTTCACGACCCTGCGGCTGGGGCGAGCGCGGCTTCTACATGGTGCCGATGAACGGCGGCATCCGCGCGGCCGGAACGGTGGAGTTTGCTGGATACGGACAAAAGAAGAACGCCGCGCTGCTGAATCTGATCACGACTTCCGCGCAGCGAGCGTTGCCGGGCCTGCCTCAGCCGGACAGCACGTGGCTCGGCTTTCGGCCGAGCCTTCCGGACGGTTTGCCGGTCGTCGGCGCGTCCAGTGCGTCGCCGCGCGTCGTTTATGCGTTCGGACATCAACACCTTGGCGTCACGCTGGGCGGCGTGACCGGAAGCGTCGTCGCCGACCTCGTCGCCGGCCGCACGCCCCCCGTCGATCTCGAGCCCTATAGCCCGCGTCGATTTTAACCACCGCAACAGTCTGCACCATAGAGGACGGACATCATGAAACGCCGAAACCTGGTTGTCGCACTTGCATTTGGGGTCCTGTGCGCGCATGCGCCGTCTTATGGCGCGGAGCCCGAGATCGTCAAGATCGGATTCGCGGGACCGCTCACCGGGCCGGTCGCGCGCGTCGGCAAGGATTTGGAAAATGGCGCGCAGCTCGCGATCGACGAGGAGAACGCGAAGAACCCGACGATCGGCGGCAAGCCTGTCAAGTTCGTGCTCGACGTGCAGGACGACCAGGCCGACCCGCGTGTCGCCGTCCAGGTGGCGCAGAAGATGATCGACGACGGCGTGGTCGGCGTCATCGGGCACTACAACTCAGGCTGCAGCATTCCCGCATCGGAGGTCTACCACAAGGCCAACGTCGCGATGATCACGCCGGGCTCGACGAACCCTGTGTTGACGCATCAGGGCTTCGCCAACGTGTTCCGCACGATGGGGCACGACGGCATCGGCGGAGTGATCGCAGGCGAATTCGCGGTGCAGCAGTTGAAGGCGAAGCGAATCGGCATCATCGACGACCGCACCGCTTTTGGGCAAGGCCTTGCGGATGCGTTCGAAAAAGGCGCGAAAGAGGCGAACGGCAATGTCGTCGATCGCGAATTCACCAACGACAAGGCCGTTGACTTTCGCGCCATCCTGACTACGCTCAAGCAGAAGAACGTCGATATGATCTTTTTTGGCGGGCTCGACGAACAAGGCGCGATGCTCGTCAAGCAGATGCGCTCGCTTGGCATGCCGGCCCATCTGTTCGGCGCCGGTGCGCTGAAGAGCAATGCGTTCGTGCAGATCGCCGGGTCGGCCGGAGAGGGCACGCAGGACCTCGAGCCGGGCCCCGCGTTGGACAAGCTGCCGGCGGCTCAAGCGTTCGCGAAGCGCTACAAGGCGCGCTTCAACCAGGACGTCGAGCTTTACGCACCGTTTGCCTATGACGCCGCGCTTGCGATGCTGAAGGCGATTCACGATGCGGACTCGCTCGATCGCGCGAAGATCGTCGCGGCTTTTCCGAAGGTGACCGTTACTGGCGTCACGGGTAAGATCGCATTCGACGGAAATGGCGATTTGATCAAGCCGCCGTATACACTGTTCGAAGTCCAGCAGGGACAATGGAAGAGCCTACGGACCGTAGGCGGCAACGGCGTGTGACATTCTGGCCGCGAGCAAGGGGTCCAACGACGATGAACTTTCGCGAAACGATCGGCACACGCAGCTATTGCTTCGACGGCCTCGGCACGCTATTGGCGAAAGCGAGCGCGCGCCGTTCGGGGGACGAGCTCGCCGGCATCGCCGCCGCGTCGGAAGAAGAGCGCGTGGCGGCGAAGATGGCGCTTGCTCAGGTGCCGCTCGCGGCGTTCCTGAACGAGGTCGTGATCCCCTACGAAAACGACGAAGTCACGCGTCTCATCGTCGATACGCATTCGGCGGAGGCAT
>JBCNPL010000511.1:0-2826 GCA_039593375.1 Paraburkholderia sp. | reverse complement strand
TGCATCCCGTCGATGCCACGATCGAGCAGTTCGACCGTATCGCGCGCGGCGACCTGACGGGCCGCATCGCGGCGGAAAGCGACAACGAAGTCGGCAAGCTCGCCACGGCGCTCGGAACGATGCAGGACGCGCTGATCGGCACGGTCGACGTCGTGCGCCAAGGCACGCAGGCGATCGATACGGGCGTGAGCGAGATCGCGGCCGGCAACGCCGATCTCTCTCAACGCACCGAAGAGCAAGCCGCGTCGTTGCAGGAGACGGCGGCCAGCATGGAGCAACTCACTTCGACGGTGAAGCAGACGGCCGACAACGCGAAGCATGCGAGTGAACTCGCGCACGGCGCCTCGAGCCTCGCCACGCAAGGCGGCGAACTCAACCGCGAAGTCGTCGATACGATGCAGGCGATCGTCGGCGATTCGCACAAGATCGCCGACATCGTCGGCGTGATCGAAGGCATCGCGTTCCAGACGAACATCCTTGCGCTCAACGCGGCCGTCGAAGCGGCGCGCGCGGGTGAGCAGGGACGCGGCTTCGCCGTCGTCGCGAGCGAGGTCCGCTCGCTGGCCCAGCGCAGCGCAGCGGCGGCCAAGGAGATCAAGACGTTGATCGACGAGTCCACCGGGCGGATAACGACGGGTGCGCAGCTCGTCGAGCGCTCGGGGACGACGATGAGCGAAATCGTCGGCGCCATCGCGCGCGTGAGCTCGATCATGAGCGAAATTGCGTCGGCGGCGATCGAGCAAAGCACGGGGATCGATCAGGTGAACCGGGCCGTATCGCAGATGGACGAAGTGACCCAGCAAAACGCCGCGCTCGTCGAAGAGGCGGCCGCCGCGGCGAATTCGCTCGAGGATCAGGCTCGGCGGCTGTCGGCAGCCGTTGCGATATTCAGGACTGCCTGATTTTCGCAAGCCGAGGACGTTTTTGCCCGGAAAGAATCAGACGGTTTCGGGGCAGCCATGCCTGCCATCCTGTCCGAATCGTCGATTCGCGTCGCCTAAAATGAGAGAACGCGCGGACGGTTGCCGTGCACCCGCGCGGCAGCGCTCGCGCGGAAGTCCCGACACGTCGAATCGTAAGGGGAATCGTCATGGCGACTTATATCGTGCTTGCGCAGTTTACCGATCAGGGTATCCGCACCATCAAGAACAGCCCGCAACGGGCTGGCCAAGTGGCGGAAATGGCGAAGAGTTACGGCTGCGAGATGAAGGAAGTCTTCTGGACCCTCGGCCAATACGACATCGTCGCGGTTATCGACGCTCCCGATGATGAGAGTTTCACCACTTTCGGGCTCGCAATGGGCTCCGCCGGTAACGTGCGTACGCAGTCTCTGCGCGCGTTCACGAAGAACGAACTGGCCTCGATGATCGGCAAGCTGCCTTGATCGATAAGCCTGCTAATGAGACTTGACGCGTGAGCGTCCGGGGGAAGCCGCTCCTGCCTGCCCTGTGCGGTTCGCGGACGGGAGCGGCGTCCGATTTTTCCGGGGGGATTGACAACCGAGCGGCAAAGCCGATGCACAATGCTCGCGGCCGCCTATTCAGGGCGCGAACACTGAATGCTCGGGACATCGAAAGATGGAAGACGGAAAACTGGATGTCGCCATGATCGAGGCGAACATTGCCAAGATGATGGCCGAAACGATGAAGCTGGTCGACGAAGGCGCGAAGCTTCGCGCCGAAACGGCAAAGCTGCAACGCGACGCGCGGTGGTATCCCGTGATATGGGCGACGGCGTTCGTTGGCGCCGTGCTCGGCGTGGCCGAGTTGCTTCGTTGACGCACGCTTCGGTGCGGCGTGCCTCCGTATCGGAAGTGGTTCTCATGCGATCCGACGCCTCTTAGGCTGGCCGGCAAATTCCGTAGTGCGTCCCTTCCCTTTCCGGTTCACCGGTCAATTCACAAACAAGGTTCAACGGCCGGCCATCGAGCTCAGTGTTGGCCTCATAACTGAGCTTGACGTGCATCCAGCCCTCGTATTCGACACCGCGATACCGGATGACGATGGTTTGGTGGACCGCCGGCTGCATCGGGATCCACGCCCGCAACCCCATCCGGCGATCGATCGCGGGCAAGCGAAATACGCCATCTTTGTTGGTTATCGCTGTTTGCGTCCGGTTTTTTCGCTCATCTGCTGACCGCTCGGCTTTCTGGAAGAGTTCGGCACCTTCGACTGGCTTGCCATCCAGCAGTACCGTGCCGTTCACCTCCGAAAACATCACCCAACGATCGAACACGCCCATAGTCCATCCCCGAGGTTCAGCCTCACTGATAACGCAATACGGTCACCGCTCGCGATGCGCGAGATATTACGCGACGACAAGGTACAGTGATCGGTCCGCACAGCAGCCAGCCGAAGAAGTATTTCCGGAATTGTTGAGCAAGTCGACGGTTGCCAAAATGATCAGTCCGCGTGGACGGCAGAAGTCGCCGAATGCCAAGACTGCGCTAAAACTACGCGTCGACCCGGGACTCACCAGCGGAACGGAGGGCGATCGCGCCAAAAGACCCAGCGGAAGCGCTCATGAATCGGGCGATAGCCCATCACCTTGCCTTCTTCCGCCGCTTGGGTGGGGTCATACAGGTGCACAAAGCCTGAGTATGCCGCCACTGCCAGCACACCCGTTTTCGGGCAATAGTCGATCGAACATGCGCTGGAACCGAAGAAGTTGGCGCTTCGCAGACGCCCCTCGGCGGAGACGATGTTGAGATAGCCGGCGCCCCCCAGCGCAAAGCCGTCCCTTTCTTTTCCCAGCGGCAACCAGGTCGCGGCATAGACCCGCAAACCGTCGTCGATCAATTTGACGTGCTCGTCCTCCTCGAAAGCC
>JBCNPL010000510.1:0-2829 GCA_039593375.1 Paraburkholderia sp. | reverse complement strand
GCGCCATGCTCGGCGAAAACGGGCGCGGTCGCCTTGACGCGCGCGATCTGGTCTGCGGTGAGAGGGGAACTCATTCGGCTGCTCCTCGTTAAAGATGCGCACAATTTACATCTTTAACGAGGAATACCGATACGACAATTTGTCGCAGCGCATCATTCAGCTCCGAAACGGTCAGGTCGGGCGATCGCTTACGAGGCGTTGCGCCCGCGCTGCCATAGGACGTCGGCGCCGCCGCCCGCACGGTTCAAAGCCCGGGCGAGGACGAACAGAAGATCGGATAGACGATTGACGTACCGACGCGGCGACGCCTCGAGCGGTTGCGTCTTGCCGAGTGCGACGATCGAACGCTCGGCGCGACGGCACACGGTGCGGCAGACGTGGGCGAGCGCGGCCGCGCGCGTCCCTCCAGGCAAGATGAATTCCTTGAGCGGCGGCAGATCGGCGTTGTAATGGGCGAGCCAATCGTCGATGCGCCCGAGGTGCGCGTCGCCGATCATCGTATGGCCGGGGATGCAAAGCTCGCCGCCGAGATCGAAAAGATCGTGCTGCACGAGCGTCAGCGCCTCGCGCACGTCGTCGGGCAGAGGTTCGCACAGCAGGAGACCGAGCTGCGAGTTGAGCTCATCCACGTCGCCGATGGCCGCGATCCGCGCATCGTCCTTCGGTACGCGGCTGCCATCGCCGAGGCCCGTGGTGCCGTCGTCGCCGGTGCGCGTTGCGATCTTGCTCAAGCGGTGGCCCATGATCTGCTCCTCGTTTCCCAGCCGGCGAGGCCGTATTTTCCTGATAACCATCGGCCATGCGCGAGCGCGCCGGCGCAACGGACGAGAGGAGATTATAAAAGCGCCTCGCGCGCAAACCGCACGCCAGTCGCAGCTCGAGAGTAGCCAGGCATCGGCACTGCGCGCCGCTCCGCGTTTGCGCTCCGCCGATCGGCGTAGAATGAAACGGTCATTCGATCGGACCCGACGATCACGCGTGATCGATACACAACCAGAACAAGCGCCCACGTGCCGTCGTCGCTGTCGGCACGAGCGTGCCAGGAGACATTCGTGAACCATCCCGTGCCGCCCGCCGCCGTCAACCCGCGCCGTCCGTTCCCGGCCGATCTCGCCGCTGCGCTCAAAGCCGCTTTCGGCGAGCGCGTGTCGATGTCGGAAGCCGTGCGTGCGCACCACGGCCGCGACGAATCGCCGTTCGACCCGGTACCGCCCGATGCCGTCGTCTTCGCGCAAAGCACGGACGACGTCCGCGCAGTCACGGAACTCTGCGGACGCTACGCGGTGCCCATCATCCCGTACGGCAATGGCTCCTCCCTCGAGGGGCACCTGCTCGCCGTCGAGGGCGGCGTATCGATCGACCTCTCGGGAATGAACCGAATACTCTCGATCAACGCCGAGGACCTGACGGCCACCGTCGAAGCGGGCGTCTCGCGCAAGGCGCTCAACGAGGCGCTCCGCGACACCGGCCTCTTCTTTCCGATCGATCCCGGCGCCGATGCAAGCATTGGCGGCATGTCGGCGACACGCGCCTCGGGCACCAACGCCGTGCGCTACGGCACGATGCGCGAGAACGTGCTCGGCCTCACCGTCGTGCTGGCGGACGGCCGCATCGTCAAGACCGGCACGCGCGCGCGCAAGTCGTCGGCCGGCTACGATCTCACGCGGCTTTTCGTCGGATCGGAGGGCACGCTCGGCGTCATCACCGAAATCACGGTGCGGCTCTATCCCCAGCCCGAGGCCGTCTCGGCCGCCGTCTGCGCGTTCCCGACGATGGGCGATGCGGTACGCACCGTCATCGAGACGATTCAGCTCGGCGTGCCCGTCGCGCGCGTCGAGTTCGTCGATGCCTTAGCGATTCGCGCGATCAACCGCCATTCCAACATGACGCTGACCGAATCGCCGACGCTCTTCTTCGAGTTCCACGGCACCGACGCCAGCGTAGCGGAGCAGGCCGAGCGCGTGCAGGAAATCGCCGCCGACCATGCCGGCAGCGGTTTCGCCTGGGCGACGCGCCCCGAGGAGCGCAGCCGGCTTTGGAACGCGCGGCATAACGCCTACTTCGCGATGCTGCAGTTGAAGCCCGGCAGCCGCGCGCTGTCGACCGACGTCTGTGTGCCGATTTCGCGGCTCGCCGAATGTGTCGTCGAAACCGAGCAAGATCTGCGCGACTCTCCTCTTCCGTGCCCGATCGTCGGCCACGTCGGAGACGGCAACTTCCACATCTGCATGCTGATCGATCCCGCGAAGCCGGCCGAACTCGCGGAAGCCGAGCGCCTGAACCGACGCGTGGTCGAGCGCGCGCTGCGCATGGACGGCACCTGCACGGGAGAGCACGGCGTGGGGCTGCACAAGATGGGCTTCCTGCTCGATGAGCATGGCGCCGACGCGATAGACGTCATGCGCGCGGTCAAGCATGCACTCGATCCGCACAATCTGATGAACCCGGGCAAAATCTTTTCCTACGACGCATAACAGCGCAACGCGCATTGCCGGAACGCGAGGAGACACAATATGGACGGCCCGCATGCTCACTCACGCCCGCTGCCCTCCGATACCCGGCGGGAATCGCCGTCGAGGCATGCTTCGAGCGAATCCGCGCCCGACGAGGTTCCTCCCTTAGTCGCTCCGACTGAGGACGCCGGAGGCTCACGGCAAGGCGCCAATGGCGCGGCATCGATCCCGCAAGCCGCCGACGAGAACGAGCCGCTGCGCGCCAAAATGCGCGCGGACCGACAGCGTGAAGTCGTTCAGGCGCTGATGGCGACGCTGCCCGCTCACTGCCTGCTCTATCGCGACGAAGATACGGCGCCTTACGAATGCGATGGCC
>JBCNPL010000051.1:0-12499 GCA_039593375.1 Paraburkholderia sp. | reverse complement strand
GCGATAGCGGGTTGCGTCGTCGGCCGTCGTATGATCGCCGAGCCTGTAGCTGAGCGCTTCGATGAGCGTCGGCCCGTCGCCGCGCCGAGCCTTTTCCAGGGCTTGCAGAAGGGCATCGTGCACCGCGACGACATCGTTGCCGTCGACCTGACGTCCTTCGACGCCCGCGGCAATGGCCTTTTGCGCGAGCGTTGCCGCGGCGGTTTGCTTCGTGCGCGGAACGGAAATCGCCCATTGGTTGTTATTGACGACGAGTACGAGCGGAGCGCGCCAAACGCCCGCCATGTTCATCGCTTCGTAGAAATCGCCTTTCGAGGTCCCGCCATCGCCGAAGATCGTGACCGCTACGCGGGGCTCGCCCCGCAGCCGGAATGCGTAGGCCGCGCCGGCGGCATGACAGACTTGGGTGCCGATGGGGACGCAGTTGGGGAAATCGCCGCGGGCACGGCTGAAATCGCTGCCGCGCTCGTCGCCGCCCCAATAGAGCAGACTTTCGGCCATCGTGACGCCGCGCAGCAATTGAGCGGCGTGGTCGCGATACGACGGGAATAGAACGTCGCCCGGTTGCATCGCCGCGGCAACGCCGACGCCGATCGCTTCCTGCCCGAGGGCCGATGCAAAGGTGCCGAGCTTGCCGGTGCGCTGCAGCGAAATGGCTTTCGTATCGAACGCGCGGGTGACCACCATTGCGCGGTAGAAGCCGACGAGCGTTGCGGCGTCTTGCGCGAATTCGGGCAACGGTTTCGTTGCGTTGCCGGCCGCGTCGAGATAGCTCGTATGGTCGACCGTAAAAGTTGCGACCGTCGTCATGATCGATGTCCCAGGCCCTGATCGTTGTTCGATTTTGCGCCGCCGCATGAGCTCGTGGTGGGCTGCATGGGTCCGCGTTCGCCTTCTTGTGCAGCTTATGGCCGCACTGAAAACGTTAGTACGTTTGGCGCTGAAAACAAGTTGGCGCAAAACCGGAGGGTGGGCGGAACAGCATTGACAAAGCGCGACGACGTGACGGTGACCGTCGCGCTGTCAAACGTCGGGCGGTACGCCGAGCAATTGCAACGTACCGCTGGCAATCGAAGCAAAGACGGGAGCGGCGACCTTGCCGCCGTAGTAGGCGCGACCCGCGGGCTCGTCGATCATGATGGCGACGACGATGCGGGGGCTCTCGATCGGCGCCAGGCCGACGAAAAGCGAGCGATATTTCCCCTTCTCGTAGCCCGTCCCCATGTGCTTCCAGGCCGTACCGGTCTTGCCGCCGACGCGGTAGCCTTCGATCCGCGCTCCGGCGGCCGTTCCCCCCGGCGCGGCCGCCGCTTCGAGCATCTCGCGTATTGCCGCCGCTGTCTCCGGTGTCGTTACGCGCCGAGCCGGGCGCGTTTCCCATCCACCGGCCGAAGGATCGAATGAAGCGTCTTCGTTATCGATCGTGAGCGCCGCCGGTCGCAGCGTTCCGTCGCCTGCGAACGCCGTATAGGCTTCGGCGATCTGCAGCAACGACATCGACAGACCATATCCGTACGCCATCGTGGCCTGCTCGATCGGCCGCCAGCGCGGCCATGGCCGCAGGCTGCCCGCGGCAAGGCCGGGAAACGGCAGTCGCGGCGCCTGGCCGATCCCGTATTCGCGATACTTGCTCCAGATCTGTTCGGCCGATAGGTTCAAGGCAAGCTTCGCCATTGCCACGTTGCTCGATTTGGCGACCGCCTCGGCAATGGTGATCGTTCCGTGATTCGAGGTATCGTGGATCGTATTGGGGCCGATCGTGTAATGACCGGGCGCTGTCTCGACGAGCGTCGTCGGCGTGACCAGACCCGCATCGAGCGCAAGCGCGACCGCGAGCGGCTTGATCGTCGAGCCGGGCTCGAACGTATCGGTCAGCGCACGATTTCGCAGCGCTTGCCCTTTGCGGCTTGCCGGATTATTCGGATCGAAGCTCGGTGCATTGGCGAGCGCAAGAATCTCCCCGTTGCGCGCGTCGAGCACAATGGCGCTGCCTGCCTGCGCGTCGTGCCGCGTGAGCGCCGCTTGAAGCTGCGCATGAGCGAGCTGCTGGACGCGGCGATCGATCGTGAGCCGGACCGCTTGCCCATCGCGCGCGGGAACGGGCGGCCCGAGCTCGGATACGATCCGGCCGAGGCGATCGCGGATGACGTCGCGGGCTCCGGCCTGTCCGCTCAATACGGCATCCGCGGCGAGCTCGATGCCTTCCTGGCCGTCATCGTCGATGTCCGTGAATCCGACCACGTGCGCGACCGATTCCCCCTCTGGATAGAAGCGCTTCGATCCCGCGACCTGCGTGACGCCCGGGATTCCGAGCCGCGCGATCGCATTCGCCGTCTGCATGTCGACGTGCCGTTTCAACAGGACGAACGCCCGCTCGCCGGTCAAGCGTGTTTCGAGCTCCGGCAGGGGGAGCGCGAGCGTCTCGGCGAGAGCAGCATGAGCCGAACGTTCGACTCGCTTGGGCTCGGCCCAGATCTCATAGGTAGTCAGGCTGACGGCCAGCAGTGCGCCATGTCTATCGACGATCTGCCCGCGCATCGCGTCGAGCTCCACGGTGAGCCGATGACGCTTCTGACCCTGCGCCGCATGAAAGTCGTGCGCGACGATCTGCACCCACCATGCGCGCGCGATCAGGGCGCCGAACGCGAGAGCCATGACCGCCATGACGAGCGCCGAGCGCCAGGCGGGGATGCGTGGCGCGAGAATGGGATTTGGTTCGGGCCGTGTCAAAGGCCGTCGTGTTCGTTTCTTGAGCAACATCGAGGAGCGGGATCGGACCGGCGAACTCGGCGCGGCAACGAGCGAATTCGACGATGGCACGGCCACGTCGAATCGACGGCATATTGTAATGAAATTGTAATTCAGGCGGGGAGTCTGAATCCCGAGATTGCCTCGCGTAGCACGCCGGCTTGATCCTTCAGTGATTGCGCGGCCGCCGCCGCTTCCTCGACGAGCGCCGCATTCTGCTGCGTCACTTTGTCCATCTCGCCGACCGCGCGATTGACTTGCTCGATCCCCGCGCTTTGTTCGCGCGAGGCGTGGCTGATCTCCTCGAGGATCTCGTTGACGCGCCGCACCGATTGCACGATCTCGCCCATCGTGGACCCCGCGTTGGCTACGAGCGCCGCGCCTTGGTCTACGGTATTCGTCGACGATTCGATGAGCGCCTTGATCTCTTTGGCCGCCGTCGCCGAACGTTGCGCGAGGCTACGCACCTCCGAGGCGACGACGGCGAACCCGCGGCCTTGCTCGCCGGCGCGGGCGGCTTCCACGGCCGCGTTGAGCGCGAGGATGTTGGTCTGGAATGCGATGCCGTCGATGACGCCGATGATGTCGCCGATCTTCTGCGAGCTCGATGTGATCTCGCTCATCGTGCGTACCACGTCATCGACGACGCTGCTGCCGCGCGTGGCGACATCGGCCGCCTGCTCGGCGAGATGGGCCGCTTGCGAGGCGCTATCGGCGTTCAGCTTCACGTTGGACGTCATCTGGTCCATGCTCGAAGCCGTCTGAACGAGTGCCGCGGCCTGCTGCTCGGTGCGTTGCGAAAGGTCGATGTTGCCGGCCGCGATCTCGCTCGCCCCGACGTTGATGTTTTCGGCGCCCGAGCGAATGCGCGAGACCGCATCGGCGAGCCCCGATCGCATTTGCGCCAGCGCATGCATGAGGCTGCCGTGGTCCTCGGACGAGACGGGCACGCGCGCGGTCAGATCGCCCTCGGCCATGCGCTGCGCCGTGGAGATCGCAATCTCGAGATCGCCGCCGAGCCCGCGCCGCACGCTGCGGAGCACGAGCACCATCGCCGCCGAGGCGAGGACGCCGAGTATGCCCGTGATGATCGTCCAGCGAATGATTGCATTGACGAACTCGGCGTTGACGTCGTCCATGTACATGCCGGTGACGATTACCCAGTCCCACGGCGCGAAACGCAGCGAATACGACTTTTTCGGCACGGGTGTTTCGCTGCCGGGCTTGGACCAGAGATAGTCGACGAAGCCGCCGCCGTCCTGGCTGCCTGCGCGGACGAGATCGATGAAGAGATGATTGCCTGCGGGATCGGTGAAGTTCGCCAGATCCTTTCCGACCAATTGCGGCTTGATCGGGTGCATCAGCATGACGGGCTTCGAGTCGTTGACCGACAGGTAGCCGTCCTGCCCATAGCGGATGGCGGCCAATGCCTCGAGCGCCTTTTTCTTCGCATCGTCCTCGCTCATCGCCCGCTGCTGCGAGAGCGCGTAGTCACGCTTGACGATGCTCATGGCCGCTTGCACCACCGACATCAGTTGTTCGCGGCGATCTTTCAACATGGCCGCATGGTATTGCCAGACACCGGCTACGGCGATGAGAATCAGCCCGATCCACAGGACGGCGATCATCGAGCCGAGCTTCTGGTTCAAAGTCATTTTGCGCATGCGTCGCTCACCGAGTAGGTCGATCCGTCTGATGAATAATCGCCCCGACGGTGGGGGGCGAGCGCGAAAATGAACTCGCGCTCTACCGTTCTATCGGCAACTCAGTCGTGGCGACGCAGCGGGGGAAACCCCGATTGAGGGCGGGGTGGCGACGCGATCAACGCCACCAAGCGTCAGACGGGATCCTTATCCGGCGGGCCTTCGGGGCGCTGCGGCTCGTCGTTGTGGTGGCCGGGCGGTGGGGGAACGAAAGGCTCGCCCTCGGGGTCTCGCGTAGGGTCCGAGAGGGGTTCGGGGATGGGCGTGGTATGCAGGTAGTAGTCCATGACAGCCTCGTCAGCGAAGATGGCATGCGGGTAAGAGGCAGCGACGTCGAGTTCCTTTGGCTCAGTTATAGGGCATTCGCTCGATGGAAACGAGACGGCGCCGTGAACGCGTGTCGCGCGAACCGGCGCTCGCCGTACCGCGAATGCTCAATCGCCGGACGATTCGACCCAGGCCAGCAGTCCGGATTCCACCTCATCGCTCGCCAATTCCGCGTTGATGCGGACATGCATCGGCAATTCATCGGACTGGCCGTGCGTTTCGCGCAGCGCTCGAATGGTGCGGCCCGCCTCTGCCCCGCTCTCGAAGGGACCACCCTGGAGCAGGACGGTTCCGCCGCTGGAGACGAGCTTGAAGTGGAAGCTGCCGTCCGACTCGCGGTACTGCCGCATCGTCGGCGGTTTCGCCGAGGCGGCGCCGACTGTTTTCGCCGGTGCGGCCGAGTGCGGCGCGGCGCCAATCGAAGAAAAGCCGCGCAAGCCGACCGCGCCGCGCAACTCTTCGAGCAACGGGCGCGCGAGCGCACGGGCCTTGTCGGCTCCGGCCAACAGAATTTCCTCGACCTTGGCAGGCGCTCGCATCAGCGATTCGTAGCGCTCGCGCATCGGGGCCAATTCGCGCTCGATGCATTGGACGAGCCGCGATTTGGCCTCGCCCCAGCCGAGGCCGTTCGCCAACTCGGCGCGGAACGCCGCAGCCTCGTCCGCACTCGCGAACGCCGAATAGAGCGTAATGATCGGGTTCGAATCAGGGTCTTTCGGCTCGCCCGGTAGCTTCGAATCGGTGACGATCTTCATGACCCCGGCCGACAATGCTTCGCGCCCACCGGCGAAGAGCGGGATCGTGTTGCCATAGCTCTTGCTCATCTTTCGTCCGTCGAGGCCGGGCAGAACCGCCTGTTCGCCGACGACGGCTTCGGGCAGCGTCAGCATCTCCTTGCCGTTGCCGAAGAGCTGATTGAAGCGCTGCGCGATATCGCGCGTCATCTCGAGGTGCTGAAGCTGATCGCGACCGACGGGTACCTTGTGCGCGCCGAAGAGCAGGATGTCGGCCGCCATCAGAATCGGGTAGCAAAAAAGGCCCATCGTGACGCCGGCATCGATATCCTCGCCTTCCGACTCGTTGCTGTCCGTGGCGGCCTTGTAGGCGTGCGCGCGATTCATGAGCCCTTTCGCGGTGACGCAGGTCAGCAACCAGTAGAGCTCGAGCGTTTCGGGAACGTCGCTCTGGCGATAGAAGTAGGTGCGCTCGGGGTCGAGGCCCGCCGCGAGCCACGCTGCCGCGATTTCGACGCGCGAGCGCGAGAGGCGGACCGGATCGTCGCATTTGATGAGGCCGTGGTAGTCGGCCAGAAAGAAAAACGATTCGACGCCCGGCGCCGAGCTTGCCGCAATGGCGGGACGAATCGCGCCCACGTAGTTGCCCAGATGCGGAATGCCGGTCGTGGTGATGCCAGTCAGAATTCTTTGATGCATTTCAACCCCCTCGTTCGCAGCGCAGTATTTTATATCCACGCAATGCGCTCATCTCGGCGAATCGTCGAAAGAGTCTGAGCGGCTCATGTTGAACGCCGCAGGTGAATGCATCGAAGAAGGCCTTGCCTTCCTCCGGGTAGGTATGGAGCGAGACGTGCGATTCGGCCAGCAGAAGCAGAATCGTGACGCCGCTCGGGTCGAACGCGTGCTTGAGCGTGCCGAGCACGGTGACGCCTTCGGCGCCGGCGGCGCTGACGAGCGCGGCCTCGAGCCCGTCCATGTCGTTAAGGATGTGGGCCGGAGTGTCGGCGATGTCGACGATAACGTGTCGCCCGCATGCGAGGTAGCTGCCGTCAAACATCGCGCGTCGTCGATTTTGCGCTCCCCGCGTAGGCGATCGACGCCACGAGGATTCCGATCATCGTGATGCTGAAGCTCGTCGACGCATGCGATGCCAGCGCCCCGGCAAAGCCGCCCGATAAAGCTTCGCCCGTGTTTGCGAGCGTGGAGAAGAGGCCGAAGTTTTTGCCGAGATTGGTGCTCGTGGAGAGCGCCTGAATGTTCGTGGGCAAGATCACGTCGACGAATGCGCCGAAGCCGCCCACGATGAAACAGGCGCAGAGCATGAGCGATGCGCTCGATATCGCGCTCGGCAACAGCGCCAGTGCAATACCGTAGGCGCACCAGCAAAGCATCAGCGTCCGGGTGCTGAACTCGCGCACTATCCTGCCGCAGAGCGCCGCGCCCACGATCGCGCCGAATGCGATTGCACTCATTGCGTAGCCGATCGTGCTCTCGCTATAGCTGGCGCCCTTCAGCATCGATGGAATCAGTATTCGCAGCGCGGCGCCGACGAATAGAATGCAGAGTGCCGAGCAGGCGATCGTGACGAGCAGGTCACGCCGGGCCATGACGCGTTTGAGATTTCGAGCGAAGTCCCCATAGAGGCCGCAAACCGTCAGTGCCGCCGAGTCGGTCCGTGACTCTCGTTTCTCCGGCTTTGATATGGCCCGCGCGACGCAAATCGCCGATAGCAGATAGGTGGCTGCATCGAGCACGAGAACATAGCCGGCGTTGCCGACGGCCGCCAAGGCGAAACCGCCGAGCGCCGGCCCGACGAGGCCACCGATTTCGGCGGCCAATTGTGTCGCACCGTTGGCGGCAGGCAGGTGTTCGCTGCGTACCAACGACCGTATCGTCGCCTGAAACGCCGGTTGGAAGAGCGTCCTGAACGAGGTCATCAGCATGCCGATGACGGCAAGCGATGCGAGGCCGGCCTCACCGTTCGCGAGCAGCACACAAAAAGCGGGTGTGATCGACATGCGCGCGAGGTCCGCGCCGAGCATCAGGGCACGCCGTGAAGCACGATCCGCCAGTGTCCCGCCGAGGGGACCCAGAACAAGATAGGGGATGAATCGGAAGAAGTAGACGAGGCCGGCCAGGGCGACGTCGTTGTGGGCCGTCTCGAGGACGGCGACGATGAATATGAATTCATGAACGCCGTCGCCGATTTGCGAGAGGGCGTTGCCGGTCAACAGCACCGAAAAGGCGCGTTCACGGCGAAGCATGCCGATCACGACGGATTCATCGCTACGCTGAGCGATGCCGCCGGATAGAGCAGTTCGCGCTTCGTGAAGGACCGTCCGGGGTCGCGCAGCCTTTGAGCGACCATCGCGTTCATCAGCAGTTGATCGGCCTTCGGCATCAGGAAGTACATGATGTCGACATACCAGTACCAGCCGAGTTTCGTGAGCGAAAGCGAGGTTTCGTCTTCGACGATCAGTCCTTCCTGCTTCAGTTGCTCGAGCTTGACGGTCACTTCGGGGTGGATGCGATCCCACACCAGGTGTCGCTTTTTGATGTGGCCGTGATAGGGAAGGCGAAGGACGAGTGGGCGAGCGTAGTCGAGCGAATGATCGTGCTCGCTCGTTTCACCCGGAAGGACGCCGAGCGAGAGCTTTTCGTCGTAGGCCTTCCTGCTGTGCGGGTTCGTCGTCACATGCCCCATCGTGGAACTGATCGCATTGACGCCGAAGCCGAGCAGATCGAAATCATGGTAGCCGTAGACGTGCTCGTGATAGACGAAGGAGTAGTCGTCGCTGACCACGGCCGACGTCACGGGGGCGCGCACGTATCCGTGACCGTTGTGCGGCATGAATCCGGCGTGCCGCATGAATTGATCGACGAGCACGTTCATGCTGAACTTGCGCATCGCGGAAGTGGGGGCGGCGTCCGCTTTGGCTAGCTTGGCGTGAAGGCCTACCTGAGTCACGATGTTGTCGATCGGATAGATATCGACATTCGTGGTACCGAGCGCTACCGCCTGGCTCAGATCCGCGATCAATTCCTCTTCGTCCTGCCCGCTCATTCCGTAGAGGATGTCGAATGTCTGGAACGGAAACTTTTCCTTCAGCAGTGCCGCCGCTTCGTGAATCTGGCGCAGTGTCGCGGTCAAGTCGAACATGTCGCGCCATTTTCGCGAGAACGTTTGCAGGCCGAAGCGAGGGTGGGTTACACCGATTTCGCGCATGGCGTCCGCGCGTTCTCGCGTCAGGCTCTTCACCTCGACCTCGAACGAAAACTCACGCAGATGTGCGAGATCGAATGTCTTGTGAATCAGGTCGCCGATCTCCACGATCTGATCGGGGTCGAGCAGGCTGGGTGTTCCGCCGCCGAAGAATATGGCGCCGATCGGAACGCTCCGAAGATCGACGAGGTCGGCCTTCATGCGAATCTCGGTGAGCAGCGATTCGACGTAGCGATCGATGACGGCACGATCCGAATACTTGCCCCTCGTAAACGGACAAAAATTGCAGATCGTGTCGCAAAACGGAATGTGGAAGTAGAGCGCGCGCGATCGCATGTGCCGCTGCGCTCCGGTCCATATCTCTTGGAACGTGCCTTTCGAACGTTCTTTGCCTTGGCTCGGGAAGAAGAAGTTATAGATGGGAAATTGGCGGTCGAACTTTATCAAGGACTGCTGACGAAGCAAGTTCATGAACGAGACTCTCCAATCGGAACGCGAAGGGGGCGCACTGGGACTCCGCTCCGTCCCCCTTCCACGGTCATCGGTTGCTTGCTTACCAGACGCCCATCTTGACGGGCATGGTGTTGATCGCAGTCGTTTCGAAGTAGCTCAGAATTTCATCCATTTCGTACTCCTAATTGATGTCGGCGCAGGGCGCTCCCTGCGGAGATGTCGGAAGGACTTTCCGGCATTGGGTCGCCCCATGCCCTGGCCGTTACGATTTCTTCGGCCGCCGAGACATGGGAGCGTTGATATTGCTCTATCGAGCGAAATTTAGCTTACGCGTTGGGCTGCATCGTATTGAGGCGCCGGTGGCGGTTCAACCTATCGCGGTTGATAGCTTGCTTGCCGCATCGGGATCGAGTGGAAGCCTGCCTTTACGGCCGTCACGCGTCGATGCCGTCTATGCGTTCGGCGAACTGCCACGGGCCGTCGAGCATTTGCGGCGCGGCGCGTTCGGCAAGCTGGTGATCCAGATCGCTGACTGAACGCCGCGCAAGCAAAAGAGGCGCGGCGTTGCCCTAGCGGATCAAGTCGCCCGGCGTATCGACATCGGCGATCACACCCGCGTCGTCGACGTCGATCGTCGTCAAATCCGGAGTCTCGAGCAGCAGGCGTGCGCCGACGTCGCCGTCGAGCGCCGCGAGCGCCGCGCCGTGCATCGCGCCGAATCCCACGGGATGCCCACGCCGTCCGCGATAGACGGGCGCGACGATCGACGAGCCTTGACCGAGATGCCGCGCGACCGCCTCGACCGTTTCGGGCGCGACCCACGGCATGTCGGCCAGCGCGACGATCCACCCATCGGCGTCGGCGCTCGCATGGACCCCGGCGGCGAGGCTCGCGCCCATGCCGCGCTCGGCCTCGCTCGAAAAGATCACGTCACAGCCCGCGTCGTTGAGCAAATGGGCGAGCGCTTCATCGCCCGTGCGCACGACAGCGACGACGCGCGGCACGCTGGCGAGCAGCGGATGCGCCGCGGCACGAGCGATAGGTGTGCCGTCCGGAAGCGGCGCGAGCAGCTTGTTTTGCTGGCCGGTCGGATCGAAGCGAGTGCCACGTCCCGCGGCGAGGAGCAGACCGGTGGCAAGGGAGGCATAGGTCATCGGGGCATCCGGTTGGTCGGCGATGGGGGGCCGCGGCGCGATGCCGCATCGCGCCACCCGCCGCCGCAAGCATACCGCACGTACCGATGCCCTATCCGATTCGTCGGCACCACGAACGAAGATATCAGGCTGTCATCTGCATCATCACCTTATCCAGCGTGATCGGCAGATCGCGCACGCGCACTCCCGTCGCATGGTAAACGCCGTTGGCGACTGCCGCCACGATCCCGGTGATGCCGATTTCGCCGATGCCACGGGCGCCGAGCGGATTGAAGTTCGTATCGGGTATATCGAGCACCGACACATCGATCGTGCCGATATCGCCGTTGACGGGGACGTGATACTCGGCGAGGTTGCCGTTGACGAACCGCCCATAACGCGGATCGAGCGAGCTCTCTTCTTCGAGCGCGGCTCCGATGCCCCAGACGATGCCCCCCATCAGCTGGCTCTTGCCTGTCTTCTCGTTCAGAAGCCGGCCGACGTCGTAGACGGCGACGACGCGCGGCACGCGGATCACGCCGAGTGCCGCATCGACATGGACCTCGGCGAAGATCGCGCCGAACGAATGCGACTCGAAGCGTTTGCTCTCGTCGCCGCTTTTTGCGGTGGCCGCGGCCTCGATCGGGCGTGAACCTGCGCGCGCGATGATCGCGGCCGCGGGATCGCGCCGGGTCGGCTGCGATCGGCTCACGACCCAACCGTCGACGACCGTCAGGTCGTCCACGGCAAGACCGTGGAGCGGCGAGCCTTCGTCGGCGCGCGCGAGGTCGATCAATCGCGCTCGCGCCGCGCTGGCGGCATCATGCACCGCGGGCGAAACGCTTGCCGCCGATTGTGATCCACCTGAAATCGGCGCGCGCGGTAACGACGAATCGCCGAGCCCGAAGCTGACTCGATCGACCGGAAAGCCGAGCGCGTCCGCGGCGACTTGCGTCATGATCGTGTAGGTCCCGGTGCCGATATCCTGCGTGCCCGAGACGACGACGGCCGTGCCGTCGGGCAGGATGCGGGCGATCGCCGACGCCTCGCTACGATGGGCCGGATACGTGGCCGTCGCCATGCCCATCCCGATCAGCGTATCGCCGTCGCGCAGCGAGCGCACCGCTCGCGGGCGTCGCGACCAGCCGAAGCGCTCGGCGCCGACGCGATAGCACTCGCGCAGATGCTTGCTCGACCACGGCTTGCCCTCCTGCGGCGAGACTTCGGCATAGTTTTTCAGGCGCAGTTCCACCGGATCCATGTTCAGCGCGTAGGCGAGCTCGTCGAGCGCCGATTCGAGCGCGTACGAGCCCGTCGTTTCGCCCGGTGCGCGCATGAACGTCGGCACGCCCACGTTCATCGGCACCAGGCGGTGCGTCGTCGCGAGATTGGGCGTCGCGTAGAGCATGCGCGTGACGACGCCCGATGTTTCTGTCCAGTCTTCGAGCACCGAAGTGCTCGCGAACGTATCGTGCCGCAGCGCCGTGAGCGTGCCGTCCTTGCGGGCAGCGATCGAAATGTGCTGCTCCGTATGGGGCCGGCCGCCGACCGGGCCAAACATCTGAGGACGCGTCAGCGCGAGCCTCACGGGTCTGCCGCATTGACGAGCGGCCATCGCGGAAAGCACGACATGCGACCAGACGGACCCCTTGCAGCCGAATCCGCCGCCGACGAACGGGGAAACGATGTGCACGTCGTCGGGCGAGATACCGAGCGTCGTCGCTACGGCACGCTGGGCGTTGGCGACACCTTGCGTCGTGTCGTAGACCGTCAGGCGCGGTCCGTCCCAGAGCGCGAGCACCGCATGCGGCTCCATCGGGTTGTGATGCTCCATCGGCGTCGTATAAACCGCGTCGATCCGCACCCGCCCCTCGCGCAGGCCGCTTTCGATATCGCCGCGGCTCGTGTCCGGCGGGCCGCCGATCATCGAGGGAGGCGGATGAGCGTTGGCCTTTGCCGCTTCGAAATCGAGCGCGGGCGCGGCCTGCCGATACGTGACGCGCAATGTGTCCGCCGCATGCGTGGCCTGCTCGAAGGTCTCGGCCACCACGACGGCGATGGGTTCGTTGTTGTAATGCACCTCGTCATCCTGCAGCAACGAGAGCCTTCTCAGCGCGGGCGGAGTCACCTTCGGCTTTCCGTTGTCCGGTAGGCGCGGCGCGTTGCGGTAGGTCA
>JBCNPL010000509.1:0-2831 GCA_039593375.1 Paraburkholderia sp. | reverse complement strand
AGCCATCCTGGTTCAGCACCCACGGGTAGCGCGCCAGTTCCTCGAGCGTCAGCGAAGCCGCACGCTCACCATCGGCCGAATGCGGAAGATCGAATGTGCGCGAGGCCACGACGAGCGTCGGCTGCACTGCCAGCAGCGTCGCCATGAGAGCGTCCGGCATCGCGAACGATGCCGGCATCAGCACGACAGCCGCGTCGACCTCGGCGCGCGTCACGCGCTCGAGAAGCGCAGGCGACCACGCTGCCGTCACGCGTAGCGTCAGGCGTGGAAACGCCGCGCGCAGCCGGTCGACGGGCGCTTCGAGCGCCAACTCGGACAAGAACGGCGGCACGCCGATTCTGAGCTCGCCGGACGGCTCGCTGCCAGGCGCGGCCACCGCGAGCAAATCGTCGACCGAGCGCAGCACCGCGCGCGCGAGCGCGTACACCTCCTTGCCCGCGCTCGTCGGCTTCAGCGGCTTGCTCTGACGATCGAGCAACGGCACGCCCAGCGTCGTCTCCAGGTTCTGCACCCGACGCGTGAGGCCGGGCTGCGTCAGATGCAGGCGCGCCGCCGCGCGCACCATCGAGCCACTGTCGACGACCGCCACGAACGCTTGAAGGTCACGAGTATTCAAAGCAATCACGCATAGTCAGTATCGATATATTTCAATTGTCGCATACAAGCCGGCAACCTACGATGAACGCTCCTTCCATCGTTCATGGACAGCACCTATGGACCGGCCCGCCGACACTTGCCCCGCCTCGGTCACGGACAGCATCGAGGCGGAAGCGCCGCGGACGCTCACGACCGCGCTCACGCTGCTCTTTGCCGCGGCCACGGGCATCATCGTCATCAACCTGTTCGCCGCACAGCCGCTCACGGGCCCGATCGCCCGCTCGCTCGCGCTGCCCGCGAGCCTCACCGGCGCGATCGCCATGCTGCCGCAGCTCGGCTATGCGTTGGGGCTCGTGCTGCTCGTACCGCTCGCCGATCTCGTCGAAAACCGCAGACTCATCGTGCGCACGTTGGCGGTCGCGGCCGCGTGGCTCGGCGCTGCCCTGCTCGCCCACTCGGGCGCGCTGTTCCTTGTGGCGATCTTTTTCGCCGGCGCCACCTCGAGCGTCATCCAAATGCTCGTGCCGATGGCGGCGTCGATGGCGTCGGAGAGCCATCGCGGCCGCGCGGTCGGCAACGTGATGAGCGGCCTGATGCTCGGGATCCTGCTCTCGCGGCCGCTCGCGAGCGTCGTGGCCGGCTCGGTGGGATGGCGCGCGTTCTACGGCATCGCGGCGGCGGCGGACGTCGTGCTCGCGTTCGTCCTCGTCACGCAGTTGCCAAAACGCACGCCGGCGGCCGCCGCGTCTTATGGACAGTTGCTCGCGTCGCTATGGACGCTGCTGCGCCATGAGCGGACCTTGCAGCGCCGGGCCCTGTCGGCCGCGTTGGCGATGGGCTCGTTCAGCGCATTCTGGACGGCGATCGGACTCAGGCTCGCACACGGGCCGTTCGGTCTCGACTTCTACGGAATCGGCGTCTTTGCGCTCGCTGGCGCCGCAGGCGTCGTCGCGACGCCGCTCGCCGGCCGCGCCGGCGATCTCGGCCACGGGCGCGCGGCGCTGACGGTCGGCCACCTGAGCATGCTCGCGGCCGTGGTCGCGAGCGGCATCGCGGGTGCCGGGTGGTTCGGATTCTCGGCAAGCGCGCATCGCGGATGGGCGCTGGCCATGCTCGTCGCGAGCGCAGCGACGCTCGATGCGGGCGTCGTCACCGATCAGACGTTGGGGCGGCGCGCGATCAACCTGATGAACCCGGCCGCTCGCGGCCGCCTCAACGGGCTGTTCGTCGGCATCTTCTTCATCGGCGGGGCGCTCGGCGCGTCGCTCGGCGGCTTGGGATGGGCGTGGCAAGGCTGGGCCGGCGTCACCGTCGTTGCGCTCGCTTTTGCCGGCACCGCACTCGTGCTCGGCCTGCTGCCGGGCGCCGGCGGCGAAGACCGCCGCCGATGATCTCATTCGACCGCGGCGCGGCCGCCGAAGCACGCTCGACGCCGCTACCGGCCCGCGCGTCGCGCCGCCACTCTGCCGAGCACGGCGAAATCCTTCTCGCCGTCGCCGTGCGCGATCGCATCGAGCAAGCTGTCGCGCACGACGCTGCCGATGGGCAGCGGCGTCGAGCATGCTTCGGCGGCCGCGAGCGCGAGTCGCACGTCCTTCAGCCCGAGCCGTGCCTTGAACTGGGCCGGCTCATACCGGTCCTCGGCAATGAGCTTGCCGTACCCCGAGTAGACGGGGCCCGGGAACACGCTGTTCGTGATCACGTCGAGAAAATCCGTCATCGCGACACCGTGCCCGGCGAGCAGCGCCGATGCCTCGCCGAGCGCTTCGACGGCCGCCGCCAGCACGAAGTTGGCGGTGAGCTTCACGACGTTCGCATGCTGCGGCGCCGAGCCGATCCGCCAGGTCTTCTGGCCGATCGCGTCGAGGATCGGCTGCACGCGATCGATCGCGGCGGGCGCGCCGGCGGCGATAACCGTGAGCTTGCCCGCGGCGGCGACGTCGGGGCGTCCCATCACCGGCGCGGCCACGTAGTGAATCCCGCGCGCCTCGTGCTCGCGCGCGAATGCTTCGGCGAACGCGACGGAGATCGTCGCCATGTTCACGTGCACGAAATCGCGCGGCGCCTTATCGAGCAGAGCGGCATCGAACACCTCGCGCACGGCCGCATCGTCGGCCAGCATCGAGAAGGCCGCGTCGCCCGAGAACGCGTCGGCCGGCGTATCGACGAGCTTCGCGCCGAGCGCCTCGAGCGGCTGCCCCCGCTCGCGCGAACGGTTCCAGACGCGCACGCGG
>JBCNPL010000508.1:0-2831 GCA_039593375.1 Paraburkholderia sp. | reverse complement strand
CCAAAGTGCTATTGGCTGACGATCACACGCTCGTGCGCGATGGTCTGCGGCACATTCTGCAAGGCACGAGCGGCTTCGAGGTCGCCGGGGAAGCACACGACGGACCGAGCACGGTCGCGCTCGTGCGCGGCACGCCGGCCGACGTGCTCGTGCTTGACCTTTCGATGCCGGGACCGCGCAACGGCGTGGAGCTCCTCAAACAGATCAAGGACGAGATCCCGACGCTACGGATTCTCGTCCTCACGATGCACGCCGAGCAGCAATACGCCGTGCGCGCGTTCAAGGCGGGGGCATCGGGTTATTTGACGAAGGAAAGCGCCAGCACGGAGCTCGTCTCCGCTGTGACGAAGGTCGCGGCGGGTGGCGTCTACGTCAGCCTGTCGATGGCCGAACGCCTTGCGCAAAGCCTCAACGAACCGACCGACATGGCGCCGCACCAGCGGTTGTCGGATCGCGAATTCGAGGTATTCCGGCGCATTTCCGCCGGTCAGACGATCACCGAAATCGCGAACGAACTCTGCGTCAGCGCCAAAACGGTCAGTACGTACAAAACGCGGATTCTCGAAAAAATGCAGATGCCGCACGAAGCGGCACTGGTCCGCTACGCGATCCAGCATAAGCTGTTCGACGATAACGATCAGGTCTAGGCTTGGGCCCGGGACTGACTCGCCGTGCGCGGACTGCCTCGCGCCTGGCTCACGCGGGCCTCTTGTAGGAAACGCCCTACACGGCGCCTCCTCAGCGCCTACGCAATCTTCCTGTCCGGTCCGATATCCACGAGGCCGGACGGTGTTGATACTCATTACATGAATTCGCCCATGTCCTCCCTGCTGCGGGTTTTCGTCGTCGAGGATTCGACGCTCGTCCGCCAGCGGCTCGCGGCCCGCATCGAGCCGCCCGTCGGGGAAGCGCTCGTCGTCGGCGAAGCGGAAGACGTCGAAACGGCGCTGCTCGGCATCGAGACGAGCGCACCCGAGGTCATCATCGTCGACTTGCGGCTCACGGACTGCCACGGCATCGATCTGCTTCACGCCTTGCGTGACCGGACCGATCCGATCGTCACGATCGTGCTCACCAACTACGCGAGCGCAGTGTTCCGGAAGGCAAGCTTCTCGGCGGGCGCCGATTATTTCTTCGACAAAACAACCGAATTCGATCTCGCAATGGAGACGATCGCCCGCCTTGCGCGCGAAAAGCGCGAAGGGTCGGCCGGTTAGGCTCGGATGCAATAAGCCGCGGCGGGCATATCGGTCGCCTGCCGGATGCAGTACGCCGCGGAAGGAGCATACGTCGCTTGCCGAATGCAATAAGCGGCGGAAGACGCCCCCGCCGCTTC
This sequence comes from Paraburkholderia sp., assembly GCA_039593375.1. Taxonomy (GTDB): domain Bacteria; phylum Pseudomonadota; class Gammaproteobacteria; order Burkholderiales; family Burkholderiaceae; genus Trinickia. The sequence continues at coordinate 1,495 of JBCNPL010000508.1, read as the reverse complement.
TCGAATGCAATACGCCGCGGTGGACGCGCCCGCCGCCTCTCGAATGCAATACGCCGCGGTGGACGCACCCGCCGCTTCTCGAATGCAATACGCCGCGGTGGACGCACCCGCCGCCTCTCGAATGCAATACGCCGCGGTGGACGCACCCGCCGCCTCTCGAATGCAATACGCCGCGGTGGACGCACTCGCCGCCTCTCGAATGCAGTACGCCGCGCTGGATGCGCGCGCCGCTTGCCGAATGCAATAGGCCGCCGACGAGGTATCCGTTTCGCGAATACAGTAAGCGGCGGCCGTGGCACCTTCCGCGGACCGGATGCAGTACGCGGGCGCCTCGGCAGCCGTACCGAACTCGCGCATGAACAGCGCATGACTCTGCCGCGCCGCGTCGGCAAGACGCGCTTCGTCCTCCGGACCGTCGATGCCGATATACGGGTCGTGATGCACCATGTAGCCGAAGATCCGCTCGCAGTCGGCGCCATAGCGCTGCGTATCGAGAATATGCATGTGCCAGAACTCGTCCACGGCCTCGCTCGGAACGACCGGCGCATCAGGATACTTGGCGATGATCTTCAAAAACTGCCGATAACCTGCCTCGGCACGCTCGATGTCTTGTTCCGTCAAAGCCCCACGATGCTTGTGGAGCAACTTCGATTTGATTCTGCCAAAGTCGAGTTCCTCGATGGCATACCACATGGCCTCGATGTCTTTTTCTTGCTGCATGGTTCGTCTCCGTCTCAGCTATGGAGCGAACGTCCGGAACCGGAGCTCCGCACATCCGCATGGTGGGGCAGCGACGCAACACCGCACCCCGGTTGGCCAGGCCGATCGAGGAAAATCCTCATATCGCCGGCGGACAAGGGGCGGCTGAAAAAGTACCCCTGTACTTGGTCGCATCCCTCTTCGCGGAGGAAATCGATATGTGACTGCGTTTCGGCCCCTTCAGCGATGACCGTCAGCCCGAGGCTGTGCCCCAGTGCGATCACGGCGCTCGTGATTTGCGCATCGCTATGGCTGTCAGGCAGATGGCGAATGAACGAGCGATCGATCTTCACGATGTCGATCGGGAAGCGGTTCAGGTACGCAAGCGACGAGTAGCCGGTGCCGAAGTCGTCGATCGAAAGGCGCACGCCTATCTTCTTGATCGCGGCAAGCAAGTGAACCGCCTGCTCGGGATGGCGCATGATCACGCTCTCGGTCAACTCGAGCTCGAGCAGGTCGCCGGGCAGCCGTGCATCTTCGAGCGCTTCGAGAATGGTTTCGTGCAGGCGCGCATCGGCGAACTGCCGGGCCGAAAGATTGACGGCCACATGGATGTCGCCGAGACCGCTCGCACGCCATTCCGCCGCCTGCCGGCACGCCTCGCGCAGCACCCATGCGCCGATCGAGACGATCTCTCCTGTTTCCTCGGCCAGCGGAATGAAGTCGCCCGGCATGACGAATCCCAGCTTCGGGCTGTTCCAGCGAATAAGCGCTTCGACGCCGGTGCAGTGATTCG
>JBCNPL010000507.1:0-2832 GCA_039593375.1 Paraburkholderia sp. | reverse complement strand
ACCTCGCTGAGCGCGGCTTGCGGGTCTTTCTCCAGCTTGAAGGTAACGCTGATGCTCACGCTGCCGTCGACGATCTTGGTCGTGATGTGATCGAGCTTCGACAGCGAGGTCAGCTTGTCCTCGATCTTGCGGGCCACCTCGTTTTCCAATTGCGAGGGCGCCGCACCTTCCAACGTTGCGGAGATGTTGATGGTCGGCAAATCCATGTCCGGGAAGTCCTGCACTTGCAGCCGGTGGAGGCCGAGCAGGCCGAGGACCGTCAGCAGGATGAAGCAAAGCACTGCTGGAACGGGATTGCGGATTGACCACGACGAGATGTTCATAGGCCGCCTCCCATCGCCGCGCCCGATTGCGCTACGCCGGATGACGCCGCGTTGCTGGCAGCCGCCTGGTGCTGAACGACCTTCACGACCGAGCCGTCCGACAGGAAGCCGCCGCCGCTCTCCACCACGCGCATGCCGGACTGGAGCCCCGAGAGGATTTCGCAGCGGCCGTCACGGTGGCGTCCCGCGACCACCGTGCGCCGGGCGACCGTCGTGCCGTCGGGATTGAGCACGTAGATATCGGTGCGGCCGTCGCGCGGCACCACCGCCGATTCCGGCAGGGTCCATGCCTGCGTCGTGCCCAAGTCAATGTCGCCGCTCGCGAACATGCCGGGCTGGGCATCATGCCCGTTCAGCGCGACATAGACAATGGCTCGGCCGGTGTTGGTCGAGACCGTGGGCGAGACCAGACGGACCTTGCCGGCGACCCGTTTTCCGCCCGGCAGCGTCACTCGAGCCGCTTGCCCGGCACGAATGCGGGCCAGCTGCTGCGGATCGACCTCGGCCTGCCATTCGACACGCCCTTGGCGTATGAGCCTGAACAGCTCCGTGCCCGCGCTCACCACGTTGCCGAGTAGTGCCGATCGCGACGAGATGATGCCGTCGTCCACTGCGACGATGCGCGTTTGAGATAGCGCGATTCGCTTGTTCTGCAGGTCGGCTTCCGCCGAGGCGAGCGCGGCGCGATCGACGGCTTCGGTGATGCGGTACTCGTCGAGCTTCTGGGTAGACAGGGCGCCACTGTCGGCGGCGAGGCGGGAGCGCTTGAGGTCGGCTTCGGCTTGCTCCAGGTTCGCGCGCGCTTGTGCGACCGCCGCTTCTTGTTTGTGCAGATCCGCTGTCGCAGTGGCGTCGGCCAACCGCGCGAGCACCTGGCCGCGCTTCACCTGCTCGCCGATATCGGCGTCAAGTTCGGTGATGCGCAGGCTGCCCGTCTCGGCGCCGATTACCGCTTCCTGCCAGGCCGCCGTGTTGCCGTTGGCCTCGATGGTGTCGGGCCATGGCAGGGACAGCGGCTCGACCACGCTGACGGTCAGCGCGGCGGGCGACGTTTGCGGCTTGGCGGAGGCTCGGACGTTAGGCTTCAGCAGCCAGGCGGCGGCTCCGGCAACAAGGATAAGGGCCGCCAACGCGGCCGTGCGGCGGCTCAGCTTCACTGTGGGGTTCCTTGCGATTGAGCAGGTGCGGTTGGCTTGGCAGGGACGGCCGATGCCACGGCATCGCCGGTCTGCCAGCCGCCGCCTAGGGCCTTGTAGAGCGAGATCCAGCTGCGGACGCGGTCCCGCCGCAGTTCGATGTCGGTAATCTCGGCGCTGGTGAGTGAGCGGCGCGCTTGCTCCCGCGTCAGCAGCGTATCGAAGCCGGTGCGCCAATTGATTTCCATGGCGCGCTCGTACTGGCGATATTGTTCGACGGCGCGGCGCGCGTCGTCGCTGCGGCGCGCGGCGCCATCGAGGTCGGCGAGCGCCACCTCGACCTCCTTGATCGCCGTGCGCACCGAACTGCGATAGGCAGCGAGCTGCTCGTCGTAGCTCGCTCGCGCCGAATCGACGGCTGCCTTGCGCTTGCCCGCGTCGAAGAGCGGCACCGACAGGCTTGGACCGAACGACCAGGTCGAGAACGGGCTTGCGACATTAGTGGCCGAGAGCCCGATCGAGCCTGACAGCGACAGGCTCGGGAGACGATCGGCGCGGGCTTTCCCGATTGAGGCGTAGGCTGCGGCCAGTGCGCGCTCCGACGACGCGAGGTCGGGCCGCTGCCGGACGAGATCGGCGGGCGCCGTCTTCACGCTGAATGCCTCCGGCCGAGGCAGGTCCGGCGCGCCTGGCCTGTCGGCGATTTTGAGCAGCGCCTGCTCGTCGGCACCGGTGAGTTCCACCAGCGACTTGATGAGTTCGTCGCAGGCGACTTGCTGCTGAGTCGCCGTGGCGCGAGCGCTGGCCGTATTGGCTTGCGCGAGGTTGCCGTCGGAAGCGGACGACATGCCGGCGGCGACTGCTTTCAGCGTCGCTTCTTCCGTTGCCGCGTACGAGGCGGCCGACTCTTCGTAAGCGCGGGCAAGCTGGCGGCATGCGCGATACTGTACGTAGTCGTCGGCGACCTCGGCGGCCAGGGAGACGCGCGAGTCGTTCCAGTCGTCGATACGAGCCTCGAGTTGCGCTCGCGACGATTCGCGGCTCGAGCGCACTTTGCCGAACAGGTCGAGTTCCCAGGAGGCGTCGAGCGATCCGCTGCGCGTGGTCGCGAGATTCGTTTCGACGACACTGCCTAACGTGATGGCGGATTTCGCGCGTGTCACCGAGCCGCTGCCGGTGAGCGTTGGCCACGCATCGGCACCGCTAGATACCAGTGAGGCGCGCGCGTCGTCGATGCGGGCCACGGCCTTCGCGAGCGTCGGGCTATCGGCTTCGGCCATGCTGACCAGCTCCGCGATCGCCGGATCGTCGAAGCGACGCCACCAGTCGACCAGGCTTTCCACGCTTCCGCCGTGCGGAAGCTCGGCCTGCCA
>JBCNPL010000506.1:0-2836 GCA_039593375.1 Paraburkholderia sp. | reverse complement strand
CGGTGAAGCGGACATCGTCGATACCGGTTCGCGCGAGCAGCGCATGCAGATCGGCCCGGCCCGCATAGTTGAGCCGGACGATCAGCGTCGTTTGCGCCTGCGCCGCATCGACGTGCAGTACCGTGCCGTCGTAATACCAGACGAGGCCATACGCACGCGCGAGCGCCTCGACGAAGCGCTGCGGCGACATGTCGAAGCGGCCTTCGACGCGGCCCGGCAGGCCCGGGTCGAAGGCGATCGGAACGTGCGTCTCGACGAAGAGCGCGTGCAGTGCCTGCGCAAGCGTTGCGCCGCTCGTGGAATAACGGTATGGCCGCGCAGGCCACGGCGGCAACATGGGGAGCGCGCACGCGTGCGCACGGCACGCGAGAGACCGGCGGTGCGGATCCGCCTCGGCGTTGCGCACCTCGCGCGCGGGCTTGCCGACGGGCCGCTTGCGGGCCGCGGCCCGTGCGGGCGGTGGCGCCGGCACGGCCGCAGCCGCAGCAGCCGCCGCCGCGGGCGCGGGGTGAGCAGGCGCCGGCGCGGCGGGCGCAGGCTTGCCGCACTCGAGATGCAGCAGCAGGCACAAGCTCGCGAGGAGCGTGCTCAACGCTTGAACTCGATCGCCTCGTCGCCGTGCTCGACTTCGTGCTCCGCGGGCATATCGCTCATATTGAGCCGGTAGCCTCTGCCGTACACCGACTGGATCACCCAGTCGATGTTCAAGCTCTTGAGCCTCGCGCGCAGGCGGCTCACGTACATGTCGACCGAGCGGCTCTGCGATGCGCCATCCCAGCCCCAAACGACCGAGTGGAGATCCTGACGCTGCACGACGATGCCGCGATGCGACGCGAGGTGCCAGAGCAGATCGAACTCTTTCGCGCCGAGCGTATGCGAGATCGCACCGCGGCTGATGTTGAGGGTGGCGCGGTCGAGCATATATTCACCGACGACCATGTGGCGCCGCTCGCTACCCGCTGTCTGAAAACGCCGAAGCAGCGCGCGGATGCGTGCGAGAAAGACGATGCGATCGACTGGCTTGATCAGAAAGTCGTCGGCTCCCGTGTCGAGAATCCGCACGATTTCCTCTTCGTCGGAGTGCACGGTCTGGAAGATCACCGGCACCATGGAACGCGAACGCCCGCGCACCCAACTCAGCAGTTTGTCACCCGACATGCCGGGCACATCCCAATCGAGGATCATCAGGTCGGCCCAGTGATCCGACAGATGGTTGCGCGCCTCGATGCCATTATCGAACGCCTCCACCTGATACCCCTCCGCCCTGAGCCACGAAGCCAGCATCGTTTGCTGGATTGGGTCGTCCTCCAACAACATGATTCGAGTCCGATTGATCATAATTGCTTTCCGTCCAAGCTTTCAGCCCGGTGTAAAGCGCCGCTGACGTGGTGACTGGCCGAGCGGCGGGCGCTCCAACGCCGCAGGGCCAGTGCGCCTGCCGTCCTGCGAGCTTCGAGGGCTCGCTTGCAGCACGAGCCGTGGCAAGCGCAGAACGAAATCCGTGCCGGCCTCGCGATTGATCTGTGCGTGCAGCGTGCCGCCGTGGAGTACGACGATGCGCGCAGCCAGCTTGAGGCCGATGCCATATCCGCCCGCCGATTTGGGGGAAAGCGCGTCGAAATTCGTCATCGGGCGATCGGGCGAGAGGCCGGGTAATCCACCCGCCTCGTCACATACGACAATAACGGCATCTTCCTTGACGATGTTTAATGAAACAGTCACACGCGCGCCGGGACGCGAGGCCTGAATCGCGTTGTCGATCAGATTCTGCAGCGCACGCATCACGAACACCTGCACGCCGCTCACCCAGATGGCTGGCCCTTCGGCAAGCCACAGTCGCAATGCGACGTTGCGGTAGACGGCGGCGACCTCGAGCTTCGGAATCAGGCTGCGTATCGCCGCGCGCAGGTCGAAACGCACGAAATCCCGGTGGCGCAAGGCGCCGGCAACCGAAGTGAAGATGTACTGGTCTCCGAGCGACAGCGCGTAACGCGCGAGTTCGGCGATGCGCCGCATGCCGCCGCAGTCCTCGAATGCCTGAGGATCATGCTCGTGCAGCTGGGTGAGGGCGACGATCGAGTTCTGCGGCGAGCGCAAATCGTGGGACAGGAAGCGCAGCGATTCCGTGCGGTGATCGAGCGCCCGCCGCAGATCGGTCATGTCGAATAGCCACAATACCGCGGCGGCCGGGCTCGCCGTTCGGGTCTGATCGAGCCGTGCCCATAGCCAGCGCCCGCCTGCCTGGAACTCGACTCCCCGTTCGAGGTCGCCCCGCAGCGCGTCGGGAGCATCGGCGTCTTCGTCGAACGCATCTTCGCGCCGCACGTACTCGCGAAGCAGCGGGCACAGCGGTGTACCCACCTGCACCGGCCGTCCCAGCAAGTGCGCCGCGGCCGGCGCCGCGAACAGAATCGTCAACCGGGCGTCGACAGCAATGGCTCCCAGAGGCTGCTCGTCGAGCAGCATCTGCCCCCATTCAGTCGCACTCGAGATGCGATCCCCTATCGTTGGACGCACGTCGGATCCAGCCTTCGTCGATATCGAGGCCATCCAGATTTCCGTGTAACAGGAGCGAGCAATTGAGCGAGCATATCATTTGTATTATTAAAATACTCGGCATGCCGACGCTTGCTGAAATTCGTTCCGTAATTGTTTTGAATGGTGCGCGGACTATTTATGCAGGCGCCGCGCGGATTGCCGTTGCGGTCATAGCGCGATGATGTGCGGCGTCAGGAGGAACAGGCGCTCCATGTGGTTGTTCTCCCGATCGGTATATTTGAACAGATTGCCGAGCACCGGAATTTTTGACAGCACCGGCACGCCGGTTGAGGTGTCG
>JBCNPL010000505.1:0-2836 GCA_039593375.1 Paraburkholderia sp. | reverse complement strand
CAAGCAGCTCTCGAAGATCTATGAACGTGATGACGTCATGCAGACGGTGAGCCTCCTTCATGATGGGCGACTCGTCGTGCACGAAGGCACGGCAACGCTCGCACCGGGCATCGAGCTTTGCCTCGTGGGCGGCCATACGCCGGGCAGCCAGGTCGTGCGCGTGGCGACTCGGCGCGGCAACCTCGTGCTCGCTTCGGACGCGGCGCACTTGTGGGCCAACGTGCGCGGGCGCCGCCCGTTCCCGATTCTGCACGACCTTGCCAAGGTGCTCGATGCGTTCGAAACGATCGATGCGCTTGCCGAGAGCCCGGAGCATGTGATTCCCGGACATGATCCGCTCGTGGCGGCGACGTTTCCAGCGTTGCGCGGAGACCCCGATACGTTCTGCCTGCACGAAGATCCGCTGACCGACGCGGCGAAGACTGCCTTGATCGAGGAGTCGTCCGCATGACGCATTCCGTCACCGAGGGGCGCCTTTTCGATTACAGCCAGTACCGCGGTCATTTCGCCGATCCGCGAGAGCCGGCGGCCGTGTGGAGATGGTCGGCGATCAGCGCGGAACTTGCGGCGGCGCCGCATGGCGAGCGCGGCACGTTCACGCTCACGCGCGACGGCACGGCGGCCGGCTGCGAGATCCTGCACGGCATGGCCATCAACGTGCAAGTGGTGCCGGCCGGTGAGTCGACGCGGCCGCACGCGCATGCATGGTGGCATCTGTTCATCGTTCAGTCGGGCCGCGGCATCGCATACGTCGGCGCGAACGGCGAGCCCGTGCGAATCGCCGAGCGCGACGTTCTCATCTTCCCCGCCTGGTGCGCGCACGCTTTCCATTGCGATGCGGATGACGCGCTGGTGCTTTTCAGCACGAGCAACTTGCCTCAGCAGACGAGACTTGGCAATCTGAGGGCCGCGGAACCTGAGGACGCGGCCGGCGATAGCGCCGGTCACGCGGTAACAAAAACGACAATAGAGGGCCTATTGAATGAATCACGCTAGCCAACGCGTGGTGGGACGCTCGTTTGCGACGAGCGGCGCCTATCGATGGATCGTGCTCGCTGCCGCCGCGCTCGCGCAGACGACCGCCTCGGTCACGGCGCAGGGTATCTATACGCTGATTCCGCCGCTGCAAAAGACCTTTCATTTGACCGAAGCGACGGCGGCGCTCGCGGTCAGCGCGTTGAACGGCGGGCAGGTCGTGACGATGCTGATGCTGGGCTGGCTCATCGACCGGTTCGGCGAGCGCTATGTCGTCGCGTTCACGATGGTGCTGATGGGCTTGGCCGCATTCGCCGGTTCGGCGCTCTCGACGAGCTTCGCCGTCCTCTTGATGTTCTTTGCGCTGATCGGCACTTCATACGCTTCGGTACAGCCAGGCGGAACGCGGGCGATTCTGCGTTGGTTTCCGCCGCAAGAGCGCGGCATGGCCACGGGGATCCGGCAGGCGGGTTTGCCGCTCGGTACCGCGCTCGCCGCGATGGCGTTGCCCCTTATCGCGACGCTGCATGGCTGGTCCGTCGCGCTCGCGATTCAAGGAGCGATCAGCATCGTCGGCGGGATCCTGTTCGCCTTGCTGCATCGCGACGAACGCGAGATGCACGGAACGCCTGGGTCGGCGCCGCCCAAGTTCACGGCCGCGGTCAAGCTCGTGGCCGCGCACTCGGCCGTGTGGCCTGTCATGGCCGCGGGCGCGGTGATGGCTACGTTCCAGTACACGTTCACTACGCACGCGATTCCGTTCGTCACCGCGCGTTTTCACTACTCGACGATCGCGGCCGGACTGCTCTTCTCCGTTTCGCAATGGCTCGGCATCGTCGGCCGTGTCGGGCTCGCATGGGTCAGCGACAAATTCTGGCCGGGGCGCCGGATACGATCGCTCGGTCTCAGCATGGCGGTCTGCATCGCGGCGACCGTGGCGCTGCTCGCGGCGCCTGTCGGGACGACGCATGCGACTCTGACCGCGATCTTCTGCGTCCTCGGCCTGTTCGGCGTCGGCTGGTATCCGCTCTATCTGCTGCAGCTAGCCGAGGCGGCGCCGAAGCCGGTCATGGCTTCGACGATCAGTTTCTCGATGACGATCAATATGATTGCGATCAGCATCATGCCGCCGCTCTTCGGCGCGCTCGTCGACCGCTTCGACTACGGTGCCGCCTGGACCATGTTGACGCTCGTCGTGGCCGCCGGAATCGCGGTGCTGTGGAAAGGGGCAGCCGTTGCCGAGCGCGCTCGTGTATTGAGTTGATCCGCCGCAGGGTTCATGGACGTCGGCCTCGCCGGGCGAAGCCATGAGTCGCGACGGAATTGCCAACGACCATTCCCGACCAACCATTCCAACAGGACTCGAAATGAATGCAACCCCAATCCATTTGTACGTCGGTGCCGATTATGTCAGCGCGTTCGCGATGTCCGCGTTCGTCGTGTTGAAAGAAAAGGGCCTCGCCTTCGACCTTCGGACAGTCGACCTCAAGGCCAAGCAGCAGCATAGTTCGGCCTATCGCGAGATCTCGTTGACGCGGCGTGTGCCGACGCTGCTTCACGGCGACTTTTCGTTGTCCGAATCATCGGCGATCGCCGAGTATCTCGAAGAGGTCTATCCCGCACCCCGTTATGCCGCCGTGCTGCCGGCCGATCGCGAGACGCGAGCCCGAGCGCGCGAGCTGCAGGCCTGGATTCGCAGCGATTTCATGCCGCTCAAGAGCGAAAGGCCGGCGGACCGGATCTACTTCCCAGAACCTGTGAAGCCGTTGTCCGAACCTGCGCAGCTCGCTTGCGACAAGCTGCTCGACGCGGCCGATCGCCTGGTTCGCGACGACCGCTATGGCGTCTTCGGAGACTGGTG
>JBCNPL010000504.1:0-2837 GCA_039593375.1 Paraburkholderia sp. | reverse complement strand
ATGAAGCCGGCGTCTTTCTCGCCGCTCCAGTGAGGGTCCGGCGACTCACCGATATCGCAGCTCGACCATTCAAAACTACTGAGGATAGGAAACAGACATGAACAGCAAGAGCGTCTTTTGCGCGGCAGCGCTGGCCGCAACATGCGCGGCGACCTTCGCAACGGCAAGCGTTGGCGCGGCCGAACCGATCGTCTTCACGAGCTGGGGCGGCACGACGCAATCGTCCCAGGACAAGGATTGGGCGAAGCCCTTCACGAAAGCGACGGGCATTACCGTCCTGATGGACGGCCCGACCGACTACGGCAAGCTCAAGGCGATGGTCGATAGCGGCAACGTGACCTGGGATGTCGTGGACGTGGAGGGAGACTTCGCGTATGCCGCGCAGAAGGCAGGGCTGATCGAGCCGATCGACTTTTCCGTCGTCAAGAAGGACGATCTGGATCCTCGCTTCACTTCGCCCGGCGCGGTGGGAAGCTTCTACTACTCGTTCGTGCTCGGCTACAACAAGGCCAAGTTCACGGGCGCTCAACCGTCGACGTGGGCCGACCTGTTCGACACGAAGCGCTTCCCCGGCAAGCGCACGCTCTACAAGTGGTCCGCGCCGGGCGTGCTCGAACTCGCATTGCTCGCCGACGGCGTGCCGCCGAACAAGCTCTATCCGCTCGATCTCGACCGTGCGTTCAAGAAGCTCGACACGATCAAGAGCGACATCGTCTGGTGGAGCGGCGGCGCGCAATCGCAGCAGCTGCTCGCATCGGGCGAGGCGCCGATCGGCATGTTCTGGAACGGACGCCTGCATGCGCTCGCGCAGACGGGCGTGCCGGTCGGCATCTCCTGGAATCAAAACCTGACGGCAGCCGACATGCTCGTGATTCCGAAGGGGGCCAAGCATCGCGAGGAGGCGATGAAGTACCTCGCCGCCGCGACGAGCGCGCAGGCGCAGGCGAACTTCGCGGCTGACACGGGCTATGCGCCGATCAACGTGAAAGCCCCCGAGCTGATGCCGGCCGCGATCGCCAAAACGCTGCCTGACCAGTACAAGACCTCGCAGATCAACCTCGACATGAAGTACTGGGCCGAGCATCGCGACGAGATCGCAAAGCGCTGGTACGCATGGCAATCGAAGTAAGCGTGTCGCCGGCGTCTCGAGACAGGCGCCGCAAAGTTCGGATTGGGAGTCTCCATGCCTAACGTTCTGAGTTCCGTCGCGCATCCGGCCGCGATACCCGCGCGCCGGCGGCGCGACTGGCGCAGCCTGCGTCTGCTCGCGCCGGCGCTGCTGCTGCTCGCGGTTTTCTTTTTGCTGCCGGTGCTCTCGCTGCTGTTGCGCAGCGTGCTCGAACCGACTCCCGGGCTTCACAACTACGCCCAATTGCTGGGCTCGACGACGTATCTGCGCGTGTTCGGCAACACGTTTCTTGTGGCGACCGTCGTGACCGCAGTGACCGTCGCGATTGGTTTCCCGACCGCGTGGCTGCTTGCAATCGCGCCACGCAAGCTGAGCTCCGTCCTGTTCGCGATCTTGCTGCTGTCCATGTGGACCAATCTGCTGGCGCGCACGTTTGCATGGATGGTGCTGCTGCAAGCGACGGGACCGATCAACCGGCTGTTGATGGCGCTCGGGCTCATCAGCGAGCCGCTCGCGCTCGTCAACAATCTCGTCGGCGTCACGATCGGCATGACGTACATCATGCTGCCGTTTCTCGTGATGCCATTGCATGCGACGCTGCGCAGCATCGATCCATCGACATTGCGGGCCGCGGCGATCTGCGGCGCGAGCCGCTGGCAAGCGTTCTGGCGTGTGCTGGTGCCGCTTGCGCTGCCCGGCGTCGCGTCCGGCGCGTTGATGGTGTTTGTCATGGCGCTCGGCTACTTCGTCACGCCGGCGTTGCTCGGTGGGCCTTCGTACATGATGCTCGCCGAACTGATCGCGCAGCTCGTGCAGGAACTGCTTAATTGGGGGCTCGCGGGCGCCGCCGCATTCGTGCTGCTCGCCGTGACGCTTGCGCTGTACGCGCTGCAATTGCGCTTTACCGGTGGTGCGCGCGCGAGTATTGGAGGCCGCTGAAATGCTACTCGACTTCGATCGCCTGGGCGCGCTGCGCTGGGTGTTGACGGCCGTCGGCGTGGCCGTCGCTGTGTTCTTGCTGCTGCCGATCGTATTTATCGTCGCGCTATCGTTCGGCGATTCGCAATGGCTGATCTTTCCGCCGCCCGGGTGGACGATGGAATGGTACCGACAGCTCTTCACCGACCCCGGATGGATCGATTCGCTGCTGACGAGCGCCAAGCTCGCCGTCATCGTCACGACCTTGTCCGTCGTGATCGGTTTCCTCGCGTCGCTGGCACTCGTGCGCGGCAAGTTCCGTGGGCGCGGCGCGCTGCAGGCGTTCTTTCTGACGCCGATGGTGCTGCCCGTGGTCGTGCTGGCGGTCGCGCTCTATGCGTTCACGCTGCGCATCGGTTTGAACGGCACGATGACGGGGTTCGTCATCGGCCATCTCATCATCGCGTTGCCGTTCTCGATCATTTCCATCAGCAACTCGCTCGTGAGTTTCGATACGGCGCTCGAGGACGCGGCGCTCGTCTGTGGCGCGTCGCCGCTTCAAGTGAAGCTGCGCGTGACGCTGCCCGCCATCAAGCTCGGACTGTTCGCCGCCGCGATTTTCTCGTTCCTCGCGTCGTGGGACGAGGTGGTCATTTCGATCTTTATGGCGAGCCCGACGTTGCAGACGTTGCCCGTGCGAATCTGGACCACGCTGCGGCAAGACCTGACGCCGGTCATCGCGGCGGCGTCTTCGCTGCTCGTCGGCTTGACGGCGGTATTGATGTTGGCG
>JBCNPL010000503.1:0-2838 GCA_039593375.1 Paraburkholderia sp. | reverse complement strand
GCCCGAACACGCCGTTGAGGAGCGCGGCGAGCGCACCGGCGCCGAACGTGAGCCGATAGGACGCGAGAACGCGCGGCGAAGCCACCGCCGCGACGAACTGACTCCAGTCGAGCGTCGCCGCCTTCAGAAACGCTGTCGCGAGCGGGATCAGCACCACGAGGCCGAGATAAGCCAGCGTGATGCCCAGCGTCATGCCGAAGCCCGGCAATACGCCTGGCTTGCGAAAAGCGAACATCTTCGATGCCTTTGGTCGTTGGTTGTCAGTGCGGCTGATAAATCGAGTCGAACGTGCCGCCGTCGGCGAAATGCACCTTCTGGGCGTTGGCCCAGCCGCCGAAGGCCGCGTCGACCGTGTAAAGCTTGAGCTTCGGGAATTTCGCCGTCAGCTCGGCCGGAACGTTCGCCGAGCGCGGCCGATAGAAGTTGGCCGCGGCGATTTTCTGGCCCTCGTCGCTATAGAGGAAGCGCAAATATGCATCGGCCAGCTTGCGCGTTCCGCGCTTGTCGACCACCTGGTCGACTACCGCGACAGGCGGCTCCGCGAGAATGCTCACGGACGGCACGACGATCTCGAACTTGTCCGCGCCGAACTCCTTTTGCGCGAGGAACGCCTCGTTCTCCCATGCAATGAGGACGTCGCCGAGCTCTCGCTGCACGAAGCTCGTCGTGGCGCCGCGCGCGCCCGAATCGAGCACGCCGGCATTGCGGTAGAGCTGCGCGACGAACTCTTTGGCCTTCTGCTCGTTGCCGCCCGGACGGTTGAGCGCATAGACCCACGCGGCAAGGTAGTTCCAGCGCGCGCCGCCGGAGGTCTTCGGATTCGGCGTCACGATCGAGACGCCCGGCTTCGCCAGATCGTCCCAATCCTTGATGTGCTTGGGATTGCCGTGCCGCACGAGGAACACGATCGTCGACGTGTACGGCGCCGCGTTGTCGGGCAAGCGCTTTTGCCAGTCACGCGCGACGAGCCCTTTGTTGGCCAGCGCGTCGATGTCGTAGGCGAGCGCGAGCGTAACGACGTCGGCCTGCAGTCCCGCGAGGACCGAGCGTGCCTGCGCCCCCGAGCCGCCGTGCGACTGGTGGATCGAGACCGCTTCTCCCGTGCTCGCCTTCCATTGGGCGGCGAATGCCTTGTCCACCGCCTGATAGAGCTCGCGGGTCGGATCGTAAGAAACGTTGAGCAGCGTGGTTTCGGCTTGCGCGTCGGCCGCGAACCCGAACATCGCCGCGGCCGCGCCGAACACCATGCTCCCAAGCAGGCGCCGCCGCTTGCCCGACCACTCGCTTCCCCTTTCCACCATTTGTGCTTGCTCCTAGCCGTACCGCATCGATTTATGGGTGACGAGCTAGTCTAGCCACGAGTGCTTATGATCCAAACGAAGGATTTCGTATTCCTTTATATGGAAAACAGATAAGCAGCCGCGCGCGACGGTGCTTCCGAGAAAGGGGCACGAGCCACTTGTATTTCGCCGAATACTGTATAAAAATACAGACACCTGTCTATCCATACAGTGGCGCCCATGACCAAACTCACCGCACGACAGCAGCAGGTATTCGACTTGATCCGTCAGTCGATCGAACAAAGCGGCTATCCACCCACGCGGGCCGAGATCGCCGCGGCACTGGGCTTCAGTTCGGCCAACTCGGCGGAGGAGCATCTGCGCGCGCTCGCGCGCAAAGGCGTGATCGAACTGGCGGCGGGCGCCTCGCGTGGAATCCGGCTACTGGCGTCGGACGACGCGCCGCGACAGCTGACCCTGCCGCATGCGGCGCTGATGCAGCTCTCGCTGCCGCTCGTCGGCCGCGTCGCCGCGGGCAGCCCAATCCTCGCGCAAGAGCACATCTCGCAGCATTACGCCTGCGATCCCGCGCTTTTTTCGAGCAAGCCCGACTATCTGCTGAAAGTGCGGGGTCTTTCGATGCGCGACGCCGGCATCCTCGACGGCGACTTGCTCGCCGTGCAAAAGCGAAGCGAGGCGAAAGACGGCCAGATCGTCGTGGCCCGCCTCGGCGACGACGTCACAGTCAAGCGCTTCAAGCGTCGATCGAACGGCGTCGAGCTCATTGCGGAGAATCCCGACTACGAAAACATCTTCGTGCAGGCCGGCAGCGCGGAGTTCGCGCTCGAAGGCATCGCCGTCGGCCTCATCCGCCCCACCGAATTCTGAACGCCAAGGGAAACACCATGGATCGCCTTGCCCGCCTCATGCCCTTTCGTCGCTTTGGCCGCCTGCGCCACTTGCGGAGTCTGGTGCCGTGCCCTCCGCTCGAAGCAGCGCCCGTAGCCGATGCAGCCCGGTACGGCACGCCCGCGCTCGACGGGCGACCGTCGTCGATGCCGGCTTTCGCGCGCGTGTCGCTCAACAGCGCACTGCATGCGGAAGCCGCGCAACGGGCGCCGGTGCGGGTCTATCACGGTGCTTCGCGTGTGATTCTCGTCGGAACGATCGATGCCGTCTGCCGAATGATCGACCGCTGTATCGACGAGGAACGCGCCGGCCTGCAAGCGGCCCGGCTCGGCTGATCCCGCACCGCCACTCGCGCCGCAAAGCCGCGACGCCGAGAGTGAGCCCGACATTCAGTCATCGAGCGACGCCAGAATCGGGATCGTTTTGCCTCATCCCTTGTCCATCGGATTTCGATCCGCTTACTCAAGGAAGCCCGCTCAGTGATGACAAACGATAGACCCGATCGAGTACGCCGCAAGCTCCCGGCCATCGCGATCGTAGTGGTGGCGATCGTCGTATTCGCCGTGCTCGCCTACTCCTACGCCACTCCGTACTTCGTGCTCGATCGCTTGAAACGTGCGGCCGACGCACGCGATGCTGAAACAGTCGA
>JBCNPL010000502.1:0-2842 GCA_039593375.1 Paraburkholderia sp. | reverse complement strand
CACGCGGCGCACGGCGACGCCGCCCACGTCGCGCTCCGAGGGCTTGAGGATGGTCCTGATCGACGACGACATGGTCCGCTCCGTTTCGGGTAACCGCGACATTCTACCGTCCGGTCCCGAAAGCTCGCGGGCAGGCGCGCCCCGTCAGGTCATACGATTCTTCGCGAGCGGCGGATTGGCGGCGAAGTAGCGCTTGATGCCCTTCAAGATCGCATTGGCCATCTGGGTCCGGTAGCCGTCGTCGTTGAGGCGCGTCTCTTCCTCGGGATTGCTGATGAAGGCTGTCTCGACGAGGATCGAAGGAATGTCCGGCGCCTTCAGCACGGCGAAGCCCGCTTGCTCGACCGTCCCCTTGTGGAGTTTGTTGATGTCGCCGATCTCGCGCAGCACGTAATTCCCATAGCGCAGCGAGTCGCGGATCTGCGCCGTCGTGGACATATCGAAGAGCGCACGGTTGACCGTATCGTCCTGCGTCTTGACGTTGATTCCGCCGATGAGATCCGACGCGTTCTCCTTGTTCGCCATCCAGCGCGCCGCGGCGCTCGATGCGCCGTGCTCCGAGAGCGCGAATACCGAGGAGCCTCGCGCCGTCGGTGTCGTGAACGCGTCGGCATGGATCGAAACGAACAGGTCCGCGTTGACGCGCCGCGCTTTTTGCACGCGCACGTTGAGCGGAACGAAAAAGTCCGCGTCGCGCGTCATCATCGAGCGCATGTTCGGCTGCGCATCGATCATCGCGCGCAGCTTCTTGGCGATGTCGAGCGCCACGTGCTTCTCGTATGTCCCCGCGCCGCCGATCGCGCCCGGATCCTCGCCGCCATGGCCCGGATCGATCGCGACTGTCAGCAGGCGTAGCGTGCGGCCTGTCTTCGGCGTCGCGAACGGGTACGTTTCGCCGCCGAGGCCGTCGTCGCCGCTGCCGACGCCGTTTTGCGCAAGCGCGCTGCCCGAGCGGTCGGCGCTGCCGCCGGACGGGGCGGATTTGTCGCGAGCGAGGTCCGGCTTGCGCCGCGGCGGGCCGCCCGCGCCGCCCGGCGTCGCGGATCCTTCGGGCGCCGAATTTTGCGCGTAGCGCTCGAAAAAAGCGTCGCTGTTGTCGGCGCGCGCGCCGGGCGGCGTGGCCGGTCCCGCAAGCGGCGGCGTGGGGGCCGCCGGCGTGGCCGGTCCGGCGAGCGGCGCCGGCGCGAGGGCGTCGGCATCGGGTTGGCTTTCGCGCAGCTCTTTTTCCTTGCGCTCGGTTTGCGCGAGCAAATCCATGAGCGGATCGGGCGCCACGGTCGGATAGAGATCGAGCACGAGCCGGTAGCGGTAGCTGCCGATGGGTTCGAGTGAGAAGACCTGAGGCTTGACGGAGCCCTTCAGGTCGAAAACGAGCCGCACCACGTGCGGCTGAAACTGCCCGACGCGCACGGCACGGATCTGCGGATCGTTCGGCGCGATCTTCGAGACGAGATCGCGCAGCGCCTGATCGAGATCGAGACCGTCCAAATCGACGACGAGCCGGTCGGGTCCTTGCAGCAGTTGCTGTGTCGTTTGCAGCGGCTGATCCGATTCGATCGTGACACGTGTGTAGTCGCGCGCGGGCCAGACGCGTACGCCGAGCACCGAGCTTGCAAAGGCCGAGCGTGCGAGGAACGGCGCGGCGAGGCCGACGATGAGCGTCGAGGCCCCCGCGCGCAGCACCTGGCGGCGGCGCCAGCTATGGGTAGCGGTGGCAGCCGATTCGATCGAGCGGAACGGTTTGATCAACATCTTTCGAGGCATGCTTTTCCTGATTCGCTGTATGCGCGCGCATCGAGCAGACGGCGCTCGTCGCCTTCCGCCATGAGCGTGAGGACGAGATCGGGCGTGCCGAGGAGAACGCCGGCCTTTTCCGGCCATTCGACGAGACAAATCGCGCCCGAGTCGAAATACTCGCGAAAACCGGCGTCGGCCCATTCGGCCGGATCGGCGAAACGATAGAGATCGAAGTGATAGACCTCGAGCTCGCCTCCGGGCCGGCCGAGCGCGTAGGGCTCGACGAGCGTGTAGGTGGGACTGCGCACGCGCCCTTGATGGCCGAGCCCGGCAAGTATCGCCCGCACGAGCGTGGTCTTGCCGGCGCCGAGATCGCCGCGAAGCTGCGCGTGCAGCCCATCGAAAGCCGGCAGCGTGCGCGCATGCTCGAGCGCTTGTGCGAAGCGGGCGCCGAACGCTTCCGTGGCGGCGAGGTTCTCGAGCACGAAGCTTCGCTCGAGGAGGACGCTCCCGGACGGAGGAAACGGAGAATCGGGCGCCACGGGCAATCTCGTAAAATAGCTTGAATGAAACGATGTCCGGACCATGCCGCTCTTCGTATGACAGCGCTCCACGCGGCTTCCTCTTCGGCCGAACCTGCTCGCCTCGACGACGCGGCGCTCGCGGCGCTTGCGCGACGAATCAAGGCTTGGGGCCATGAGCTCGGCTTCGGCGCGATCGGCGTCAGCGACACCGACCTGTCCCAGGCCGAAGGAGCACTCTCGGCTTGGCTCGAGGCGGGCTGTCACGGCGAGATGGATTATATGGCCAAACATGGGATGAAACGCGCACGTCCGGCCGAGCTTGTGGCCGGTACGCTACGCGTCGTCACCGCGCGCATGGCCTATTTGCCCGCGGCAACGCTCGCTCGTATGGACGATGAAAGCGCATCGTCAGACTCGACGACCAGCGCGGCGACGGAGGGCGGACCGACGGCTTCGGAACGCGAGCTGGATGAGCGCGGCGGCGTGCCCGATTGGCGTGCGCGAGAGCGAGCGCGCCTCGACGATCCGACCGCCGCCGTCGTTTCACTGTACGCGCGCGGACGCGACTATCACAAAGTGAT
>JBCNPL010000501.1:0-2851 GCA_039593375.1 Paraburkholderia sp. | reverse complement strand
ATCGAGTGAGCGAGAGCGGCGGTAACACAAACGGGGCACGCCCATTGGGCGTATTGGCGGCGCTGCCGCAAGAGCTCGGCGATCTCGTCGATGCGATGCGGGCGGAAGGGACGATGAGGACGGTCACGCTCGGCCGCCGCGACTACCATACGGGCACCGTGCGCGGGGTGCCGTGCGTCGTGACGCTCGCGCGGGTCGGCAAGGTCGCGGCCGCGGCTACCGCGAGCACGCTGATTCATGCGTTCGGCGTCGCCAAGATCGTCTTCACCGGTGTCGCGGGTGGCGTGGGGCGCGAGGTTCGCGTCGGCGATATCGTGATTGCCGATTCCCTGTTGCAGCACGACCTCGACGCTTCGCCGATCTTTCCGCGTTACGAAGTGCCGTTGCTCGGGCGTGCGCGCTTCGATGCGGACACGGCTCTGGCGGACGGCCTCGCGGCGGCCTGCGAGCGATTCGTGACCGACGAAGGTGCGGCGCTGACCGATCGCTTTCGCCTCGAAGGCGTGCGCGTGCATCGTGGAATGATCGTGAGCGGCGACCGGTTCGTCTCCAGTGAGGCGGAGGTGCGAGCGCTTGGGCAGGCGCTGCCCGATGCGCTTGCGGTCGAAATGGAAGGCGCGGCGATCGCGCAGGTCTGCTACGAGCACGACGTGCCGTGCGCTGTCGTGCGAACCATCTCCGACACGGCCGACGATCATGCGCACGTGTCGTTCACCTCGTTTCTGACCGATATCGCCGGCACTTACTCGTCCGGGATTCTGCGGCGGTTTTTCGATTTATACGCGATGGCATGAAGACAAACGGGCGCGTCAGCGCCCGTTTCCTTGGCTAGAACCCGGTCCCCGGCTTCAAGCTTTCGCGCGCCTACTCTCGATGTTCGGCAGAAACACGGTCAGCACACCGAGCAGCGGCAGGAACGAGCAGACCTTGTAGACGTAGGAGATGCTCGTGGCATCGGCCAGATTGCCGAGCACGGCCGCACCGACGCCGCCCAAGCCGAACGCAAAGCCGAAGAACAGACCCGCCACCATCCCGACGTTGCCGGGAATCAATTCCTGCGCGTAGACGATGATGGCCGAGAATGCCGAAGCCAGCACGATACCGATCACGACGGTCAGCACGCCGGTCCAGAACAGATTCGCGTAAGGCAAAAGCAGGGTGAACGGTGCGACGCCGAGGATCGAGACCCAGATCACATACTTGCGCCCGATCCGATCGCCGATCGGGCCGCCGATGATCGTGCCCGCCGCGACGGCCGCGAGGAACACGAACAGATGGATCTGCGCGGCCTGAACGCTCAGATGGAACTTGTCGATCAGATAGAACGTGAAATAGCTGTTGAGGCTCGAGAGATAGAAATATTTCGAAAACACGAGCAACACGAGCACACCGACCGCGAGGGCGACACGTTGCTTCGAAAGCGCCGGATGGGTGGCCCGAGCGCTGCTCTTCTTTTTCGTCGCCGGATGACGGCTATACCAACGGCCGATGTTCGCAAGCACGATCATCGCCACGAGCGCCGCCGCCGAGAACCAGGCAATGCTGTGCTGTCCGTGCGGAATGACGATCAACGCGGCAAGCAGCGGCCCGAGCGAGGTGCCCGCGTTGCCGCCGACCTGAAACAGCGACTGCGCGAGCCCATACCGGCCGCCCGAAGCCATGCGGGCGACGCGCGACGACTCGGGATGAAACACCGACGAGCCGCAGCCGACGAGCGCGGCTGCAACGAGCAGCACGGGAAAGTTCGGGGCAACCGACATCAGCACGAGGCCCGACAGCGTGAAGCCCATGCCGACGGGCAGCGAATAGGGCTGAGGCCGCTTGTCGGTGTAGAAACCGACTAGCGGCTGCAGCAGCGACGCCGTGATCTGATAGGTCAGCGTGATCAGCCCGATCTGGGCGAACGACAGCGAGAAGTTCGCTTTCAGCATCGGATAGATGGCGAGGATCAGCGACTGAATCATGTCGTTCAGCAGATGCGAGAAGCTGATCGCACCGAGCACCGAATAGGCGGTCCGCTGCACGGGCGAGGCGCCGGCAGCGGCCGGGAGCGGCCTGGAGGTCGCGGCATTCGCCGCAAGGGCGTTTTTCTGCATTTGCGAGCAGTTCCAATAGAAGAAGGATGAATCCGATGAAGCGGCGTAGCGGCACGATCCGCTCGGCCCGGGCCGAAGTCAGCGTTCTGGCGCCAACTCCCCTGGCTATTCGAAGCAGTTTAGTGTGTCGCTTGCGGATGCTACTGACAATTTTTGTCGAGAAGGAGACATCGGCTCGTTTCTCAGATCAATCTGAGAGGCTGTTACCACCCGGATACGAAACGGCCGGTAAACCTTCGCCGCCCCCATTTTTCGCCAAATCGCCTTTTTGGCCAGCTATAACCATGCTCGTCCAGGGGATGCGGGGGCGCTTCAGGGGCCCCGTTCGGGTTTTACCGGGGGCGCGGACGCTAAAGCGGGCCGCGGCGCATGCCGTTACCTGAAGACGGGGCCGAACTCAGGCCGTCCGCGCTGCTCACGAGGCGGCGCGTCATAAGAAGGAGGTTCATATGAAGGCAGTTTCGCTCGGCAAGCGTTCGGGAGCCGGTTTCGTTCCGGATGGCGCGGGGGCCGGCGGTCAAGCCGATGCAGGCGCGCACAACGGAGCGGTCAAGGCGCGGACCGGGCTCTCGGTGAAGGCGTCGCTGCGGCTTGCCTTTGCCGTGCTGTTGGTGGGCACGCTCGCGATTGGCGTTTTTGCGCTCGCGCAGATCAGTCGCCTCAACGCATCCTCGAAATCGATCTACGACCAGGGTCACGTGGCCAGCCGCGCGGCCGAGGAAGTGCGCGCGGGCGTGCTGCGCGCGAGCCGGGCG
>JBCNPL010000500.1:0-2852 GCA_039593375.1 Paraburkholderia sp. | reverse complement strand
CATCGGCGATCCGTTTTTCCTTGGCTTTCAGAAACTCGCGCATGCCCGATTCGAAGATCCGCTCGAGCGCGCCGATCGTGTGCCGGTTGTTGGCCGCGCTTTGATAGAGCGCGTGCAGATCACCGCCGGACCAGAAGTCGCGCTCGAACTTCTCGGTCTGCCCCCGTGCGCGCCGGATCGCAAACCACTTGCGGAAGATGAACGTCCACGACATCAGCGAAAGCAGCAGCAGCAGCCCCATGACCGCCTGTGCAAGCACGCTGGCATTCAGAACGAGTGAAACGATCGATAAATCTTGTGCGTTGTTCATAAATGTTTTGCTGGTGCGTCCTCGCGGACGCGTTTTGCTGCAAGGGCGATGAGAGTCGTAGTCGGCGAGTTGAAAGGATCGGCGGCAGGACGCCGAACCGTCTTTTGTCCTGACGTGGGCAATACAAGTTCATTCATCGACGTAGACTCAACGGAATTTATGCCTTTGCCGTTGACAAGTCCGAATCGGTGCCAGCCGGGCCGCGGCGCAGCGCGTCCAGCACGGCGGGAGGAAATACAGCCGGCTTGAAGGTCGCGCGGGCGATGCAAGCCAGGTTGATCGAGCCCGCTGCCAACAGCTCCTCGCCGCGCCAGGCTTCCTGCACGAAATCGACGCTGGCGCGGCCGAGCCGCTCGATCCGGCTGGCAATCGTCACGAGGTCGTCGTGCCGCGCCGGCGCCGTGTAATCGACCGCCGTGCGCCGGACGACGAAGATCAAGCCCGCCTCTTCGTCGAGACGGCGTATATCGACGCCGCAGGCCCGCAGCCATTCGGTCCGGGCGCGTTCGAAGTATTTCAAGTAATTCGCGTAGAAGACGATGCCGCCCGCATCGGTATCTTCGTAATAGACGCGAACCGGCCAACTGAAGCCGAGCTCTGCCTTCGGGCGGCTGGTAGGCATGTTCATGCCGCGCATTTTACCGGAACCTGCGCGACATTCCGAAAAAAACGACTTGCGCAAGCCCGGCGATTCGGCGCTCAACCCCGATGGATCGAGAGTCCGGCGAACGTCTGAGCGACCGGCATCAGCTCGATCGTATTGACGTTGACGTGCGCGGGACGCGTGGCGATCCAGTAGATCGAGTCGGCGATGTCCTCGGCCGTGAGCGGCTCCACGTTGCGATAGACGCCGGCCGCCTTTTCGTCGTCGCCCTTGAAGCGCACGTTGGAGAACTCGGTGCCGCCACACAAGCCGGGCTCGACGTCGGTCACGCGCAGCGCCGTGCCGGCGAGGTCCGAGCGCAAGTTGAGGCTGAACTGGCGCACGAACGCCTTCGTGGCGCCGTAGACGTTGCCGCCCGCGTACGGATAGGTGCCGGCCACCGAGCCGAGATTGAAAATATGGCCTCGATTGCGCTCGACCATGCCCGGCAGCAGTGTGCGCGTGACCGTGACCAGGCCCGCGCAGTTCGTCTCGATCATCTGGTACCAGTCGTCGAGATTCGCGCGGTGCGCCGGCTCGAGCCCCAGCGCCAGGCCCGCGTTGTTGACGAGCACGTCGACGCCGGCGAATTCGGCCGGCAGGCGGCCCGGCACGGCTTCGACCGCCGCGCGGTCGCGCACGTCGAGCTCGAACGGCAAAAGGTTGGGGCCGAGTTCGCTCGCGAGCGCTTCGAGGCGGTCGAGGCGACGGGCCGTGGCGACGACGCGGTGGCCGCCCTTGACGAACGTGCGGGCGATGGCCGCGCCGAAGCCGGCCGACGCCCCCGTGACGAATACGATCATTGCTGCTCCTGGCTGGTGAAACGCCCGGCGCGCGTGAGCGATGCTGCGCTGCGCAAAAGCGCGCCGATTCGCGGTTGGAAACCTGCCGATGATAACCGTGTCCGGATTTTCGAGAGGCGAGCCGGCCCTGGCGCCTTTGAAGCGCCGCGCGCTTTCGCCGCGCGGCGCGGCGTTCGCGCCCGAATTGCCTATTGACAGCGCTTCCAATAAACTAACGCGCTCAACCCTTGCGTGACTGGCGATAACACCCTTCGGGGTCAAGGTGGAGCGACCCACCGTGAAGCGCAAGGTGCCGTTTTGCCGTTCGCCTGGGCAGCCGAGTGTCGCGCGTGATCGTTCGCGCCGCCGGCGGTTGCCTTGCCCGCGCAACGGACCTTCCGCCATGCCAGGCTTGGCATCGCCACCGCGGCTGCGCAACGGGCGCAGCTTTGCGTGAGACGGGAGCAGGCGCTTTGCATGGGCCACGATAAGTGCAGAAGCACTCACCGAGGCCGACAGCCGAAGCGCAAACTCGTGTCGACAGCTAACAACAGCGATGCAATTCGCGCGCGCGATTCGGCCAACCTGTAAACCCTTAACGGAATCCGTATGTTTGACAGAGCCCAAAGCACCATCGCCGCCATCGATCCCGAAGTCTGGCAAGCGATCGAACAGGAAAACCGGCGGCAGGAAGATCACATCGAGCTGATCGCTTCCGAGAACTACACGAGCCCGGCCGTCATGGCGGCACAGGGGTCGCAGCTGACGAACAAGTACGCCGAAGGCTACCCCGGTAAGCGCTATTACGGCGGCTGCGAATACGTGGACGTGGTCGAGCAGCTTGCGATCGACCGCGTGAAGGCGATTTTCGGCGCCGAGGCGGCGAACGTGCAGCCGAACTCCGGCTCGCAAGCGAATCAGGGCGTCTTTTTCGCGATGCTCAAGCCGGGCGACACGATCATGGGCATGAGCCTCGCCCATGGGGGACACCTGACGCACGGCTCGCCCGTCAACATGTCGGGCAAGTGGTTCAACGTGGTCAGCTACGGTTTGAACGAGGCCGAGGACATCGACTATGAAGCCGCGGCAAAACTCGCCGAGGAGCAAAAGCCGAAGC
>JBCNPL010000050.1:0-12745 GCA_039593375.1 Paraburkholderia sp. | reverse complement strand
GCGTGATCGTCGACGAGCGCTATCCGACGGGCTTTCAGTTGAAGTCGAAAGAGATCGGCGGTCTCGACCCGAGCATCGAATACTTCCGCAAGGGATCGGCCGCGAGCCATCTGTCGACGGACGACTACTCGCCCGAGTACGCGCTTGCCGCACGTCACCTGCATCTGACAGGCGTCGCGCCGGCAATCTCCGCTTCGTCGCACGAGCTTGCGTTTCATCTGGCGCGCGAAATGCGCGCGGCGGGCAAGACGATTTCGTTCGACCCGAATCTGCGGCCGATGCTGTGGCCGTCGCGCGAGGCCATGGTGGCATCGCTTAACCGGCTCGCGGCGCTGGCCGACTGGGTCTTGCCGGGCATCGGCGAGGGCGCGATTCTGACGGGGTTCGACACGCCGGAGGAGGTCGCCCGCTTCTATCTCGACGCCGGGGCTCGCGGCGTGGTCGTCAAGCTCGGCGCGCGCGGCGCATACTTCCGCACGGCCGAGCGTTCGGGCTACGTGGCGGCGCAACCGGTGGCGCAGGTGGTCGATACGGTCGGTGCCGGGGACGGTTTCGCCGTCGGCGTGATCAGTGCGCTGCTCGAGGGACGCGATCTGGCCGACGCCGTCGTACGCGGCAATCGGATCGGTTCGCTCGCGATTCAGGTCATTGGCGATTCGGAGGGATTTCCGACGCGTGCCGAACTCGACCGGATCGAGCAGACCGCAACGCCCGCTTGAAACGGCTCACGGAACCGGCACGAAATACGCGTTCAGCGGCTGCCACGAGGGGCCGCTACCCAACAGAACGGGCGGGCCGCTCGATACGCCGGGCGCGCCGCTTCGTTCCCATATAGGAGACAGGCGTGAACGATCCACAAGCTCGAACTCATTCGCTTTCCCCCGATGCGTCCGCGTCGAGAGCCTCGGCGGCGCCGACGACGATTGCGCCGCGCCGCTGGTGGGCGATCATGCCGATCGTCTTCATTACCTATAGCCTCGCCTATCTCGATCGGGCGAATTTCGGCTTCGCCTCGGCCGCCGGCATCAACAAAGATCTCGGCATCAGCGCCGCGCTCTCGTCGCTGATCGGCGCGCTGTTTTTTCTCGGCTATTTTTTCTTTCAGATTCCGGGCGCCGTCTATGCGGAGCGTCGCAGCGTACGCAAGCTGGTTTTCGTCAGTCTGCTGCTGTGGGGCGGGTGCGCCGCGCTGACGGGCGTCGTCTCCAACGTTCCGTCGCTCATCGCGATTCGTTTTCTGCTCGGCGTCGTCGAGGCCGCGGTCTTTCCGTCGATGCTGATTCTGCTCAGCAACTGGTTCACGAAGGCCGAGCGCTCGCGCGCCAATACTTTCCTGATCCTCGGCAATCCCGTCACCGTGCTCTGGATGTCCGTCGTCTCGGGCTACCTCGTGCATGCGTTCGGATGGCGCGAGATGTTCATTGCCGAAGGATTGCCCGCCGTGGTCTGGGCCTGTTGCTGGTGGGTCCTCGTCAAGGACAAGCCGCGCGACGCGCACTGGCTCGCCGATCACGAAAAGCGCGACCTCGAAGCGGCGCTCGCGGCCGAGCAGGCGGCCATCAAGCCCGTACGGAACTACGGCGAGGCGTTTCGCTCGTCCGCCGTCGTCAAGCTCTGCGCGCAGTATTTCTGCTGGAGCATCGGCGTCTACGGCTTCGTCCTCTGGCTGCCGTCGATTCTCAAGAACAGTTCTTCGCTCGGCATGGTGGCGACAGGGTGGCTGTCGGCGCTGCCGTATCTCTGCGCGACGATCGCGATGCTCGGCGCATCGTGGGCTTCGGACAAGTTCCACGCGCGCAAGATCTTCGTCTGGCCGTTTCTGCTCGTCGGCGCGGTGGCGTTCGCGGCCTCGTACGGGCTCGGCGCGACGCACTTCTGGTTCTCGTATGCACTGCTCGTCGTCGCGGGAACGGCGATGTACGCGCCGTACGGACCGTTCTTTGCGATCGTGCCGGAGCTGCTGCCGAAGAACGTGGCGGGCGGTGCAATGGCACTCATCAACAGCATGGGCGCGCTCGGATCGTTCGTCGGCTCCTACGCGGTCGGCTATCTCAACGGCGCGACAGGCTCGCCTGCCGCATCCTACGCGTTCATGAGCGCTGCGCTCGTTGCTGCCGTCCTGTTGACGCTCGCGGTGAAGGCGCAGCCGGATCGCCCGCGGGCGCTTGCCGCGCATGCTCACGTACCAGGGAAATGAATCCATGCAGCCTCGCATCGTCGTCTATAAATCGCTGCCCGCCGACGTCCTTGCCTATCTGCGCGAGCACGCGCAAGTCGAGGTCGTCGACCCCGAACGCTTCGATTCGCGCGAGGCCTTCGTCTCCGCGCTCGCGGAATCGTTCGTCGACGCCGACGGTGCGATCGGCGCGAGCGTGAAGATCCCGCCTGGCATGCTCGAACGGGCGAAGCGATTGCGCGTGCTGTCGACGATTTCAGTCGGCATCGACAGTTTCGATGTACCGGATCTGACGAGGCGCGGCATCGTGCTCGCGCATACGCCCGATGT
Source organism: Paraburkholderia sp. (assembly GCA_039593375.1). GTDB lineage: Bacteria > Pseudomonadota > Gammaproteobacteria > Burkholderiales > Burkholderiaceae > Trinickia. The sequence continues at coordinate 10,239 of JBCNPL010000050.1, read as the reverse complement.
GTTGACCGAATCGACGGCCGATCTGGCGTTCGCGCTCGTTCTCGCGACGGCCCGGCGCGTCGTCGAGCTGGCCGAATGGGTCAGGGCGGGACATTGGAGGGGCAGCGTCGGCGAGGCGCAATACGGTGTCGAGGTGCAAGGCAAGACGCTCGGCATCGTCGGCCTCGGCCGCATCGGCGGGGCGCTCGCACGGCGGGCCGCGCTCGGTTTCAACATGCGCGTGCTCTATACGAATCGCAGCCCGAACGAGGCGGCAGAGCGCACATACGGTGCACGTCGCGTCGAGCTCGCGCGCTTGCTCGCCGACTCGGATTTCGTCTGCCTGCAGGTGCCGCTGACCGAGGAGACGCGTCATCTCATCGGAGCGCGCGAGCTGCGCTCGATGAAAAAGAGCGCGATTCTGATCAACGCATCGCGCGGCGCGACCGTCGACGAAGCGGCGCTGATCGCGGCGCTTGCGGACGGCACGATCGCCGGCGCGGGCCTCGATGTGTTCGAAGAGGAGCCGTTGCCTGCCGACTCGCCGCTGCTGGGAATGAAAAACGTGGTGGCGCTGCCGCATATCGGCTCCGCCACGCACGAAACGCGGCACGCAATGGCGCGCTGTGCGGCTGAAAACCTCGTCGATGCGCTGGCGGGTCGGCTGTCGCGCAATGTAGCGAATCTGGAGGTTCTGGCGTCCTGACCTTCAATCGCGGCATGTTGCGCGCCGGTTCGGACGGCGGCGCCGGATGCGGGAATTTCGAGCATAGCGGCAAAACGGCGGAGCGTCCCTATCAGTTCAGATAGGCGTTAGAAGGCTTGCACGAGTGGTGCGGCGAGCGACGCTGCGCTATCATGCCGCCACCGTACCAGTTGGGAAGCGCGCCACGGCGCGCTTTTTCTATTGCTCCTGCTTGTCTTGGGCTCACTTTCGACTTTTCCCACGAGGAGATTTGCGTTGGCTCAAGCATTTCGCACAGCATGCAGAGAACATGGGGACGTCGTGAAACGGGGGGCACGGTCGTGAACGTCGGACAATCGGGCGCGCCGCGTCGCGCCACCATCAGCGATGTCGCCCGTGAGGCGGGTACCGGCAAGACGAGCGTGTCGCGCTATCTGAACGGCGAGACGAACGTGCTCTCGTCGGACCTGCGCGCGCGCATCGAGGCGGCCATCGAGCGGCTCGACTATCGACCGAACCAGATGGCACGCGGCTTGAAGCGCGGCCGTAACCGGCTCGTCGGCATGCTCGTTGCCGACCTGACAAATCCGTATACGGTCGAAGTGCTCCGCGGCGTCGAAGCGGCGTGCCACGCGCTCGGGCTCATGCCGCTCGTCTGCAACGCGGCGAACGAGCTCGAGATGGAACGCCGCTATTTGCAGCTCATGACGACTTACCGGGTGGAGGGTGTGATCGTCAACGCGCTTGGCGTCGAAGAGGACGCGTTGCGGCGGCTGGGCGAGGGCGGCACGCCGGCTGTCCTCGTCGATCGCAAGGTGGACGGGCTCGATGCCGACATGGTCGGCCTCGACAACGTCGCCGCCGTGCAACTCGGGATGCGGCACCTGATCGAGAGGGGTTTCGACGATATCCTGTTCTTCGTTCAGCCGTTCGAGCAGGTGAGCTCGCGGCGTCTGCGCGAGATGGCATTCCGTCAGGTACTCGAGGGCGCGCAGCGGGCGAAGGCGCACGGAGCGCCGCCGCTGGAAGGGCGGACTGTCGTTATCGACCTTTCCGATGCGGACGCGCTCGCGCGCGCGCACGCCGATCTCGATGCCTATCTGAATGCCAAGCAGGCGGCAGGCGCTTCCCGGGTGGCTTGTTTTGCGGCCAATGGGCCGGTGGCGCTTTCACTCGCGCTGCATCTGCACGGACGCTACGGTGCGAATTGGCAGACGCGCGTCGCCCTGATGGCAATCGACGATCCGGAGTGGGCCGAACTGATCGGTATCACGACGATTCGTCAACCGACTTATGCGATCGGCTATCGGGCGGTCGAGTTTTTGCACGAGCGCATCGAGGGCGCGAACGAGCCGTTGAGCGAAGCATGTCTGCCTGGCGAACTCGTGGAACGCGCGTCGACTCGCGCTCCGTAACAGGTACGAGGCACAAGGGGCGGCCATCGGGATATCGGCCGAGGCACCCGATGTTGGCTCGCGTGTCGCGCTCGACGCGGCAGGCAGCCGGAGCGGAAAGAACACGAGAAGAGAAGGCGACGATGGAGCCGTACCGATATGAATTCGCAGATGCCGAGCTAGAAGAGCTTGCGCGCGTCGTCAGTGATCTCTTTCCGGAGCAGACGGTCTTCGCGCAGCGCGCGGCTGACGACGGTTCGCCGGAGCTCGCCGTGCACTGGGTGGCGATGCGCTTCGGGCCCACGGCGCGGCGCATTACATTGACGGTGCGCTTCGCGCGGCCCGCTTTCGCTCGTTACCAGGCACAGCCGCCACGGATGCGCGCGCGCAGCTTCGCCGTGCTGCGCGCATATGTGGAGGCCGCGCTAGGCTCGCTCGAAGAGCAATATGCGAACGGTGCGACAGTGCCGCGGGAGACGGAAATCGACCTCGGCGACGAATTCGCGTGAGGCGAGGCCGTGCATGGCGCGGCAAGTGGCGCGGTTCACCGCGACGCGGCTTGGCTCGCGTGTGATCGACGATCAATCCGCCGGACGATAGACGGCTTCGAAGCGTTGCGCCTGGACGATGCCGTAGTCGCCCGGCGCATACTGCATGACCCAGTCGCCGGCGTCGCCGCGAAGCACATCTCCCATCGCCGAGCGCGCAATCGAAAACGGCACATCCATCCGCTTGGCGAGGACGGGGATCGGCCGGTTGCGATAGGGGCCGGCTTCGCCATGCGGCAGGCTTGCGACGGCCGGCAGATACTTCGCGTCGAAGCGCTCGCGCGCGACGACCCATCTTGCGCCGCCCGTGCCGGTCACGAGTGCATCGCCGGGCATATAGCGATTCGGACCTTCGAGGCTCGTCAGCTCGCCTTGCATGGCGGCGAACTCAACGGCGACCGTCTCGTCTTTGACGTAGCGGGCGGCCGCCGGATCGCCGCGCAGATCGATGTCTTCAAGTTGAATCATTTGCGCGACTGACGTCATTTTTGCGACTTCGAACGGGCCTCGTGACGCGGCTGTCGGCCCATCCGCTCCCGGAACGTATCGTCAGCGAGCTTCTTCTGTTCGGGCGAGAACTCGTTATAGAGCGGCTGAAACGCGGCGAGGATCTTCTTCATGCCGTCCGCATGCGCCTGCGTGAGGTTTGCATAATCCTGCATGTTGTCGATCGCGGACTGCGTCGGCGCGTTCTTGATGCGCTGCTCGTAGAGCTGGCCCATCGTCTCGCCGTCGTCGCGCATGGCGTCGGCGAATGTCTTCCACTGATCTTCCTGCGCAGGCGTGATCTTGAGCTGCTGGTGCAAATACTTGATGCGATCCTCGATGCGCGCTTCGTGTTTCGTGGCGGGCGACACGGCCGACGACGCGGCGGTCGGCGCCGAAGCTTGCGCGAAGACTCCGTTTGCCGCAAGCGCGCATGCCAGAACGACGAGTGTTTTTTTCATCTTCAACGAACTCCTGACGTGTGGAAGAACGCCCGGCACGGGCGCCGGGCTCGGCCCGGCGACTCCAACCGTGGGATTCGCGAGGCGTGCCGGCATTATTTGTACCACCAATGCGTGACGACCCGTTAGCATTGAGATACGCGCTTACAACTGAAACCTGACAGTAAGGGCCCCCTTGTCAATCATGAGACCGCCGCGCCTCGACCAACTGGACGAACTCGATCGCAACCTCATCGCGCTGCTGCAAGCCAATGCGCGCGAGAGCGTCGCCAACCTCGCACGCCGGCTGGGCGTCGCACGCACGACGGTCCTCGCGCGCATCGAGCGGCTCGAGCGCAATCAGGTGATCGCGGGCTACGGCGTGCGGCTTGGCCAGGATGTCCTCGACGCCAGTATCAACGCCTACGTCGGCATCATCCTCGCCCCGAAATACGGCCCGGATGTCCAAAAGAGGCTCGGCAAGATGCCCGAGGTGCAGCTTCTTTGCGCGGTGAGCGGCGAGTTCGACTACGTCGCCTGGCTGCGTGCCGATTCGCCCGAGCGTCTCAACGAGCTGTTGGACCAGATCGGCGCGCTCGAGGGCGTCGAGCGTACCACCACGTCGATCATCCTCGCACGCAAGGTCGATCGCGGGACGATGGGCGGATGACGCAGTCGATGAGTCACCGTCACCGGTTCTGACGAATCGCCCGATCTCGTCGTCGTTTCGTCTAAACCAGCGATCGATAACGTCGCTTTTCTCCTTTTTTTCGTCTCCATGCCTCTCTAGACTGTTTTCAACGTCGGCGCGCGCCGTTGCCTCGGAGTCTGTTCTTCGCTCCTCGGCGGGAAAGGCGCTGGACCGACCTGGACAACATCAAGAAATGGAGAAACAGCATGAAAGTAGCCGTCGCGGGAGCCGGACTGATCGGCCATACCATTGCGCATATGCTGCGCGAGACCGGCGATTACGAGATCGTCGCCTTTGACCGCGACGCGCAAGCGCTCGATAAACTCGCGAGTCACGGCATCGCGACCGAGCGGGTCGATTCAGCGGACGCCAACGCGATCAAGGCCGCGCTGAAAGGCTTCGATGCGCTCGTCAACGCGCTGCCGTATTACCTCGCCGTCAACGTCGCGGCGGCCGCGAGGGGCGCGGGCGTCCACTATTTCGACCTGACGGAGGACGTGCGCGCGACGCAGGCGATCCGCAGTCTCGCGGACGGCGCTTCGCACGCGTTCATGCCGCAATGCGGCCTTGCTCCGGGCTTCATCGGCATCGCGGCCCACGAGCTCGCGAATCGGTTCTCGCAGGTGCGTGAGGTCAAGATGCGCGTCGGCGCGCTGCCGGCGTTTCCGACGAATGCGTTGAAGTACAACTTGACGTGGAGCGTGGACGGGCTCATCAACGAATACTGCCAGCCCTGCGAGGCGATTCGCGATTCACGCAACGTTTGGGTTCAGCCGCTCGAGGGGCTCGAGCACTTCTCGCTCGATGGCGTCGAGTACGAGGCATTCAACACGTCGGGCGGTCTTGGAACGCTTTGCGAAACGTTGTCGGGGCGCGTCGAGACGCTCGATTACAAGTCGGTTCGCTATCCGGGGCACCGCGATCTGATGCAGTTCCTACTCGAGGACCTGCGCCTCTCGAGCGATCGCGATACGCTCAAGTCGATTCTGCGCCGAGCCGTGCCGTCCACCACGCAGGACGTGGTGCTGATCTTCGTGACTGTGACCGGGATGCGCGACGGTATGCTCGTGCAGGACGTGTTCACGCGCAAGGTGTTCGCCAAGACCGTTTGCGGCATGCCGATGAGCGCGATTCAGATCACGACGGCGGGCGCGATGTGTGCCTTGCTCGACCTGTTTCGCGAGGGCAGGTTGCCGCAAAGCGGATTCGTGCGGCAGGAGCAGGTCTCGCTGCGGGAATTCCTCGCAAATCGGTTCGGCCAGCTCTACGAAGGGGCGGCGCTCGAAGCGAACGCGATGACGATGGTCTGACGGTGAACCAATAGCCGCTGCGCTCAACCCGCGTTGCTGACGAGCGTTCGCAGTAGGGCGTCGAAGTCGGCCTCGGTCGGCGCGGTGTTATCGAACATCAGCAGACCCTCGCGCGCGGCGCCGGTCGGCATGAAGCGCCGCTGCCGGTATTCGTCCCAATGAGCGAGCTTGTAGGCGTCGTTCGGGTTGCGGCGCGCGACGATGCGCGCGTGTGCCGTGTCTTCCGACGTATGCACCCAGACGATGCGGATGGTCACATCGTCGGCCACGCCGAGCCACGATCGGTCGAAGAGCCTGCGGTCGCGGATTTCACGGGAGAGCGGGCCGACGATGACCACGCTGACGCCGAGCTGCAAGTTCTCGCGCGCGGTATCGATGAGGCCACGATATTCCGGCTCGCGCAAATGCTGGAGGTAGAGCGGACTATCGCGATCGTTCGGGTCTCCCGTCAGCGCTCCCATCGCGGCGGCGCTGTAATGACCGTAGAGCGTGTCCTTGTCTAGCAGACAGAACGCTTCGCCCGTTATCCGCATGAGCGGGCCGATCAGGTGTTTGGCAACCGTGGTCTTGCCTGTGCCCGCATGGCCGCAGAAAAAAACGAGGTGCGTCACGAACCGTAGTCCTTGGAGCTTCGATAAACTTCGAACGATTCGAAGTCGACCCAAGGATACCGCATATGCCCGCAGCCCACGAACTCGTCGAGCGTCTCGGTCTGATTCCGCATCCGGAAGGCGGCTATTACCGCGAGACGCATCGAGATTCGGCGCGTGTCGCGCGCGTCGGGCCCGACGGTTCCGTGACGGCGCATGCTTCGCGCGCCGCCTCGACCGCTATTTACTACCTGTTGTGCGACGAGGCGTATTCGGCCTGGCATCGGATCGACGCCGACGAGGCTTGGCACTTCTACGCGGGCAGCCCGCTCGATATTCATATGCTCGACGAGGCCGGCCGATTGTCCACCTGCCGGCTCGGCAACGCGCTCGAGCATGGCGAGGCTCGGTTTCAGGTGATCGTGCCCGCGGGCCATTGGTTCGCGGCCGAACGCGTGGCCGTATCGACGGAAGGCGAACCGTTCGCCCTCGTGGGCTGCACCGTCGCGCCGGGCTTCGAATTTTCCGCGTTCGAACTTGCCGACACCGCGGCGCTCACGGCGCGCTACCCCTCTCACGCGGCGCTGCTCACGCGCCTTGGCCCGCGCGGGCGGACCACGCCGGAGTAAAGGCGATGCCGTCGAGTGGTGCGAGCGGCCCTGCTCGGTCGTGCAGACACGAATACGAGATCGAATATCAACGCTTCGACTGCTGTGCTTCCATCGCTCCCGTCGTTTGCCTGATCGGCGTGGCTGCGTGCTCGCCCACGACGGTGGTCCACGGCCGTATCTTCCAGCTCGTGACGATCCCCGCGTGCACATAGGGATCGTTGCGCGCGAATTCCTCGATGATCGCCGGGTCGTCGCATTGAAAGAGCAGGATCGCGGCGTCGACCGGCTCGGCGAGCGCTCCAGCCAGGAGCAATTCTCCGCGATCGGCGGCCAGCCAGGCGTGGGCCAGATGTTGCGCGCGAAACTGCGAGCGGCGCTCGAGATAGTCGGGCGCTGTTTCATAAAACAACAAGTAGTGCATGTCGCGTTGCTCCGTAATGTGGCATCGAGAGTCCAATTGAGATATTAGCAGCGGGCCGCGCGGCGTCTAGGACGATAGTGATCCGCGTGCGAATGACGGGCATGAACCATGCTTTCGATGAGAGGCATATGAACGCGATCCGGCATGGATACGGCGCGCAGCGCGAACAGGAGGCAGAAGATGCGCATTGCACAAGTCGCCCCGTTGTACGAAGCGGTTCCGCCGCAAGCTTATGGCGCCACCGAGCGCGTGATTCACTCATTGACGGAGGAACTCGTTCGGCTCGGCCATCACGTCACACTGTTCGCGGCGGGCGATTCGTCCACGTCGGCCGAGCTCGTCCCGCTCTGCCCGCGTGGTCTCTGGCGCGATGCCAACGTCTGGGACACGCTGACCCATCATGTGCGCGAGCTCGAAGCAGTGGCGCAGCGCGCGGCGCGTTTCGACGTGATCCATTTTCATGGGGACCCGTTGCACTTTCCGCTTGCGCGCCGGCTCAATTGCGCGCACGTCACGACGATGCATGGTCAGTTGCTGCCCACCGATCATGGTCCGCTCTTTCGCGAGTTCTCGGAAGCACCTCTTGTTTCGATCTCGGATGATCAGCGCGGACCCGTGCCGGACGCGAACTGGCAGGCGACGATTCACCACGGACTGAATCCCACTGCGTTCGCGCTCAACCGAACGCCGGGCGACTACTTGTTGTTTCTCGGCCGGCTCATGCCGCAAAAGCGGCCCGATCTCGCAATCGAAATCGCGCGCCGCGCGCGCTTACCGCTGAAGATGGCCGCGAAGGTTCATCCGGGAGAGACGGCTTACTTCCGAGAGCAGATGCTGCCGTTGCTCGAGGCGAGCGGGGATTTCGTCGACTACCTCGGCGAGGTGGGCGGTACCGAGCGAATCGAGCTTCTCGCCAACGCGCGCGCGTTGCTATTCCCCGTGCAGTGGCCCGAGCCGTTCGGCATGGTGATCATCGAGGCGATGGCCTGCGGAACGCCGACGATCGCGTTTCGACGCGGCGCGGTGCCCGAGATCATCGACGACGGAGCGACGGGCTTTATCGTGGACGATGTCGAGGGGGCCGTGCGAGCGATCGATCGAATCGACGAACTGAGCCGTGCGCATTGCCGTGCGGCCTTCGAAGCGCGCTTCACGTCCGCGCGCATGGCCGCCGATTATGTTTCGGTGTACGAGCGATTGCTGGCGCCGCGCGTCGTGAACGATCAGGTTCGCGAGTTGCCACGGCGCCGTCATCGCTAACGAAGAGTGACTCGCTTTCGGTCCATGGTGCCCGACGGCTGAATGTCGCGGCTACCGCGCGAGGCCATTCCATCGGACTATGGGAACGGTCGTGCACGAGCCGACATCGGGGATTGCCCGTAGACGCCACGTTAGTAAGTTTTGGGTAAGAGAGCGGCGGTAGTTTTGCCGCATACGCCGACGGACCGCTATTCGCGTTCGTCGGCCGCCGAGCCGGTGTGGCCGGAGGCGTGTCGCGCTGGGCCACGTTCGGCAACAGGCATCGTAAAAGCCAGGAGGAGAGACAAGTGAGCACCATCGAGTCGGTTCTGCGTGAAGGCCGGGTTTTCGAACCATCCACGGAGACAGTCGCCAACGCCGCGATTCCAGGGATGGACGCCTACCGCGCGCTCGTTGCTGAAGCGGAGCGCGATTACGAGGGGTTCTGGGCGAAGCTTGCGCGCGAGACGCTGACGTGGAAGAAGCCGTTCACGAAGGTGCTCGACGAGTCGAACGCGCCGTTTTACAGCTGGTTCGAGGACGGCGAGCTGAACGCGTCGTACAACTGCCTGGACCGTCATGTCGAGGCGGGCCGTGGCGCGCACACGGCGATCATCTTCGAAGCCGATGACGGTGCGGTCACGCGCGTGAGCTACGCGGAGCTGCTCGCGCGGGTGTGCCGCCTGGCCAATGCGCTGAAGGCGCGCGGCATCGGCAAGGGCGATCGGGTGGTGATCTACATGCCGATGTCGATCGAGGGGGTGGTGGCGATGCAGGCGTGCGCGCGCATCGGCGCGCCGCACTCGGTGGTGTTCGGCGGGTTTTCGTCGAAATCGCTGAACGAGCGGCTCGTGGACGTGGGGGCGGTGGCGCTGATCACGGCCGACGAGCAGATGCGCGGGGGCAAGGCGCTGCCGCTGAAGGCGATCGCGGACGAGGCGCTGGCGATGGGCGGGTGCGAGGCGGTCAAGAGCGTGATCGTGTACCGGCGCACGGGCGGCGCGGTGCAGTGGACGGGCGGGCGCGACCTGTGGCTGCACGAGATCGTGCGGGGTGAGGCCGAGACGTGCGAGCCGGAGTGGGTGGGGGCGGAGCAGCCGCTGTTCGTGCTGTACACGTCGGGCTCGACGGGCAAGCCGAAGGGGGTGCAGCACAGCACGGGGGGCTTCCTGCTGTGGGCGGCGCAGACGATCAAGTGGGCGTTCGACTGGAAGCCGGAGGACGTGTTCTGGTGCACGGCCGACATCGGCTGGATCACGGGGCACACGTACATTGCGTATGGGCCGCTGGCGCTGGGCGCGACGCAGGTGATGTTCGAGGGCGTGCCGACCTATCCGCACGGGGGGCGGTTCTGGCAGATGATCGAGCGGCACAAGGTGAGCCTGTTCTACACGGCGCCGACGGCGATCCGCTCGCTGATCAAGCTGGCCGACGCGGACGCGAAGGCGCACCCGAAAAGCTACGATCTGAGGAGCCTGCGCGTGATCGGCACGGTGGGCGAGCCGATCAACCCGGAGGCGTGGGTCTGGTACTACGAGAACGTGGGCGGTGCGCGCTGCCCGGTGGTGGACACATGGTGGCAGACGGAGACGGGCGGGCACATGATCACGCCGCTGCCGGGGGCGACGCCGCTGGTGCCGGGCTCGTGCACGCTGCCGCTGCCGGGGATCATGGCGGCGGTGGTGGACGAGACGGGGCAGGAGGTGCCGAACGGACAAGGCGGGATTCTGGTGATCAAGCGGCCGTGGCCGTCGATGATCCGCACGATCTGGGGCGATGCGGAGCGGTTCAGGAAGAGCTACTACCCGGCGGAGCTGGGGGGCGACCTGTATCTGGCCGGCGACG